>CAYHNV010000020.1:0-22162 GCA_964358065.1 uncultured Elusimicrobia bacterium | reverse complement strand
TCGAACTTCAGGCGCTCGGTGTCGGCCAGCTTGCGGCCGGTGGCGATGCAGACGCGCGCGTCGTGGGCGTCGTTGTCGTCGCGGCGCCAGTAATGGGAATCGTTGGTCGCGACCAGGGGGATGCCGGTGCTGCGGTTGAGCTCGAGCAGGGCCGAGGTCAGCCGGCGCTGTTTCTCCAGGCCATGGTCCATGATCTCGAGATAAAAGCTCTCAGGCTCCAGGTTGTCTTTGTACCAGCCGACCAGCTTCTCGGCCTGCGACGTGTCGCCGGAGAGGATGGATTGGCTCAGTTCGCCCTTCAGGCAGCCGGAGAGTACGACCAGCCCCTTGGAGTGCTTGGCGAGCAGTTCCTTGTCGATGCGAGGGTCGTAATAATAGCCCTCTTTGAAGGCGATCGAGCAAAGCTCCATGAGGTTCTGATAGCCCTCATAGTTCTTGGCCAGGAGCGTGAGGTGACAGTTTTCTTTTTGGGAGTGGCCGCGGTCGAAGCGGGTGCCCTTGGAGATATAGGTCTCCACCCCGATGATGGCCTTCAAGCCCACGGCCTTGGCGTTCAAGTAGAACTCGACGGCGCCGTACATGTTGCCATGGTCGGTGATCGCCAAGCCCTTGGCGCCGGAGGCGGCGAGGTCCTTTAAGACTTGGGAGGGCTTGCCGTCCTTGTCCGACAGGCGGATGACCCCGTCCATCAGGGAGTATTCGGAATGATTGTGAAGGTGGACGAACTCGGGCTTGGACACTTGTTATAATGCGGCTCGATGCGAAAAGACGACCCCGGCCTTGTCGAACGTCTCGTCAAAAAAAAGACCGTCTACCGCGGCAAGAGCGTCGACCTCCGCGTCGACGTGGTGCGCCTGCCCAACGGCAAGACCGCCACGCGCGAATTCCTCGACCACCCCGGCGCGGTCGGCATCGTCGCCTTTCTCGACAGGAACACGCTTGTCATGGTGCGTCAATATCGGCATCCCGTCGGAGAAGTCACGCTCGAACTTCCCGCGGGGAAACTGGATCCCGGCGAGTCGATCCTGACCTGCCTGCGCCGGGAACTGCGGGAGGAGACCGGCTGTACGGCGAGGAAGATCAAACCGCTCATCCAATATTGGCCGACACCGGCTTTTGCCAACGAAGTCGTACATCTCTACCTCGCCGAGGGCCTGCGCCCCGGCCCCATGTCCACCGACGAAGACGAGTTCCTTCAGCGCGTCACCGTTCCGTTTCAGAAGGTCCTCGGCATGGTCCGCCGCGGGGAGATCCGGGACTCCAAGACCGTCATCGGGATACTCGCCTGCGCCGTCTCGCGGCGATTATACTAATTCGTGAAGCCCGAAGAGATTGCGTCCTGGGAGCCGCTCCTCAAAAGGATCCCGCTTTTCGCGGGCCTCTCCGCCGACGACTTGGGCAAGATCGCCGCGCGCATCCAGCCCCTTTCGCTGCCGAAGGGTACCACGCTTTTCCGCGAGGGAGAGGAGCCCGACGCCATGTATTTCATGGTTTCCGGCCAGTGCCGGCGCGTGCGCACGCAGGACGGCGTCGAGGTCGTGGTCGCCTTCCTGGGCCGCGGCGACGTGGCCGGGGAAACCGGCGTGCTCACCGGCAACCCGCGCGTTTCCACCATCCGTCTTGACGCGACGAGCGAACTGCTGAAGCTGCCGCGCAAGGACTTCGAGGAGATCCTGCGCGAACACCCGACCATCCTCCTCCACCTCTCGCGCACGCTGGCCCATCGCCTCATTGCCCAGGGCTCCGGCGCGCCGCGTTCCAGCACGGACTCCAAGCTCGTGGTCCTCGATCCGGCCCTGCCCCGCCGGGACCGAGCGCTCTTCTCCTGGTCCTTGGGCCGCGCGCTGGCCGAGCAGACGCGCAGGCGTGTCCTGATTGTGGACCTGGCCTTCGAGCCGGGCGCCATCGCGCGCGCCGCGGGCCTCAAGCCTCTGGTCGTGGGCGAGGCCGAATTGCGGGCCGCCAACCTCCGCGATCCCGCGGCCCTCAATGAGTTTTCGCAGGAGCACCCTTCGGGACTGCGGATCCTGTCGGTGTTTCCCGCGGCGCTGGGAGGGCGTCTCTTCGGTTCTCTCTATCTTTTTCTGAATGCCGTGCGCGGCGGGAACGATTTCGCGCTGGTGTGTCTGGGCAGCGGCGAGCGCGGAGACGTCGAGCGCGCGGTCCTGAGCGAGGCGGACCGCGTGCTGCTGGTCGGCTGCGACTCGATGCGGCCGCAGTTTCGTCAGGAGGAGGCCGAGGTCCCGCCTCTGCTGGCCGACCCGGAACGACTTCTGAGGCTCTGGGTGGGGGAACTGGAGCCGGAGGACGCGCCGCTGCTGGTCGGCTCCGAGCGGGTGATCATTCCTTGGAGCGAATCGGTCTCCTCGACCTTCGAGAGCACGGGGTCTCCCGACGAGGCTCTGGCCGCCGAGCCCAAATCGCGCGTCGGCATCGACCGCCTGGCCCGGCGTCTGGGGGGCGTGCGCGTGGGACTGGCTTTGGGCACGGGGGCGGCGCTCGGGCACGCGACGATCGGGGTGCTGAAGGTCTTCAAGCGCGAGGGGATCCCGGTGGACGTGCTGGCGGGGACCTCGATGGGCGCGCTGATCGCGGGCAGCTACGCCTGCGGCTACGAGCCCGAGGAGATCGAACAGCTCGCCCTGCGAGTCGACAAGGCCTGGGTGATCGAGAACCTCTTATGGGACCTGACGGTTCCGAGGTCCGGCCTCTTCCAGGGCGAGACCCTCCTGCGCTTCATCCGCTCCCACATGGGCTCGCGGGAGTTTTCGGATCTAGACATCCCCTTCGCGGTCGTGGCGGCCGACATCGAGACGGGCGAGGAGGTCGTCTTAAAAAGAGGCCGCGTGGCCGAGGCCATCCGCGCCAGCTGCGGTCTGCCGCTGATCTTTGCTCCGATCCACCTCAACGGGCGCTACCTCGTCGACGGGGGCCTGGTCAATCCGGTGCCGACCAGGGTGCTGACGGACCTGGGGGCGGACATCCTGATTGCGGTGAACCTGACCATGCCGGCCGGCGACCGTCCGCGGCGCGGGGGACGGCCTCGACCGAAGTCGGTGCTGGACCGTCCCGTCCTGGAGGCGATCAAGGAAGTCGCACTTCCCGGGATATTGAAGGCGCCGAACCTCTTCGACGTGTTCTTCCATATGATCTACACGATGGAGTACGAGGTGGCGCAGTCGCGGCTGAATCTGGCGCATGTGGTGGTGAGCCCGGAGCTGAAGGGTTTCTCGTGGACGGAATTGCACCGCGCCAAGGAGATCATCGCCGCCGGAGAGCGCGCCGCCGAGGAAGCCCTGCCGCGCATCAAGGCCCTCATCCCGGCCTTCGGGCTCGCCTGTCCTCTCCCGCGTCGCTGAAGACGCCCGCTTCAGGGAACGCTCAGGCGCCCGTCCTTGACGGTCAAGCTGGGCAGATCGATGTAGAACGGCGTCTCGGGAGTCGGATCCAGGGAAAAACCGAGTTCCTTGATGGGTCGCAGCAGCGCGGGAGGCAGAGGCGTGCCCATGAAGGAGAGCGTCAAGACGTTCACCCTCAGGCGGCGGGCCGCGGGGTCGAACTCCGGGACCGCCTCAACGAAGAAGGACTTCCCCCGGAAGCTTCCCGAGGCCGTCAGAGTCCCGTCCAGCTTGAGGGCCGTGACCAGGAGTCCGGGCACGCGTTTTTCCAGGAACTTGCTCAGATCATCTTCGTCGATCGAGAGGCTCTTGATCTTGAGCCGCGTCAGACGCATCAGGCGCAGATCGTTCCACCCGAAAGCCCCGCGACCGCCCTGGGAGAACCCGGTGAAGGAGAAACCCTCGAGTTCCGCCTCGATGTCGCGCACCACCAGGTCGCGGACCTCCGCCTGAACGGCTTTGACGCGCGTGGTCTTCCAAGCGCCGAGCGCGGGGTCCCAAGCGCCGAAGTCCAGGCTCAAGGATCGCGCGCGCGCCATGCCCGCCTCGAAGGACGGATAGACCAAACGGCGCTGGGCGACAGGTCTTTTCCTGTCGCGGCGCTGTCGGTAGAGGACCGCGGTGCTGCCGTCCGGAAGCATCCAGCGCGCCGACTCCTTGTAGGCCCGAGGGAACCACGAATCGGGATCTTTGACGATCGTGGCGGCCTCCGGAAGCCCCCCGATGACGCCCGCCGGACCGATCACGCCGTCCTTGAGGAGCAGGAACTCGGAGAGCTCGCACAGCCTCTTGTTGACGCCCCGCATGCGGACATGCGGCAGGTTCAAGCGCCTCTGCGTCCAGTGGAAGGTCGGAGCGTTGAAGTAGTGGTCGTTGGCGACGAGAGTCACGTTGGTCAGAGGCCGCGTCGGGTCGCGCTCGGACTCGATGCGGCGGAGGATCTCTTCGATCTTCCAATCCTCGCGAGCCGGCGGACGGTTCTCGAAGAAAGAGAGCGGCATCAAGGGCATGTTGACCCTCAAAGGACCGACCCAGCCAAAGGCAAAGTTGATCGCGCCCAGGACCTGGATCGCGGCGACCGTCCAGGACGCGAAAGCGGGCCAACTCGAGGCCAGGGCGACCCCGAGCGGCGCCAGACCGGGCAGGAGAAACCGGATCTGGCGGTTGGGAACGACGGTCCAGAAGACATAGGAGAAAAACACCCAGGAGGCGAGCAGCCAGCCGTTCTCCCGGTGTCGCGCGTATCGGGGAGAGAGCAGGCCGACGAAGCCGAGCGCCCACAACAGAGGCCCGAGCGAACCGCACGACTGTCTCAAGTAGGAAAGCCAAGCGTCGCCCTTCCAGAACGGGACGGCGAAGTCCGCCGAGGCCTGGACGAGGCGCGAGGGAAGCAGAGCGAGGTGAGACCAGTACCACGGGAGGAAGAGGGCCAAAGACAGCGCCGCTGCGGCCAGGGCCTTCCAGCGCGCTCGAGGGTCCGACAGCGAACGCGCCCAGAGCACATAGGCGGGCAGAAGATAACTGAAATAACTCCACTTGTGGAGCATCCCCAGCGCGTGGAGAAGGCTGAAGGCGAGGGCGGGCAGCCAAAGGGTGAAGCCCTCGCACGACAGCAGCGCCCAGTAGGCGGCCGCGACCCATGCGACCACAGCCAGGTCCATGAGCTGCGTCGTCATCAGGTCCTGTAGGCCGGGGGCGGCGCAGAAGGCGAGGGTGGCCGCCAAGGCCCGTCCGTCCGGAAGGAAGCGCCACGCGACGGCGAAAAGCGACATGGCGAGCACGGCCATGTAACACCAGTTCAGCCACAGCGCGGCACGCGCCGGGTCTGAAGAGGCGTACGCGCCGCGCAGAAGGAGATGATAGGCCGGCGGGAAGGGCGGCATCCCGGGCTTGGGGGCCAGGTACCAGAGATCGCCCCACCGCCCGTCATGGACGGCTTCTTTGTAGTCGAGCGCAATCTCCATGTGGATCGACTGATCCCACGACGGAGGACGCGTGTCGGTGCGGATGTAATGCCGCACCAAGAGCGCCTCGAGAGCCAAGAAGGCGACCACGCCCAGGAGGCTGAGGACGAAGGTCTTGCGGGAAGGGTGAACCGTGGTCCCGAAGTCGTTCATCGGAGCGCGCCCATGATAGTATATTTTTGTACAATCCGGCGTCATGAAAGCTGCCATCCTTATCGGCGGACAAGGGGCTCGTCTGCGCCCCTTCACCCTCGAGTCTCCCAAACCCCTCCTGCCGGTCCTCAACCGCCCATTCCTGGAATATCAATTCCGTGTGCTGAAAGCACACGGAGTCCGCGAGGCCGTGCTCTGCGTCTCCTACCGCGCCGAGGACTTCAAGCGGGTCTTCGGCGACGGGCGCCGGTTGGCCCTCAAGCTGAGCTATGTGCGCGAGAAGCTGCCGCTCGGCACGGGCGGTGCGGTCAAGAACGCCGAGAAATTTCTCGGGCGCGGGACCGCGCTTATCCTGAACGGCGACGTGCTCAACGCCTTCGACATCAGGGCCTTCCTGCGCTTTCACCTCGCCAAGAAAGCCGAGATATCCATCGCGCTAACCCGCGTCAAGGATCCGACCCTCTACGGCCTGGTCCTCACCGACCCGGAGGGTTGCGTGCGCCGCTTCTTGGAGAAGCCCTCCTGGGACGAAGTCGAAACCAACACCATCAACGCCGGCGCCTATCTCTTCGAGCCTTCGGTATTCGCCCACATCCCCGCGGGCAAGACCTATTCCCTGGAGCGCGGCCTCTTCCCCGAGCGCCTGGTCGCCGGGGCCAAGCTTGGCGGCTGGGTGGCCCCCGGCTACTGGATCGACATCGGCACCATCGAGAAGTATCTCCAGGTCCACCTCGACCTGATCGAGGGCCGCACGCCTTTTAAACCCGGCCCCGGGGCCAGGCTTCTGCATAACTCCGACGGCGCCAAGGTCGTCGCCGGTCCCGGCGTCAAGGTGGCCCCTTTTGTCCGCTTTTCCGGCGCGGTGAGCCTGGGCCGCGGCGTGCATATCGGCAAGGGCGCCCAACTCTCGGACTGCGTCGTTCTCGACGGCGCTCAAATCGGCGACGGCGCGCGCCTGGAGCGCTGCGTGGTGGGCGCCCGCGCCCACGTGGGCACGCATGCCGCCTTGGGTCCCGGGACGGCCCTGGCCGGCGGCTCCAAGGTCGGAGACCACAGCCAACTGTGAGCGCCAAGGTCCGCGTCGTCAAGAAACCCTGGGGCCGCGAGAGGATTTTCGCCCACACCCGGAAGTACGCCGGCAAGCTCCTGATCATCGAGAAAGGCCGACGCCTGAGCCTGCAATACCACCGCCGCAAGCACGAGAGCCTCTTCGTGCTGAGGGGGAAGCTCACTTTGCGCCTGGGCCGCTCGACCCGCAGAGTCGGACCTGGAGAGGCCTTCGACATCCCCCCAAAAACGGTGCACCGCTTCGCGGCCCGCCATGGGCGGGTGACTCTTCTGGAAGTCTCAACACCCGAGCTGGACGACGTGGTCCGGCTCAGCGACGATTACGGCCGCGCTGGAGAATAATATGGACCCAATCAAGTTTGGAACCGACGGCTGGCGGGGCGTCATCGCCCGGGACTTCACCTTCCAGAACGTGCGCCGCGTCGCCCAGGCGATCGCGGACTACGTCAAGGACGATCAGGCGAAGAACGCGCGCAAGAAGACCCCGATCTCGGGGCCGATGATTATCGGCTACGACAAACGCTTCCAGTCCGAGGCCTTCGCCCGCGAGATCGCCCAGGTCCTTGAGGCCAATCAGCTCAAGCCGACCTTGATGGCGGAGAGCCTTCCGACTCCCGCGGTCAGCTTCCTCGCGCGCAAGATGGGCGGCATGGGCATCATGGTCACCGCCAGCCACAACCCTCCGGCCTACAACGGCGTGAAGATCAAGATTGATGGCCGCGCCGCGCTCGACAACGTGACCCAGGGCGTGGAGTCCTGGATCGACCGCACGCCTGCCACGCGTGCCGCCGAGATCAAGGTCAAGTCCTTTCGCGATGCCTATGTCCAGTATCTGAAAGGCCGCGTCGACGTGAAAAGGATCAAGTCGAGACTCAAGCGCTCGTTCGTGGTGGACTACATGCACGGGGCGGGCTCCGGTCTCATGGCCGAGCTCGTCGACAGCAAACACCTCATCGAGATCCGCGCCAAGCATGACCCCCTCTTCGGCGGAGTGCATCCCGAACCCATCGAGCAATACCTGGGAGCGCTCTGCGAGGCGGTCAAGAAGAACAAGGCCTCAATCGGCTTGGCCCTGGACGGCGATGCGGACCGCTTCGGGCTGGTCGATGAGAACGGCAAGTATCTCACGCCCTGCCAGGTCTTCCCGATGCTCTGCCTCTATCTCATCGAGCAGAAGAAGTTCAAAGGGAAGATTGTCCAGTCGGTCTCGCTGGGCTACCTGGCAGAACGCATCGCCAAGGAGAAGGGCCTCCCCTTCGAGCAGCTGCCGGTCGGCTTCAAGCACGTCGCCGAGCGCCTGGCCATGGGCGAGGCCGTCATTGCCGGCGAGGAGTCCGGAGGCTACGCCTGGAAGGGCGGCATCGCCGAGCGCGACGGCCTGCTGACCGCGCTCGTCTTTCTCGAGATGTGCACGAACCTGGGCAAGACCCCTTCTCAGCTCTGGAGGGAGATCGAGACCCGATACGGCGCCAGCCACTACAAGCGCATCGACTACCGCATCCATCGCCCGGTTGCGGATAAAGCGGTCTGGACGGCGAAGCTCATCAAGAAGCTCCCGAAGAAGATCCTCAACACCCCGATCAAGGAGCTCATCTCGATCGACGGTCTGAAAATCGTCCTGGAAGACGGCCACTGGCTGTTGATGCGCCCCTCGGGCACGGAGCCCCTGATGCGCGTCTACGCCGAGAGCGACAAGGCCGAGCGCACGCTGGCCCTGCTTGAGCTGGCCAAGAAGTGGGTGGCACCCAGCCTCGGAGCGCATTAACGTGGTCCCCAGGAGGGCGATGGTGCTGGCGGCGGGTGCCGGCACGCGCCTGCGCCCGCTGACCTACGAAACGCCCAAGCCCATGGTGCCGGTCGTCAACCGACCCGTCATCCACCATGTCCTTGATAACCTTCTCAAGCATGGCGTGCAGGAGGTGATGGTCAACCTCCATGCCTTGCCCGAGCAGGTGCGCGGCTATTGCGGCGACGGCTCGCGCTGGAGCCTCCAGCTGAATTACTCGCTGGAGCCCAAACTGCTTGGGACCGCGGGGGCGATCAAGAAGGTCGAGGGCTTCTTCAAGGATGCTGCGTTCTTCGTCATGTCAGGGGATGGGCTCTCGGACATCGACCTGACGGCGATGTATGCCTTCCACCGCACGCGCGGCTCGATCGCCACGATGGCGACCAAGCGCGTGGATGCGAGATTTGAATACGGCGTCACGCTCACGGACGCCTCCCAGCGGATCAAAGGATTCTTGGAAAAACCATCATGGGGGGATGTTTTTTCCAACAAAGTGAATACGGGCATATATCTTTTTGAGCCTGAAGTTCTCAAGCTCATACCGAGAAATAGAATATATGACTTCGGCCACTCGCTCTGGCCCAAGCTTCTCAAGCTCAAGAAACCCATCTTCGCCTATGAGACCGAGGCGTACTGGTGCGATGTCGGCAACCTTCCCGAGTACCGCCGCTGCCAGATTGACTGCCTCGAAGGCAGGGCGAAGATCAACATCCCCGGCACGCAGAGGCGCAAGGGCGTGTGGATCGAGGGGGGCGCTACCGTTGATCCCAAGGCCAAACTGTTGCCGCCGCTGCTGATCGGCAAAGGAAGCCGCGTGGCCGCCGACGCCGTGGTCGGCCCCTTCACCGTGGTCGGAGATCGTGCCCGCATCGGCGCCGGAGCCGTCCTCGACCACTGCATTCTTTTCGATAACGTGACCGTGGGCACGGAGGTCCGCCTGAACAACTGCATCATCGGCCCCAACGGCAACGTCCGGGAGAACATCTCCGTCTTCGAGGCCGCGGTCCTCAACATCCAACAGTGACCATGCTTCTCCCCGGCGCGCTGCTTCTGGCCGGTCTCGCCTTGCCCGGGGCCGCGCAGGAGACGAAGTTCCAGTCCATCCAAGTGCAGCCGGGCGACACGCTGTGGGCCCTCGCGAGCCGCTACCTGAAGGACCCCGCCCAGTGGAGCGAGATCGCGCGCTACAATCCACAGATCGGATCCGATCCGACGGTCGTTCTTCCCGGCATGAAGATCCGCGTGCCGGTGAGGATCCTTAAGCCGGCCGTGCGCGCGGCCGAGCTTACCTTCGTCGAGGAACGCGTCGAGTATCGCGCTCTGGAGGGCGGCGAGTGGCAGCCGGCCGAGCCCCACATGGCCCTGTATCCCGGCAATTGGCTCAAGACCGGCTCCATGTCGCGAGCGCGCATCAAATTCCCATTCGGCGAGGTTCTCAACCTCGAGTCCTACTCCCTGGTGGTCATCGACCCCCCCAACGACGAGGGCAAGGCGGACTTGAAGCTGGTGGAGGGCAAGCTTAAGGCGCTCAACTTGAAGATGCAGGCGCGGGACGTCGCCGTTGCGCCGCGCAGCAGGGACGCCGTATTCGAGATGTCGGTCGAGGAAGGCAAAGTGAAGGTCGACGTCTACGCGGGACTGGCCGAGGTGAGCGCCAACGGCTTGGCGGTGAAGGTCGCCGGAGGGCAGACCGTGGACATCCCCGAGGGACGCGCCCCGCGCCCCCCGGAGAAGTTCACCACGGCGAACTTGATGACGCGCACAGCCGCCGAGAAACGTCAGGCGGCTCTAACGGCGGGGCCCGTGACGACCGACATCGGGGACCTGGACGTGGACCTCAAACACCTCCCGGTGGGGATGACCGTCGCCGGGTTCCGCCTGCAGGCCTCCAAAACCGAGGATTTCGCCGAGATCGTGCTGGAACGCGTCTTCGAGCCGGAAGAGCGGGTCACGGTGAAGAACTTAGACCTCGCCTCCGGCGTCTATTGGTGGCGCGTGGCTCCCATAGATCTCCTCGGCGCCTCGGGAAATTTCTCGAAGCCCAAGCGCTCGGCGCTGCACTAGCGCACGACGGCGGTCAACTCAACGCGCTCCTTGAGGTCCGGAGTGCCCGGGACCAGCTTGAGCGGGATGGCCTCTGGCTTGACCAGAAGATTGCGGGCAAGCTCCTTGACGCACAGCTCCCCGGCGGCTTTGAGAAAAACCGGGTCGTTGCGCACCAAGCGAACCGTCAGCTCCAGGTCGATGCCGGGATAATGGCGCTGGACCAACTGGGAGGCTTCACGCAGGATGGTCTTGCCCTCGGGGGAGAGTTCCGGGCTTGCGCCGGGGCTGAACAGGGCGCGAGGAGCCAGCCAGATGGCGCGCGGGGTCTCCAGGCTCAAGCCCGCCAGCGCGAAGGAGCGCCCCATCGCCGTGCGCACGCGGACGCCGTCGCGATAGGTGAGCACGGGCGTGTAGGCATGTCCCACGGCCAGCCATTCCCCCGCGTCGTCGCGGCCGTCGAATTCGAGCTGATCCGGGGGCAGACCCTCCCCGGAGAACTGGCGGAAAGCCTTGCCCTGGCTGTCGGCCACGACCACTTCCCATTTGCCTTCCTTGGTGAAGCTTGCCTCCACGGCCTGAAGCTCGCGGCGCGGGAACAGCACACGCACGGGCTCGCCGCGCGAGGCGGCAACGATCCAGTTCGAGGAGGGCGAGGCCGAGAGCGGGCTTTGCGACAGCCCGGGAGCGAAAGCGGTGGTCTGCGAGAGATCCGACGGCAGTCGCGCGCGCACGCCGTCGTCGCTGTCGACGTCCTCCTGCAGCGGCTGGTCCAGCTTCAGGGATAAATCGAGAGGCGGCTTCTCACGCGTGAGCGGACGGCGGTCCTCGGCCTGGATGACGACGTCGGGCACGGCCCCGCTGGATGCTGCGGGGATTTCCTTGGCCGCGGCCCACGCGGACGCGGACAGGGCGGCGATCAGGTAAGCCGAAAGCGGAAGGTGATGATTCCCCATTGCTCCTCCTTGGAGCCGGCCGGAAGCGGGACGAACACGATTTTCTGTAGCGCCTCCATACATATGTCGTCGAGTTCTTTGTAGCCCGAAGTCCTCTCGATCAGCATGCGCTCCTGCACGCGCCCCTCGGGTCCGACGAAGAAACGGATCAGCACGTCGGCTTCGATGCCCTTGGCCTTTGCCCATTCGGGATACACGGGCAGGACCATGGAGAGGATTTTCCGCCCGGCCAGCGGCCCGGCGATAGAGACCGCCTTCTTGGAATCCGCCGCGACGATATCGGCGGAAGGTTTGGGCGCGGACTGAACAGGCGCCACGGGCAGTGCCGCGGTCTTCGGACGCCCGACGGGGCCCTCAGCCAGCGATATTCCAGAGCCCTTGCTGTAGCCGATGGATGGCCCACCGCCCGTAAAACCCGACGCGCGGCGAGCGGGTGAGGCACCTTCCCTCAGATCCAGTCCGGACGGGGCGGTCGCCATCCCTACGCCGGTGGTCGCGGCGCGCGGCACGCTGGGCAAGTCGCGCATTCCGGCGCGGGCCGGGCCGGCCGTGCCCTCGATGCGGATGGCCGGGCCCGCCGCAGCGACGGCGCGGCGCCCGACGGCGTCGAGCGCAATGGTTCTGGCCGCGTCCTGAAGGCGTGTGGAGGCGGCACTTCCTCGCGATAGCGCTCGGTCGGGCGCGATCTCCCCGAGGTTGGCGGCCGGGCCCCGCGCCAGTTGTTGGGAATCGATCTTGAGCAAGGGACCGCGCTGGAGAGCGCCTTTGTCGACAAGGAGCTTGGCCTGGCTGGGGGACATCTCCCTGAAGATCTCTTTCGGAACGGAAGGGGCCTCCTGCGGGGATATGAGTTTGGGCATGGCCATTTTCAAGAAATCAGTGAGGCTGCGGGGTGCGACCTGGGCGGGTGCCGCATGCGCAACCGCCACGGGGGCAGGCTTGAGGTCCATGAACTCCACTTCACGCAGGATCGGGGTCTGCAGCGCCGACTTCGAGAGCACCGAGAACAGGTAGAGGCCGAGGACCGCCGCGTGCACGGAGAACGCGAAGGCCGCAGCGCCCTGCAGGCGCCGCGAATCGTCGGTCATGGCCAGGCTCATCGGCCGGCCTCGACGACCTGCTCGGTGGCCACCGCGTAATGCTTGGCGCCCGCCGCGCGCGCCATCCGCATGGCATCCAAGGCTTCGCCGTAGCGCACCGCGCGGTCGGCGCGGATGATGACGTAGCGGTCGCGGCTGGCTTCGACCTTGTCGCCTAGAGCCCTCTCCACTGACACGCGGCTCATGACCGCCTCGTTGAGCGCCCATTGCCCGTCCTTGGTGATGGTGATGGTGATGTTGTCGGTTTCCTTGCCTTCCTTGGTCCTGGCCTTCGGCAACTCGACGGGCAGAGTCGGCTGCATCATCAGCGGGGCGGTCACCATGAAGATGATGACCAGCACGAGGCAAACGTCGACGAGCGGGGTGATGTTGATCCCGGTGATGGGACCGCGCGGGTCGCCCGAGGAGCCGGCCATCTAGCGGTTGAGCAGCGCCACGCGCCGCGCTCCCCTCTGTTTGACGATGTCCAGAATTTCGACCACCCGGCCCACTTCGGCTTTCGGCGTCGCGTCCACGCTCACCAACTGATCCTTGCTCTTCTTGAGCGCCGCCGCCACCATGTCGCCCAGATCCTCCCACTGCACCCCGCGGCCGTTGACCGTGACGCGCCCTCTCTCGTCGAGCACGACGTTCACGTTTTCGGCCAGCGCGGCCTCCCCTTTGGCCGCGCCGACCTTGGAGCTCGCCACTTCGATGCCCGCCTGCATGGCCATGGGCGCTATCACCATGAAGATGATGACCAGGACCAGGCACACGTCGACGAGAGGCGTCACGTTGATCTCCGTGATCGCCGCGACGGAGGCGGCACGCTTGGGCCCGTGGAGGTTCATGCCATTCCGAGATAGACCAGCAGGCGGATGGAGTTCGCCTCCATGGAGGAGTTAATGTCCTTGACCCGCTTGAGGAAATAGTTGAAGAGCGCCGCCGAGGGGATGGCCACCCCCAACCCCGCCGCGGTGGCGACCAGCGCCTCCGAGATGCCGGCCGCGACCACCGCCGGACCGCCGGAGCCCGCGACCGCCAGGTCGTGGAAGGCGCGGACGATGCCAAGCACGGTGCCGAAAAGGCCGATGAAGGGCGTCATGTTGCCCATCGTGCCGAGGATGGGCAGATAATGCTCGAGTCGCGTGCGCTCATCGATCTGCTGGGCGGCCAAAAGCGCCGCCACCTCGGACTTGCCCTTGCCGCGGTTGCTCAGCGCGACCGAGGCCAGAGAAGCCACCGGCCCCGGCGTGTCGGTCGCGAGTTTGGCCGCCTCGGCGTACTTGCCGCCGTCGATGAGCTTGCGCAGTTTCTCCATCCAGCTCTCAACGTCCACCGAGGCGGAACGGTAGAACCACCAGCGTTCGACGGCGAAGGTCAAGGTCAGCAATGAGCAGCCGATCAGGATGACGAGGGTGAAGCTCTGCTTCAGTATCTCCAAAAAGTGGATCTCGGGCATTTTCTATTTCCCTTCCTTCACGAGGATGATCTCAACGCGCCGGTTCTGCCGTCGGCCGTCTTCCGTGTCGTTCGAAGCGCGGGGACTGGAGTCTCCAAAGCCGGCAAAGCTCATGCGCCCGGCGTCGATCTTCCCCTGATCGGTCAGGAACTTCATAATGGCTTGCGCCCGCGCCCTGGAGAGTTCCGTGTTGTTTTTGAACTGCACGTTGTCGATCTTCACGTTATCGGCGTGGCCCTCGACGCGGATCTTGCGCTGCGGGTAGCGGCGCACGAGATGATTGGCCTTCATCAGCGTTTGGTAGGCCGCGGCCTTGACGGCGTCCTGCCCCGTGTCGAAGAGGACCTCGCTGGCCAGGGAGATGACGATGTCCTTGTTGGTGCTCTCGCTGACCGTGAGCGGCAGTTGCATCTCAACCATGTCATCGGTTTCGGCGACGACGGTCACGAGCGGCTTGGAAGTGTCGATGGTCAGCTTGACCTCGGGGCTGTGACCGGTGTTGCCGACCTCGTCGGTCACGGACAACAGGGCCGTGTGCGCGCCATCGGCGTTGGCCTGGCCGCGGTCGTTCTTCCCGTCCCACGGGAAGCTGCGCGGCGGGCGTCCGATGCCCGAGAACGTCCGCGAGATCTTGTCTGGACCCTGAGTAATGACCAGCTTCCAGCCCTGGATGTCGGACCCATCCTTGAAATCGAGCAGGAAGGTCGTGTCGTCCTTGATGCCGTCCGCGTTGGGAGAGAACAGCGTCGGGTCGGCCGCCAGCGTGACGGCCGGCGGCGTGCTGTCGATGCGCACGATCTGCTCAGGCGTGGTCGTCCTGTTGCCCACTTCGTCCTCGGCGAAGAACACATAATTATACGCCCCGTCCGGGAGAACGGCGCCGTCCTTGCCGCGTCCCCTCCACGAGATCGACAGCGGCAGCCGGTCGATGCCTGAAGACACGAACACGTCTTCGCGCCGCGTGTCCTGGGCGATGATCTTCCAGCCTGCGATGGGGCTGGCGTCGCGATAGTCGGGGATGAACTGGGTCTCGTCCTTGACCCCGTCGGCATTGGGCGAGAATAGGCTGGGGCTGACCTTGATCGCCAAGGCCGGTTTGATCGTGTCGATGCGGATCTTCTGCGGGAGCGTGGTCACCCGGTTGCCGGCGACGTCCACCACCTCCAGCTCGTAGGCGTACTCATCGTCGGCAAGCAGTTTCTTGTCGTCACGCTCGCCGCCCCACTGCAGCGTGCCGGGCACGTCGCCGCGGCCCTGGATGGTCCGCTGGACGGATTTCATCTTATCCATGATCCGCAGCATCCACTCCTTGGGCCTGTTGAACGACGGGGCCTTCAGCGTAAAGGTGGCATGGTCTTTGAAGTTGTCCGCGTTGGGCGAGATCGCGGCCAGGTCGGACTTGATCTCCGGCGCGGGCCTAGTGGCGCCGATGACCACTTTCTGGTCCAGCGTGGCCGCCGAGTTGCCCGCGACGTCCTTCGCCTTCAGCGCATAGGTGTAGGGGCCGTCCGGCAACGGCATACGGTCGGTGTCCTTTCCGTCCCAGACGACGGCCTTGGGCATCGCGTCGGCGGGGCCGGTGAAGCGGCGCACCTCCTTCCCCTTGGCATCGCTCACGGACAGGCTCCAGCTGTCCAGCGGTCCGGCGTCGGTCGCGGTCGGAACGAAGGTCACTGTGTCCAGCACGCCGTCGCCGTTGGGCGAGAACAGCGCGACATCCGTGTTCGCCGTCAGCACGGGCGGGGTGCGGTCGATGCGAAACTGCTGCTTTGTGGTGGCCGCCTTATTGCCGGCGATGTCCATGGCTTCGAGCAGGTAGCTGTAAATACCATCGAGTACGGGCTGCCCGTCGTCGCCCTCGCCGCTCCACGCAATCTTGGCCGTCGGTTTGGAGCCGGGGTTTCCGGTGATCGTGCGCGCCGGCTTGCCCACGTCGTTGAGGATCTTGATCGCCCAGTTCTCCAGCGGATGCGCGTCATCGGCCCGCACGCTGAACGTCCCTTGGTCCTGCACGCCGTCGCCGTTGGGCGAGAGGAGGCTCGGCTCAACGAGGATGGCGAGCAGGGGCGGCGTCGAGTCGACGGAGAGCGGCTGGGGCGTAGTGTTGGCCGTATTGCCCGCCTTGTCGATCTCGGAGAGCACCATCTGATAATCGCCGTCCGGGATGGTCTTCCTGTCATCGAGCAGGCCGTTCCAGGGGATGCGCGCGGGAGGATCCTTGACGCCGGCGAAGTGGTGTACGGGCTTGCCGCTGGAGTTGAGAATCTTCAGCTCCCAGCGCTCCACCGATTCTGGAGACCCGCTCGCGATGCGGAAATTGACCTCATCCTTGGTCCCGTCGCCGTTGGGCGAGAAGAGCATGGGGACCACCTCGACGGTGGAGATGAGTCCGGCGCGGTTGACCGTGATGGGCGAGGATGCCGTCGTCACGCGATTGCCCGCGAGGTCGTCGACCGTCAGCTCGAAGGTGTACGCGCCGTCAGGCACGTCTTCTTCGAAATCGCCGCGCCCGTCCCAGCGCGACGCCGCGGGAGGCTGGCCCTTGCCGCGCATCGTGCGCACGGCGGCCCCATCCTTGTCCTTGATGGTGAACAGCCAGCCGTACAAGCCGTTGGAATCGGAGGCCGCCATCGAGAAGGCGGCCTCGTCTTTGGCCCCGTCGCCGTTGGGCGAGAACAGGGATAAGTCCACTGAGGCCGCGGCCTGCGGCGGCACGCGGTCCACGATGAGCGGGGAGGGGGCGATGGCCTGCTGGTTGCCGGCGGGCGTGACCACCTGCATGGTGAAGAGATAGGTGCCGTCCGTGACGAGACGGCGGCTGTTGTCATGGCCGTCCCATTTCACTTCCTTGGGCGGCGAGCCTTTGCCGCTGAAGGACTGGATCAACGGTCCCAGTTCGCCCTTGGCGGCGGCTTCATGGATTTCCAGCTTCCAACTGGAGATGCTGGCGCCTTCCGGGAAAGCGAGCTTGAACGTGACTTGATCCTTCACCCCGTCGCCATTGGGAGAAAAGATCAACGGGCCGGCCGATGCAGCGCAGGACAGGAGCAAGAGGAGCGCGGCGCTGATCATCGTCGTTTTTCCTTTTTCTTCGTGGATTCGATGGGGGTCGGCTGGGTGCCGCTGGTGACCTGCACGGAACTCTGAGTGATGTGAGTGCCCGCCGCCTGGGCGCGAGCGGAGGCTGCTTCCACCCAGTTTTTGTTCGAGGAATGCCGGGCGATCTCGCCGTACGTCATCTGAGCCGCGGCCCATTGTTCTTTTCGTTCATAGTATTCCCCCAGCTTGGCCAACGCCGCCAGCCGGTTGGGGTCTGTTTTCAGCGTGCTGGCCGCCGCCGCCTGGAGCTCGACAACAGACTTGGCCTCGTCCTCGGAGGCCGAGTAGATATCGGCCAGGCGCAAGGTCAGCTCCAAACGGCGGACATCGTCGGTCGGCAGCGCGTCTCGCAGGTCGGCCAGCAGAACGATTGCGAGCGGGAACTGGCGATGCTCTTCGTACAGGGCGACAAGCTCAAGGGCGGCATTGGAGCCCTTCGCTTCCTCCGGATATTTCTTCATATACGCACGCAGGGCGACCGCCGCCTCATCCCATTTCCCAAGGCGGCGCAGGGCCAGCGCCATATTGAACAGGGCCACGGGAGCGTAAGCGGTGGAGCCGTGCTCCGTCACGACTTTTTTAAAGGCCTCGGCAGCTGGTGCGTGCTCCTCCAATTTGAAGCGCGCGGCGCCCAGGTGAAAGAGTGCCGCCGCCTGGCGCTTCTCGCCGGGATAGTTGGAGGCGAAGCGATCGAAGGCGAGTGCGGCGTCCTTGTAGCGCTTCAGCTGATAATAGGAGTCGGCAACGAAGAACCCGGCGTCCATCAACTCCGAGCGCTCCGCCAGGAGGCCGATCAACGGCTCCAGATTCGTCACGACCGCGGCATGGTCGCCCTTCTCGTAGAGATGCGCGGCGATGCGAAAGCGCGCCGACGCGCCCACCGCGCTGTCGGCGCGGGCGTTGGCGATGCGCTCCAGCGCGTCGAGGGCCGCACCGCTGCCGTCGGATTGATAAAGAAGTTGGGTCAGGAAGTCCAGCACCTGCGCGGCCTCCGGGCTGTCCGGGGCGACCTGGATCAGGGACTCGAAGGCGGCGACGGCCTTCATCATCTCCTTGGCGTTGTAGTGGCTCTGGGCGATGCGCAGTCGCGCGTAGTTGGCGGCGAGGTCCTGCGGGTACTTCTGCAATATCCGCTCGTAGGCGGCGATGGCCGGCTCGTGCTTGCCGGCGCGGAAATAGGTGTCGGCGGCGGCCCAGGCGGCCTTGGAAGCCTGCGGGGTGTCGGGGAAGGAGGTTTCCACCCGCTCCCAGGTCTTGAGCGCCTGAGCGTAGTACTCCAGCCGGTAGTAGCACCAGCCGGCCTGCAGCGCCGCCTCGACAGCGAGCGTATGACTGGAGTGCGCTTTCTCGAAAGCCTCGTAGGACTCGAGCGCCTCCATGTACTTCTTTTGATTGAAGCGCGCGGTCCCGGCCTCGAACTCGGCCGCGATGAGGATGTCGGCCGAGACCTTCCCATCAGGCAGCAGGGTCTTGGCGGGTGCTACCGGCGGGCGGCGGCTCAGCGCGGGCAGGCGCTGCCAGGCCTCGAAAGCCTTGGCGTACTCGCCCTTGGAGAAGTACGACCAGGCCGTGCCGTCGACCGCGAGCAGCGACTCCGGGGCGGCGGGGAAGGTGGCAAGCACTTCCTTATAAATACCCAGAGCCTGATCGTAGAGGCGCTGGCGATAATAACCCTCGGCGATGTAGAGAAGAGTGGCCGCCCGCCACGGGTTGAAGGTGGGCTTGGCGTGCTTCATCAGGTACTGATAGCCGGAGACGAGATTGCTGAAATCCGAGGCCAGCAGATTGGCGCGGCTCAAGCAGGCCAGCGCCACCTCGCGCAGCTCCGTGCGCCGTTCCTCGGTGAGCGGCGCGCTGGGCAGCAAGTCGAGGGCCTGCTGATAGGTCTTGGCCGCATCTCCATAGCGCTGCTGAGAAATGAACACGTTGCCCAGCAGCACGGCCGCACTGGGCGCCAGACGATGTCCGGGCTGCTCGCTGATCAGGGTCCTCAGCGCGAATTCGGCGGCGGGCAATTCACTCTGGCGCTGATGCGTCCAGCCCTGCTTGAAGCGCGCCGTGCCGCCCAAGGCGCCCGGGAAACTGGCCGCCATGTCGGCATAGGCCAGGCTTGCTTCCTTGAGACGGCCCTCGCGGAGGAAGGCCTCGCCGATCATGAACAGGCTGGGCTCGGCGAATTCACTCTTGGCCGCCATCTGCAGCACGCTCTGGAAACTGCCGCGCGCGGCGAGATAGTCCTGGCGCTCGAACTGGCAGAGCCCGATCTTAAACATGGCCGCCGGGCGATAGGAGCTGCGCGGCGCCAGGCGCAGAAAATCCTCGAAGGAGGACATCGCCGTGGGATAGTCCTTGGACACGTAGAAGGCCTCAGCCTTGAGGTAGCGGGCCAGCTCGACCAGCGGGTTGGCCTGATCGCCGGTCTCGATCCTGCGCAGGCGCTCGACGGCGACCAAGGGGCGTCCGAGCTTGACCAGCGCGCGGGCCGCGTAAAGATGGGCAAAGGGCTCGTCGAGCTTCTCCAGGTAGCGCAGCGAATCCGAGGAATTCCCCACTTCAAACAGGGCCACGCCGTACACCAATGCGAAACGCGGGTCGTCGCCGAAAGCGGGATGCTCGCCGAGTACTGCGCGCAGTTCCTGAAAAGCCTCGGGGGCCTTGGACAGCGCCAGCAAGGCGCGGCCCTGCAGCAGCCGCGCCTCGGCGCGCACCGGACCGCCCGGCGAATCAGCGTACACGCGCGCCGCCGCCTCGCGCGACTCGGCGTAGCGCTTCAGGTTAAACTCGACCTCAGCCAGGCGCAGGCCCAGCACCGTCGCAAGATGGTCTCCGCGCGCGACGGCGTGCAGGGCCTTTTGGAACTCGCCGCGCGCTTCCGACAGGGCGGCATCGGCCGAGGCGCCGGCCTCGGCGATCTTGATCGCCTGCCGGTACAACGACTCGGCGTACATCGCCTGGGCCTCCGGCGCGCGCAGGTCCTTGCCGTGCTTGTTGGCAAACTCTCGGTAGCTCTTGGCCGCGGCGCCGTGATTGCCGCTTTCAAACAACACCCCGGCCGTGCGGAACAACTCGCGCGAGGGCGTGTCGGCGTTGGTGAACTCCTCGGGCAGAGGGTGCGCGGCTACGGCGCTCAAAAGAACGAGCGCAGCAAGGAAGACGGAAGACCTCTTGAAGAGAAGCGGCATCGGCAGCATTACTGCGAACTATAGCCCTGCTTCACTTTTTTTGCAAGACCTTGTTTATTTTTTGTTTCCCGGGCTCGGCGTCCTTCATGAGTTCTCCTTGCCGTCCGCCTTCCGCCCCTTCAGGAAGTGCGTGTTGATGATGCTCAGGCGGCTCTTGGCCTCATCGAGGAGCGCGCCCAGTTCGCGCCGTTCGGCCTCGCGGAGGCCCTCGCTCTTGTCCAGCCGCTGCCGGCACTGCGTGAGCAGGGTGTCGACCTCAGCGGCGTGCGCGTGATCGCGGTAGATGAGCCGGCGCAAGGTTTCCGTCATCCGGCCCATCTCGCGCACGTGGGAATGCAGGAGGTCCCCCTTCCGCTCGGATATCTCGACTTCAAGATTGCCGCGCGCGATTTCCGTCATCATCCGGCGCATGCGCACAAGCGGCCCGGCGATCTTGTGCGACAGCCATGTCCCGATCACGAAGTTCCCGACGACGAGAGGCACGACGGTCAGAAGGAGAACCTTAAAGAATGAGGCGGCCTGGTCCAAACGCCGCCAGTCGCGGGCGAGCGCCGCGGCCCGCGAGAAGCCCCATCCGATGAATACGCCCTCGACCGTGACGAGCGCGATCAGCGCCAGGATCATGGGAAACTGCAGTTCGGAGTCGACGTAGTAGCGGCGCCGCACGGGAAGCATTATACCCGCTCGGCGCGATTAATCAAGTCCCATCCCATGGTAAAAGTTGGTTAAATTGATAGTATTTGGAATATGAGCGATATGATCTTGATCATCGATGACGATCCGCTTGTCGGGCTGGTCGTCGAGGCGTATCTTGCCGACATCGGCTGCCCGATCCAGCTTCTCTCCGACAGCCTCTCGGCCATGGAGGTCATCAAGCGCAAAAAACCGTCCCTCATCCTTCTCGACCTTTGCATGCCGGGCATCGACGGCCTGACGCTGTGCCGGCGGCTGAAGGCCGATCCGGAGACGCGAGACCTTCCAATCGTGGCGATCTCAGGCAGCGCGAAGGACGCCGATCGTCGCGCCATCCTCGCGCAGGGCGCCGAGGCGTTCATCAAGAAGCCTTTCGACAGCGACAGCTTTCCCAAAGAGATCGCGGAGATTCTGGCCCGCCATGCATAATTTCCATCTTTCCCGAATCGCCATACGCAAGGGCCACCACGGCATCGGCGACCAGGCCACCATTCAAGGCGAGATCCGGAACATGTCGACTCGCCAATACAACGCCGTCGCGATCCGGGCCGTTCTGTCTCAGGGAACCAGACTGCTCACCAACGTCGTCTTCACCGTGTACGGCGTTTCGGGAGGAGAGACCAAGTTCTTCGTCAAAAGCCTTGAGGATCTGGACTACGAGAAAACCATCAACGCCGAGACCACCTGCTACTGCCAGGTCGAAAGCGCTTTCTAGTACAGGAAATGAGTACAATCTCCTGACCTGCCGTCGGCGGCCCAACCGCCCCAATGCGGCATTGGAGGACGAATCGAATGCAGCGCAAAGGCAAGTTCTTCTTCAACTCGGAGTCGGTGACCGAAGGCCACCCCGACAAGGTGTGCGACCAGATCTCAGACGCCGTTTTGGATGCCGTGCTCGCCCAGGATCCGACCGGACGCGTCGCCTGCGAGACGTTCGTCGCGCGCGGCCTTGTCATCGTCGGCGGCGAGATCACCACCAAGGCCGTCTTCGACGTCGATCAGCTCGTCCGCCAGGTTGTCAAGGAGATCGGCTATACCCGCCCGGAGTACGCCTTCGAGTCCTCATCCTGCGCCGTCCTCAACGCCATCGGCCGCCAGTCCCCCGACATCGCCCAGGGTGTGGACACCGGGGGTGCCGGCGACCAGGGCATCATGTTCGGCTACGCCTGCCGCGAGACCGAAGAGCTGATGCCCCTGCCCATCATGCTGGCGCACAAGCTGACCAAGAGGCTCGCCGACGTCCGCCGCTCCGGTGAGCTGTCCTACCTGGGGCCGGACG
>CAYHNV010000019.1:0-22951 GCA_964358065.1 uncultured Elusimicrobia bacterium | reverse complement strand
TCCAGGATTGCCCTCGACGAGGACGCGCAGCTGCTCCGGGTGACTCACGTAGGTGCGGTAGGAGTACGGGTCAAGGAGATCCACGAACAGGGCGTCCGGAAAATTCTCCTTCAGCAAGGTGGATTTCCCGGTTCCCCGAGGACCGAAGAGGAAAAAGCTGTCAGGTGGGGTTTTAAAAAATCTTCCGACATTATCCATAAATGCTTCCTTTTTGGAGCTGGTAGGACCATTATATATCAAGAGACTTCCCGCGTCAACCTCGAGCTGCGCTCACCCTGGACAATGAAAATTAGTTTTCTGCCGCACAGCCGCGAAGGCCCTGATCGGGGCTAGGAGCGCGCGAACAGGCCGGTCAGGACCTTGGCCAGGCTGCGGCGCTGGACCTCGTCGAGGAACCTGAGTTCGGCCAGGCGATGGCCGTCGGCGTCGTCCTCGGCGTGCTCGACCCGGGCGCGGACGGCTTCGAGTTGTTCGCCCCCCAGCTCAAAGGAGAGCAGGAGAGTCTCCCCCTTGAGCAGGCGCGCCGCGGTGGAGAGTTCCGCGCCGCCCGATGTGAGCTTGAGCAGGCGACCCCAGGCGTCCTGGCGCGCCGCCTCGGGCTCAAAGCAAAGCAGGACCGGAAGAAGGCCGGGGGCGCGTCTCACGGCGCGCCCTCGCGGCGATGTCGGAAGAGACGCGCGGGCCCCTTGCCGTCGCGACGTTCGGCCACCGTCCAGAACCGCTCTCCGTCCCAGGCCAGGCCGGTCGGCGCGTAGACCCCGTCGCCATACTCGGCAAGAGGAATGGCGGCGACGAACTGCTCGGGACGCTCCAGGTCGAGCCGCCGCAAGAGCCGGTCGCCCGCGTCGAGCGTCCAGAGGGCGTCGCCGTCCCAGACCAGGGCCACGGGCTTGAGGCCCGCCGCGCGGTGCGTGGAGAGCACCGTCAGCGTCGCGTCGAGGAGATGCTTGCGCAGGACCTTGTCGTGCGCGTCGAGGGTCCACAGGTAGAGACCGTCGAAGGCGATGCCGGCCGCGCCCGGCGCGCCGTTTGGGAAGCGCTCGAGCGGGGTCAACGCGTCGTTCTTCATGCGGCGCACGACCGCTCCGTCGGCGGTCGCCGTCCAGACGGCGTCGGTGGCGAAGGCCGCGGCGACCGGGGTCTCGGCCGAGAGGTGACGCAGACCCAGGACCTTCGCGTCGGCGCGCGAGTGCTGATAGAGCGACTGGGAGAACCAGTCCACCACCCATAGGTCCTTTCCGTCGAACGCCAGCCCGGCGGGATGAGAGACGGGCAGGTCCCAGTGGTCGACCTTCGCCGCCTCGGCGCGGCGCAGCTGCTCGGCACGGCGCAGCGAGGCGACGCCGATGGCTACGGCGAAAAAGGCGCCGACGGCCAGCGCGTACCAGGCCGCGCGGCGGCGCCGTGGAGCCAGGCGCACCGGCGTGAGGGCCGTGCCCGTAAAGCGCAGACTCTTGGAGATGCAGGCCTTCAAGTCCGAACGCGTCCAGGGCGGGGCCACGACCTCGAAGGCCCCGGCTCGCATCAGGGCCACGGCCCGCGTTGCGTCGCGCGTCTTGAGTGCGACGACCACGGGCATCAGGGGGTACGCGCGGACCAGCTCGCGTGTCAGCATCTCGGCGTCCGCGCCGCCGCCGTCGACGACGAGAAAGGCGCGGGAGCGTCCCTCGCGCGCGGACTCCACGGCTTGGTCTAGAAGCGCGGCGCCGTCGACGCGATGGCCGAGTTCGCCCAAGAGCAGCGAGAGCTCTTCTCTGTCCTCGGTCTCCGCGGCGAGCAAGCCGATGGCACTCATGGCAATCAGGGCTTGGGCGAGGGAAGGATGAGGATGGCTCCCTCCTCAGGCAGACCGCGCTGGACCTTATCTCGGTTCGCCTCGTAGATCTTTTCCCATAGGTTCGGGTCGCCGTAGTACCGGCCGGCAAGAGAACGCAGCGTGTCTCCGGCGGCCACGCGGTGGTTCTTGGGCCAGGCCGGAGGCGCGGGCTTCGGCTTCGGTTTGGGCAGACGGAGGGACTTGGGCGACGGCCTCAGCCCGGCCTCCTTGTCGTTGGCCCGGTAGTCGATTTCATCGTTGCGCTTGAGAAGGGCTCGGTACTGGTCCTGAGCCTCGCGCGCGCGCAGCTCCAGCGAGCGCAGTTGGGCCTCGACGGCCGTTTTGTTGGTCTGCGCGGAAGTCGCCTCGACATCGAGGGTCTTGCGGCGGTCCTTAAGACGGTCAATCTCCACGCGCAGGGACTCGGCCTCGGCGGTGGAGCGTCCCATGTACTGTGCCGCAAACGAGGGTGCGCCGAAGCGGTATTGGAAGGTGGCCTGGTAGCCGCCGGCGGGACGGTTGATCCCGGCCGCGGGCAGGGACATGGCCACGTCCAGAACGACCGGAGATAAGTTCACGCCCAGGCCGAAGGCGACGGTGCTGATGCCGTCGAGGTTGAGGCCCCGGCCGCCGCGCAGGCGCAGGAGGCCCTGGAGGAAGGTCGCCTCGATGCCGGGGTGAAACTCGGCAAGGCCTCCCTTGACGCGGATATCCCCGGCGAAGGTCACGCGTTTCTTCCAGGTGTAGCCCCCGCCCACGACGAGCCCGCCGCGCGGCACGCCCACATCGCTGGTCAAATCGGTGAGCGCCGCGCCCAGGCTCAGGCCCATGTGAGTGCGGGCCAAGGCGCCCACATCGAAGCCGAGTCCGAACTTGCCCCCCTTGGTCCGGCCGCGGTCCACGTTGACGAACTTGAAGTTTCCGCCGACCTTGAGGGGCTTGGACAAGGGCAGCTTCAGGACCTTGATCTCCTGCGCGAAATTGAAAAGCACCGTGTCCATGTCGCTGCCGTTGCTCTGACGGACCATGGAATAACCGACGCCGATCGTCGCGGTATTGATGGGCTCATAAGGACGCGCATAGGCCCCGGAGACGGAAGTGAGGGTGCCGATCGGGGAAAGCACGCGGCCCAAGGAGACCGCGGCCTGGGTGTAGGGCGTGTTGGCAGGACCTGCCGGGTTATAGAACATTCCGTAGGCGTCGTCGGCGATGGCCGCGTAGGCGTGGCCCATGCCCATCGCGCGTGCATCAGGCAGGATATCGTTGAAACCCACGGCCCCGGCCGGCCCGGCACAGAGAACCGCCGCAAGCAGAAGCGAGAGAGGCTTCCTCATACGGGCGAAAGCATAGCGAATTGATGTTACGGCTTTGAGAACTCCAGACCGCTCGAGGACTTGACCTGGCGGACGATCTCTTTGGAGACCCATCGCGGCAGCCAGACCAAGTGCGCGATGGCGCTGTAGTGCCCCAGCGGCAGCCAGATCTGGCGGGCAGCGGGGAAGGCCGAAGCCAGGAACAGGGCGTTGGCCCGGGGAATGACGGTGTCGGAGCGGGCGTTGATCAGGAGCGTCGGCTTGCCCGCATTGCGTTCCCTGTGTTCCAAAGGATCCAGGCCGACCAAGGCCGCCTTCAACTCCGGAATCTGGATGCCCATCGCCCGGACGAAGGGACCGCTCAAGGAACCGTTGCGCACCAGGGACGGGAAATCAGCCCCCCCCAGCAGGAACACGGCAAAACACGGGCGCGGGTCGACGCTGTAGACGACGGAACCGACCAGGGCCCCAAGACTAATGCCGAAGAGGGTGATCCGCTCGGGGTCCGTCTCGGGGCGCGCGGCCAGCACGCCCAGCGCGCGCCGCGCGTCCAGCACGGACTGCCGGAGGTTGGCGGCCAGGCGCCGAGGCGTGCGGCCCAGGAATACCTGCCCGCTCGGCATGGAGGGATGCGGACGTCGATGGAACTGGGTCGGCATCTCGACCCACATCACCACCAGCCCGTCATGGACGAAGCGCTGCGTGAAGCGCGTCTCGATCCAAACGTTGGGCGCGGCCATGACCGGCAGGACCAGCACCGCCGGGACCCTGCGCCCCGCCGCGGAGTGCGGAACCATGAGATGGGCCCAGACCGTGTCGTTGGCGGGCCAGGGGCTCTTGACCGGGGACGGAAAGCGCAGCAGCGTCTGCGTGCCCCACGAGCGGGTGGAGACCTCCACGCTCTCGACTTTGAAGCCTCCCCGCGGAGGGTCAAGCGGCCCGGCCGCGGCGGCCGAGGCGATGAGGAGCAGCAGCGCCCCGCGTCCCACTAGAACCCCATCACCATCGAGAACGCGCCCTGATAGATGTCGTTGACCCCCAAGGAGGTCTGGCTGCGGACGGTGGACTTGCCCATGACCCAATAGGAGTAGTCGAACTTCAAGGCGAAATGCGGGGAAAGCTTATAGTGGAGCGCGGCCGTGTATTTGAATATCTCGCGGGTGACGAAGGGCGTTCCCTCACGGAAGCCGGTCATGGAGGGAATGATCGTCGAGCCGTCCTTGTAGTCGAGCATGAAATCAAGCAGGGGGCCGCGCCGGTACATCTGATTGAAGACGAGCACGCCGGTCAGGCGCTCGCCGTAGGGAGGCTTGCGCAGGATCGGGAAAGCGGACTGGATGAAGTAGCCGTAGATGTGCTCGCGCAGACGGGCCTGCGCGACCGGCGATACGAGTTCCGCGCTCGACGGGCTGCTCGTGGACACGACGAGAGGGTTGAGGAACTGATTATTGCTGTACATGGCCTCGCCGGAGAGGCTGATGCCTCCGTATTCGAGGGACCAATCCAAGCCGTACATCTGATAGGTGAGCCGGCCTTCCAGATCGTAATGCCCCCCCATGCCGGAAAGACCCAGCATGACGCCGTTGAGGTCGGCGGCCCTCTCCGGGATGGGGAAAGGTAGGCGCAGGTCGCCCAGGGCGAAGACGATGCGCGCGCCGGCGGTCTTGGAGTTGTTGTTGTCGGCGAGGTTGTTGTTCTGATGCCCGAAATCGGGCGTGACGCCGTTGGTCGGCGGACCGGGGATGCCCAGGTTCGAGGGGTTTGGAAAGGTGCGCGAGCGGTTGGTGCTCTCGCTGAGACCGTTGACCACGAAGGCGGTCAGCTCCACCGGCACCAGGGGATGCTGGCGCACGGGATACCAGCTGAAGCGGGCCCCGATGTCGGTGTAGCCCGCGCTGACCGGCGGACGCGGGGAGTTCGGGCGCACGACCAGGTCGATGCTGTCGGGCGAGGCGTAGAGCAGGGGACGCGTGACGGCCAGGAACTGGTCGGGGCGGTAGAGCTCGTTGTAGCGGCCGAAGGGGACGAGGAACTTGCCGAACTGGAGACGGATGCGGCGGACCCGATTATACTCGAAGTAGACCTGATGCAGACGCAGGGTCCCCTGATTGGATGAAGGGACATTCCACTCGAGACGGAAGGGGAGGCCCTCGGCCACGGGGCCCTCCGCTCCGAAATACATGTCGGCGAGATAAACCTCGTTCTGGATCTGCGTCTCGTAGCCGGGTTCCTTCGGCCCGACGTTGCGCCAGTTGAGGGCCATGCTCCCGTAGAGCCGCACCTTGGAGAAGCGCTCGACGAGCTTCGCCAAGCTCGCCCCATCGGCCGCGGCGGCCTGGCCTCGCGCCGGACGCGGCGCGGCCAGCGCGAGGAGCGCGCAGGCGAAGATTTGACAGGCCCGGGTCGAAGATGTAGGATGGCTCACGCGTATCGTGAGTATAACCCGTTTGGGGGTAAGATTCCATGGCTCATGTGATTGTTGAAGGTTGTCTGGGCGAAGTGTATGCCTCCTGCGTGGACGTGTGCCCGGTGGAATGCATCCACCCCGGCCAGTACCAGGGAAAGCCGTTCATGATCATCAATCCAGAGGTCTGCATCGACTGCGGAGTCTGCCTGCCGGAGTGCCCGATCGGCGCGATCGTGGGCTCGGTGGACGAGAGCCCGGCTTGGGCCAAGATCAACGCGGATCTGGCTCCAAACTTCAAGGACAACGCGAAACTCACCCCGCGCCCGCCGAACGACCCGCCCCACAACCCGGCCAACAAGCTGGTCAAGTAAATCTCATTGCTGGCCGTGCTGCTGGCGGCGACCTCGGTCCAAGCGATGAACCATGACATCGTCCACCGCACGCCTCTCGACACCGCCAAGGTGCGGGCTGTGGGACTTGAGCGTACTCCCTTCGCGGAGGGGCTTTTTCGCGCCAAGTCGACGGGCACCCTCGAATCCCCCGACCTGGAGTCCCCCGCCGCATTCGACGACCTCGTGGGCTCCATCTCGGCCGATGTCCCGCCGGGAGGGGAAGCGGAGCTCTCGGTCAAAGTGCGGACCGAGACGGGCTGGTCGCCGTGGTACTCCCTCGGGATTGAGCGAAGCGACGGCTTCTCATCTCCCCCTCGCTCGGAGGACGCCCTGGCGGTCGTGGACGTGGACCAGCTCAAGCTCAAGACTCCCGCCACGGCCGCGCGCTACCGCGTGCGTCTGCGCGGCGGCAAGCGCCCCGCCCGCCTGCGCTCGGTATCGCTCGCCCTGTCCAACGCCGACGCCCCCGAAACCCCGCCCGTCTTCTCCACCGGCCCCTGGGTCCGGGACCTGGGGCTGACACCCCGCTCCCAGCGCGACGCCCAGGAGAAGTACCGGCACGACATCTGCTCACCCACTTCGCTCGCCATGGTGCTGGAGTTCTGGGGCTTCAAGGAAGAGACGGAAGCCGTCGCCCTGGCCGTTCAGGACCGTTCCTCACGGCTGTTTGGGAACTGGCCGGCCAACACCGCGTATGCCGCGTCGAAAGGACTGGATGCGCGCGTGGCACGGCTCTCGTCGCTGGCCGACATCGAGCGCGAGGTGGCCGAGGGCCGTCCCGTCGCGGTCAGCGTGACCTTCGGCGCGGGCGAACTTCCGGGGTCGCCCCTGAAGAAGACGGGCGGGCATCTCATGGTCATCGGAGGGTTCACCACCGAGGGCGATGTGATCGCCTACGACCCCGCCGGCGAGAACCGCGACCAGGTGCGCCGGATATATCCGCGCGCGGCCTTTCATAAAGTCTGGCGCGTGAACAAGCGCGGTTTGGCGTATCTCATCGGGCCGACCCTGCCTCGCCGCTTCGCGGCGGGCGTGAGCGTCGCCGACCTCTGGAGCAAGCCGGTCAAGCGCGCGGTCCTCAAGCTTGACGACGCGGAGCACCGTTCCCAGCTCCTGTACGGCGAGAGCGTGACCGTGCTCGAGGCCAAGGGCGACTGGGTGCGCGTGCGCGCCGAGGAGCAGGAGAGCTTCCTGCCCACGGGCGCCTGGCAGGGCTACCCCGGCTGGATGAAGGCCTCCGACCTCACGGCGGCTGAACCCGCCTCCGCCGACGCCGTCGTGCGCGTGCGCCAGGCGCTCATCCATCGCGGCGCGGACATGCTGACACTCTCCGTCGGCACGCGGCTGGCGCGCGTCTCCGAGTCCAAGGGCACGAGCTTCGTGCGCCTGCTGGACGGTTCTCTGGCAATGATCGCCACCGACGCCCTCTATCTCCCTCCCGTCCAGCCGACCGCGGTCTCGCGCGCGGAAATCATCCGCACGGCTGAACTCTTCCTCGGCACCAGCTATTACTGGGGCGGGCGTTCGGGCGTCCAATCGGACCCGAAGGCCGGGGTTGACTGTTCGGGGCTGGTAAGCCTGTCCTACCGCATCCACGGCCGCAACGTACCGCGGGATTCCCATGAACAGAAGCTCCGCGGCCGGACCGTGCGCGGCGCGGACCTCCTGAGCGGGGACCTCGTCTTCCTGAGCGACGATGAGACCTCGGACCGGATCACCCATGTGCTGATCTTCACGGGCGGCGACGGCCTCATCGAGAGCAGAAAGTCCTCGGGCCGGGTTCTGCGCACGACCTTCCTCGAGCGCTTCGCACGCCCCCTGACGAGCATCGAGACGGGCGACGTGGTCAGCGACGTCTCCTTCTCCAAGCCCCGCCGACGGCGCGTCTTCTTCGGCTCCTACTTCTGATCTAGAACTTCGCGCAGCCCGGCACGCGCGGGCAGAGCGACACGTCGCGGATGTTCTCCATGCCCGTGACATACATCAGCAGGCGCTCGAAACCCAGGCCGAAGCCCGCGTGCGGCGCCGTGCCGAAGCGGCGCAGGTCGGCGTACCACGAGTACGTTTCATGGGAAATGCCGGTCTCCTTCATGCGCGCCAGAAGCTGGTCCAGGCGATGCTCGCGCTGGGAGCCGCCGATCAGCTCGCCCACGCGCGGCACAAGCAGGTCCATGCAGGCGACGGTCTTCTGGTCGTCGTTGCAGTACATATAGAACGGCTTGAAGCCGCGCGGATAATTGATGACGAAGAGCGGGCGCTTGGCGTAATCCTCGGTGAGGTAGCGCTCATGCTCGGTCTGCAGGTCCTTGCCCCAGGAGATGGGATGGTCCCACTTGCGGCCGGCCTTCTCCAGCACGTCGATGGCCTTTGTGTACTCGATGACGCCGAACTCGGCCTTGGCCACGGCCTCAAGCTTCGTGCGTAGGCCCTTCTCAACGCGCTCGTCGAAAAACTGCAGGTCGCGCGCGCAGCGCTTGAAGGCATGCTCGATGAGATGCTTGACAAAGGCCTCTGCCAGCTCCCGATCATCCTTGAGGTCGGCGAAGGCCAGCTCAGGCTCGATCATCCAGAACTCGGAGGCGTGCCGCGGCGTGGTGGACAACTCCGCGCGGAAGGTCGGGCCGAAGGTATAGACCTTGGAGAGCGACAGCGCCAGGATCTCGGCCTCGAGCTGTCCGGAGACCGTCAGGCCGCACTTCTCGCCGAAGAAATCCTTGGACCAGTCCATTTTGCCGTCCGGCCCGCGCGGCGGCTTCTCAGCATCGAGCGTGCTGACCTGGAACATCGCACCCGCGCCCTCGCAGTCGGAGGTCGTCAGGATGGGCGAGTGGCACATCACGAAGCCGCGGCTATGGAAGAATTCATGGACGGCAAACGAGATCTCCGCGCGCACGCGGAACACGGCCCCGAAGGTATTCGTCCGCGGCCGCATGTGGGCCACGCCGCGCAGGAACTCGAAGGAGGTCCCGGCCTTCTGCACGGGAGAGGCGGGGTCGCACTCGCCCAACACCTCGATGGAGGATGGGTCGAGTTCGAGAGCCTGGCCCTTGCCCTGGGACGCGATCAGCTTTCCCGTGACCGCCAAGGACGCGCCGGTGATCTGCCTGAGTACCTTCTCGCGGCCGAGAAACTCAGCGGGGACCAGGACCTGGATCGAGTCGAACGTCGAACCGTCGTTCAAGTGAATGAAGCCCACGCTTTTCGACTCGCGCACCGACTTGATCCAGCCGGCGACCGTCACGACATCACCCGCCTGGCCGGTTTCCAGAACCGTTTTGATCTCGCTTCGCCGCATGACGGAGATTATGTCACATTATTGTAGAATCGCCTCAATGAACGCATGGCTTGCAGCGCTCCTCGCCGCCATCATCGCCCTCCCCGCCGCCGCCGCCCCCGCGCGGAAAACCAAAGTCCAACCCGTGCCCAAGGCCGAGCCCATCATCCCGCTTTACGCGCCCCGCGTCTCCACCGAGCCCATCACCTTCATTTGGCCCCCGGAAGGCCTGAGCGTCCCGGCCGACTCCGAGTTCATCCTGGGCAACGTCGCCGACCCGAAGGCTCATTTCGCCATCAACGGCCAGACCATGACCGTGCACAAGGACGGGGGCTTCCTCGCCTGGCTGCCGATCACAGCGGGGAGCTTCACCTTCCGAGGAGAGCTGGCCCTCTCCTCCGGGACCGTCTTCGCCGAACGCCGCATCATCGTCCCGGGGCCGGCCGCGCCCCTGCCGGACGGCAAGCTCGCCATCGATGCCTCATCGCTCTCTCCGAAGTCGGACTTGGAACTGCGCGCCGGGGACTGGTGGACGGTCCGCATGAAGGCGACCCGCCGCCGGCGCGCGCGCTTCCGCGTGGGCAAGGGCGCCTGGCGCGAGATGCGCGAGGTCAACGCCTCCCTCGGTCTCTACGAGGCCGTACTGCAGGTCGCCGCGGGAGAGGAGTTCGGTCCGGAAACGGTGGAATACGCGGTCGGAGGCGGCTGGTCTTCGTTCCAGGTCAAGGGCACGGCCCTGGTCTCCGCGTCCGCGCGGACCCCGGCGGTCGCCGTGGTCAAGGCCAACCCCGCGGGCTTCGCCAGCGTAAAGACGGGCCCCAACAACGGCTTCCTCATCTTTCCCCAACCGGGCACGCGCTTCCTGGCGACCGGACGAGAGGGCGGCTTCGTGCGCGTCGCCCTCGGCTCATCCCTCGCGGGGTGGATCGATGCGCGGGACGTGGACCTCTCGACGGGCGCAGCACCCCCGCACGCGGTGACGGGCAACATCGGGGTGACAGGCGACCCGACGGGCGCGGCCGTCCGCATCTCCCTCACTGAACGCGTCCCATTCACGATCGAGGAGAATGCGGCCCTGGACGGCCTGACACTGAGGATCTTCTCGTCCGTGGGCCACACGAACTGGGTGACCTACGAGGGCGACTCCAACTTCATCGAGGAGGTCCGCTGGAGCCAGGAGGCGACTGACATCGTCGCCGTGACCGTGCGTCTGAAGCCCGGACGCCGCCTATGGGGCTGGAACGCCCACTATGACGCCGGCGCCTCCCTGAAGCTGGACCTGCGCCGCCCCCCGCAAGTAAGTCCGGCCAACCCCCTCGCGGGGCTCAAGGTGATGCTCGATCCCGGACACATGCCTTCGGCGACGGGGGCCACGGGTCCGATGGGAACCAAGGAGATGGACGCCAATTATGCCATCGCGCAGTCGCTGGCCGAGATCCTTACTCGCGACGGGGCCGTCGTCCTGGTCACGCGCTCCTCGCCGACGGAAGAGGTCTCGCTCAGCGACCGCCCGCGGCAGGCCGTGGAGCGAGGCGCCGACCTCTTCGTGAGCATCCATAACAACGCCCTGCCCGACGGCTCCAACCCCTTCGCCAAGCCCCGCGGCTTCACGGTCTTCTATTACCACACGCACAGCCTGGCCCTCGGCCGCGCGCTGCATGCCGCCTATCGAGACAAGGTGCCTCTGCCGGACGAGGGGCTGCAGTGGGGCAACCTGCTCGTGGCGCGCCTCACCGCCGTGCCCGCCGTCCTCATCGAGAACGCCCACATGATCATGCCCGACCAAGAGGCGCGTCTCAACGACCCCGCTTTCCGCAATGACCTGGCCAAGGCCATGGCCGCGGGGCTCCGGATCTTCATGCGCGAAGCGGGCGAGAAAGGAGGACGAAGATGAGCCCGCTGCCCAATGGCCCGCTCGAGTCGCTCTGCGGCCTGATCGCATTCCTGACCACGATTAAGGAGCCCGACGACGACCGCGTCTGGGCGCGAGTCTCCGACAAGCTCGCCGCCGCGCTCGAATGCGAGGCCGCGACCTACTTCGTCTTCCTCCCCAAGCAGGGCCAATTGGTCGCGCGCTCAGCACTCGGAACCGCCGGCCATCACATCGAGTCCCGCCTCATCGATTCCGGCAAGGGCCTCTGCGGCTGGGTGGCGAAGTACCGCGAGCCTCTCATCGTGGACGACGTCTACGCCGATGCGCGCTTCTCCAAGGAGTTTGATGATGAGACGGAATTTAAGACCAGCCATATGATGGCCCTCCCCCTCTTCGATCGCCTGGACCTGGTCGGGGTCCTTGAGCTCATCAACAAGCGCGGCGGCCCTTTCAACGAGGCCGACCTCGCCCTGGCCACGGCCGCCTGCCAGGCAGCGTCCATGTCCTTGCGCGCCCTGCGCTTGGAGGGCACGGTCGACCGCGTCACGGCGCACAACGCCAGTATCTTGGAGAACCTGGGCGGCGGTTTCCTGGCCGTGGATACCCACGGCCGCCTCATGCTCTGCAACCCCGCCGCCAAGCGCATCCTGGGCCTGCCCGACGATTTGCCCCTGAACCAGCCCGTCGACCAGACCCTGCTGGCCATCCCGGCGATGGGCGAGCTCCTCATGGACACGCTCGTCAAGAAAGAGACCGTCAAGCGCAAGGACCTCTCCTGGAAGTTTAAAGGCGAGACCCGCGTGCTTGGCTACTCGACCCTGCTCATCCAAGACCCACGCGGCCAAGTCGTCGGCGCCGGCATCACCTTCCAGGACATCACCCAGTTCCAAAGGAAATAGGTGTCAGGCTTTCAAATCCTTCAGGAGACCATCATGCAACTCGGAGAAAAAGCGCCTGCGTTCAGCCTCGTGGGAGTGGATGGCAAGACGCACACGCTTGCGTCGATCAAAGGGGCCAAGGCCACCATTATGGTCTTCTCCTGCAACCACTGCCCGTACGTGATCATGAATGAGCCGCGGCTCATCGCGACCTTCAAGGACTATCAAGCGAAGGGTGCGGGCATGGCCGTGATCAACTCGAACGACGCGGTGCAGTATCCAGATGACTCTTTCGAGGAGATGAAGAAGCGGGCGAAGGAGCAGGGATTCCCATTCCCCTATCTGCGCGATGAGAGCCAGTCGGTCGCGCGGGCCTACGGAGCGACCCACACGCCCCACCTCTTCGTCTTCGACAAGGATCTCAAGCTCGCCTACACGGGCGCGGTCGACGACGACAACAACTACAAGACCCGCAAGAAGGTCGAGAAGCCGCACCTGCGCGACGCGCTGGATGACCTGATCGCGGGCCGTCCCGTCCGCATGGCCGAGACCCACGCGATCGGCTGCACGATCAAGTGGAAGTGACGCCGTGAAGGCGCATCCCTTCATAGGGGCCGTCGTCGGCGTCTGCCTTCTTTGGATCTTCCTGCGCTGGTTCGAGGGCGCGATGATCTACTTCCCCTCTCGGACCATCACCGCTCATCCCGGAAGCTACGGCCTGCCATGGGAGAGGGTCTGGCTGACGGCCTCGGACGGCGCGCGTCTGCGCGCCTGGTTCATCCCTGCGGCGCGCGTGGACGCGCCGGCCATGCTCTGCCTGCACGGCAACGGCGGCAATCTCTCCGACCGCGTCGAGAAGATGCGTATCTTCCATGCGGCCGGCGCGGCCCAGCTCTGGGTGGACTGGCGCGGCTACGGCGAGAGTTCCGGGCGCCCGAGCGAGGCCGGGCTCTACCGAGACGCGCAGGCCGCCCGCGATTGGCTCACCTCGGCCAAAGGCGTGCCGCCCTCGCGCCTCGTCCTCTACGGCGAGTCGCTCGGCGCCGGCGCGGCCGTCGAACTCGCGTCGCGCGCTCCCGCCGCGGGATTGATCGTCGACAGCGGCCTGACCTCCATTGCCGACATGGCCCATATCGTTTTGCCTTGGTTTCCGCGCAGCCTCATCCGGACACGCTTCGACAACCTCTCCAAACTTCCCAACGTGAAGATCCCGACGCTCTTCCTGCACAGCCCCCAGGATGAGATCGTGCCCTATGAGATGGCCCGGCGCAACTTCGCCGCCGCGGGCGGGCCCAAGGGCTTCGTCGACCTGAAGGGAAACCACAACGAAGGCTTCCTGGACACGGGCGACGCCTACGGTGCCGCCATCCGGGATTTCTTGGCCTCACTGAAAACCGTCAAGTAACGACGGTTGATTTTTCAAGACCGGGACGCGCACTCACACCCCGCCTCCGGACTTTTGTAGTATCAACCCAGTGCCGACTCCATTGAAGATCGCCGTGTGCGGCGCCTCCGGGCGCACGGGTTCTCGCGTCGCGGCTCTGGCGGCGAGCGACCCGAGATTCCACCTGCTCGCGCGCGTGGACCGCGGCCGGACCGCTCAGTTCGAGGACGAGGTCGGCGCCTGCGGCGCGGTCATCGACTTCTCCGTGCCCGAGGCCGCCGTGCGCTTCGCCGCCGCCTGCTCGCGCGCCAAGGTTGCGTTCATCAGCGGCACCACGGGCTTAAGCGACGTCCAGCGCACCCAGATCGCCGCTGGAGCCAAGCGCGCCCCGGTCTTCCTGGCCCCAAACTTCAGCAAGGCCATGACCCTCATGATGCACCTCGCCGCCGAAACCGCGCGGCGCCTGGCCGACTACGACGTCGCCCTCATCGAGAAGCACCACAAGGCGAAGAAAGACGCCCCCTCCGGCACCGCTCTGCGCCTGGCCCAGGCCGTCATGGAGAGCCGCGGCGCCAAAGAGCCCGTCTCGACCGTTTCTCTGCGCATGGGCGACATGGTCGGCGACCATGAACTGCTCTTCGTGGGCCCCTTCGAACGCCTGAGCATCGCGCATCAAGCGCAGTCGCGCGACGTCTTCGCGCAGGGCGCCTTGGAAGCGGCGGTCTGGGTCGCGAAGAAGAAGCCCGGTCTCTATGACATGCTGGACCTGCTCATCCTGAGATGAACAGGCTCTCCGCCTGGCGGCGCTGGGTCGGGCTCTTCGAGGACGCCGACGACCCGCGCACCCCGCACTTCGACCCCGTCCATCTCGCCGTCGTGCTCGTCGCGTCGCAGGTCGTCATCGGCGCCCTCTACTGGCTGCTGTGGACCCTCTTCGTCTACGAGGGCGGCCTGCCCGCCAAGATCGGGCCCTTCCTGTCGGTCGCGGTCGGGGCCCGGAGCCTGCGGGACTACGGCTGGCTCGGCACGCCCGACCATCAGGGGCTCTTCGAGGGCTGGCTGGCAAACCTCGTCGCCTGTCTGCTCAGCGGTTTACTCGTCGCCCTCCTCTTCAAGGCCGACCGCAGAATTGTTAGACTCTGGCCGCATGGCCGATAAAAAACCCGTGACGACTGCGACCCTTCTCGACATGAAGAAGAAGGGCCTCAAGTTCGCCATGATGACGGCTTACGACTTTCCCACGGCGCGCATCGCCGAAGAAGCGGGCGTCGACGTCATCCTGGTGGGCGACTCGGTGGGCATGACCAAGCTGGGCTATGAGAGCACCCTGCCCGTCACCGTCTGGGAAATGCTCCACCACACCAAGGCCGTCAAGCGGGGTCTGCGCCGCGCGCTCCTGGTAACGGACATGCCCTACCTCAGCTACGAACTTGACGCCCGGGAGGCCGCGCGCCACGCCGGCCGTTTCCTCAAAGAGGGCGGAGCGCACGCCGTCAAGCTCGAGGGCGGCAGAGACGTCGCACCCACCGTCAAGGAACTCGTCAAGGTCAACGTCCCGGTCTTCGGCCACCTGGGCCTCACCCCCCAGGCCGTCAACCGCCTCGGCGGCTACAAGGTCCAGGGCCGCCGCCCCCAAGACGCCGAGCGAATCCTGACCGACGCATGCGTGCTGGAGGCCGCCGGCTGCTGCGCCCTGGTCCTGGAGTGCGTCCCCGCCGAGCTCGCCAAGGAGGTCACCAAGCGCCTGCGGATTGCGACCATCGGCATCGGCGCCGGCCCCCATTGCGACGGGCAGGTCCTGGTCAGCGACGACCTGCTGGGCCTGAGCGAAGGCCCGGCGACCAAGTTCGTCAAGCGATACGCAGACTTGAGGGCGCAAGCCCTCAGGGCTGTCGGCGACTACTGCCGGGAAGTCCGCGATGGATCCTTCCCGGGGCCCCAGCACTCCTTCACCTCTCAGGCATGACCGTCTGGATCGTCGGACTTCTGCTCTTCGCCGTCGCCGTCCTCTTCATTTGCTGGTGGGGCGCGGGTCTCATCCTCCATCCCCCGGCCATGTCGCCGATGTGGGTCTTCCCCGAGCAGTTCGGCCTGCGCTACGAACGTTTCGCATTCAAAACCGAGGACGGCCTGGAACTCAAGGGTTGGCTGCTCCCCGCCCCCAACGGCGACAAGCGCACGATCCTCATGTGCCACGGCTGGGGAGACAACAAGGGGGAACTCCTCAAGCAGACCTATTTCCTCAACGCAAACGCCGGCTTCAACCTCTGCTACTTCGACTTCCGCTCTCATGGCGAAAGCGAAGGGCGGATCACCACCATCGGCGGCCTGGAGTTGAGGGACTTCGACGCGGCCGCGACCTGGCTGAGAACGAATAAGCCCGACCTGAGCGACCATCTCGGAGTCTTCGGACTTTCGATGGGTGCGTCCGTGGCGGTGGCCTCGATGCCCAACCACCCGGATCTGAGATGCGCCGTCGTGGAGAGCCCTTTCTCCGACTACCGCGGCGTGGTCCGGCGCTGGGCCTGGAACAACTTCCGCGTCCCGCGTTTTCCCCTCATCGACATCGTCCTCTGGATGCTGCGGTGGCGCGTGGGCGATTCCAAGATCGACGCCTTCAACCCCGTCGAAGCCGCCGGACGCATCGGGCCGCGCCCGCTGCTCGTCATCGGCGGCGAGCTCGACAACCTGATGCCCGTCGAAGATGTCCGCCGCGTCTTCGCCGCTGCCCAAGAGCCGAAACAGCTCTGGCTGGTGCCCGGAGCCTTCCACGCCAAGTGCCGCGAGGCCGCGGGCCTGGAGTACGAGAGCCGCGTGTCCGGCTTCTTCGCGAAGAACCTATGAAGTCCGCCCCCATCGTCTGGGACAAGGCCGGCCTGGCCCGGCTCACGGAGGCCTGGCGCCGTAAGGGCCTGCGCGTCGGCTTCGTGCCGACCATGGGAGCGCTCCACCGTGGCCACGCCGAGTTGGTGAGCCGTGCTGCGGCCGAGAACGACCGCGTCGTCGTGTCGGTCTTCGTGAACCCGCTGCAGTTCGGGCCGAACGAGGACTATGGGCGATACCCGCGGGCCCTTCCCGAGGACCGCAGGCTCGTCGCGGAGGCCGGAGCCGACCTTGTGTACGCCCCATCCGCCAAAGCGATGTATCCGAAAGGATTCAGGACTCACGTCGAAGTCGAAGGCCTCTCCGACCTGTATTGCGGCAAGTACAGGCCGGGACATTTCAGAGGCGTGGCCACGGTGACGCTCAAGCTGTTCAACCAGGTACGGCCCGACCGGGCGTATTTCGGTGAGAAAGATTTCCAGCAACTGGGAATATTAAAGAAGATGGTCTCAGACCTCGACATGCCCGTGAAGATCGTGCCCGTGCCGACGATCCGCGACAATGACGGCCTCGCCCTCTCCAGCCGCAACGCCTACCTCACCGCCGCGCAGAGAGCCTCCGCCCCGTCTCTGCGCGCCGCACTGGACGTCGGCCGCGCCGCGGGACGCAGGCGCGGCGCCACACCCCGGAAGGTCACGGCGGCGGTGCGGCGCGCCTTGGCCGGCACTGCGTTGCGCCTGCAATACGCCGCCGTCGTCGATGCCGTCACGCTCGAACCCGCCCCCCATCTGCGCGGACGACGCCGGCTCCTGGCGGCGGCCCACATGGGCAAGACCCGTCTCATTGACAACCTTCTTCTTGAAAAGCGACCATAAACACCCCATGACCCGCGCTAAAAATCAGGATCACTCCACGCCGGAAAAGACGGAAAAACCCAATTATAAACGCCAGCAATATTGGGTCGACGCCCCTCTACAGCTACAGATGGTGGGCTTTGTCCTCATCATCGTCTCGGCAAGCTTGCTTCTCACAGCCTTCAGCGTCTACCGCGGCATGCACGAGGCCTCCATCCAATCGCGCCAGATCTTTCACTCCCTTGAGTGGATCAAGAGCACCCTGCGCGCCCCGCTCCTGCTGGCCTCGGCCATCTCGCTTCTGGCCAGCGGTCTGATGACTTTATTCTGGTCGCACCGCTTCGCGGGCCCCCTGCGCGTCATCTCCAGCGGGGTGGTGCGCATGCGCCACGGCAACTTCGCCATTCCCGTGCGCATCCGCCTGAGCGACGGGCACCAAGAGTTCGCGCGCGAGTTCCAGGAGATGCAGGAAGAACTGCGTCGGATGCTTGAAGCCGACCGCGCGCGCATCCACGCCGCCAAGGCCCACCTCGAGGCAGGAGAAATCGCCAAAGCCCTTGAGGAACTGCGCCACACCTGCACCAAATATCACCTGTGAGCGCCGGCACCGGCGCCTCTAGTTCCCTTCGAGGCGCGCGAGCAGCGCGCTCGCATCGGCAAGGTCCTCCGGGTACTCCGCGGGATCGTCCGCCTCCCCCACCTCCGCGACGAATCTGAGGACCTTGATCGCGTCCGCCTTGCGGCCGAAGTGAAGATAGGCCTCGGCCAGCGGGAGGTAGTTGGCCGTATATTTGGGCGAGAGCCTGACGGCCGCCTCGAACTCCGCCAAGGCCTTCTTCTTGTCTCCGCCCGCAAAACCGGGGATTTGCCAGAGCATCTCTCCAAGAACATGATGCGCACCCCCATGATTCCAGTCGAGACGCAGAGTCTCGACCATCTCGCGGCGGATGGGCTTGACCAGAAACATCGCCTTTAAGAGACCCTTCGTCTCGCCCCAACGCCCCATCGCCACACCGTACCAGAAATGAGCGTCCGCGGACCCCGCCGCCAGGGCGACGGCCTTCTCGCAGTTCTGCCGCGCCAGGTCGTAATCAGCGAGCTTTTCGGCCTTCTTCGAGCGCTTCTCGCCTCGGCGGACCTGTGCGCGGCAAAGCCTCCAGAGATATTCGCCCTGCGCGGGGCCCTCGGAAGCCAAGCTCAGTCTCTCGAGCGCATGGATATGAACTTCCAGCCGGCCCGGCTCGTTGCGGCGAGAGTAGTCGGCATCAAGCGACCCCCGGTCCGGGAACCGGAAGGCATGGACCGCCGTGGCGCCGCACGCCAAGACGACGGCAGACGCCAGACCCGACACCGCCAGGCGCGCGGCTTTCATGGCCCATAAGGCCAGGTCCGCCCGAGCGAGCGCCTCCCGGACGCCGAGCTTCTCCAGGACCCAGTCGGCTCCGGGCACGAGAGTCGCCGCGCAAAAAGACAGCAGGCCGGCGCCCAACCCCCCGGCCGCACCCCCGCCCCGCGCGTCTTCGATGCTCACGCCGAGGTCTCGCTCCACGATCCAGGCCCAATTGCGCAGAGCATCATCAAGGAGGCGGATCTGCGCTCGAGTGGCCCCCTTCTGCGGGCCAAAGACTCGGGCGGAGCCCTGCGCGCCGCAAAGCGGGTTGGTCACGTCGGAGAGCGCGACGACCTTGATCCCGTGCAAGAGGGAGCGCACCGCCGAGCCGTCCACGCGCGCCAGCGTCGACAGGCCCCGCGCGCCTTCCGGGATCTCGCACTCCTTCGCGTCAAGCGGCGGCGCAGCACGTCGATGAGTCCGTCGCCGCCGTCGGCGATGGGAAGCTCCTCGCAGACCGCGCCCGGCAGGACCGCGCGCACGCCGCGGGCCATGGCCCGCGCGGCCTCGGGGCCCGTTAGGGTCTCTTTGAAAGCGTTCGGCGCGACAAGGACGCGCACCCTTCTAGGGGTACATGCCCCGGATCGATGCGGCCTTGCCCAGGCGGCGGATTGCGACCATGAACGCGGCCAGACGCATATCCACCTTCTCCTTCTCGGCCAGGTCATAGACCTCGGTGAAGGCGCCGACAATGATCTCCTGCAGCCGCGCGTTTATCTCCTTCTCGCTCCAGAAGTAGGACTGCATGTCCTGGACCCACTCGAAGTAGGAGACGGTCACGCCGCCGGCATTGGCCAGGATGTCAGGGACCACCGTGATGCCGCGCTCGTTGAAGATCCTATCGGCCTCGCCGGAAGTCGGGCCGTTGGCGCCCTCGATGATGTACTTGGCCTTGATCTTCGGCGCGTTAGCCTTGGTCAGTTGGTTCTCCATGGCTGCGGGAACGAGTATGTCGCACGGCAGCTCCAGGAAGGCGTCGATGTCAACGTGCTCGGCCTTCGAATAGCCCGCGATGCTCTCATGCTGCCCGCGGTAGTTGAGGATGTCGGCGATGTCCAGACCCTTCGCATCGTAAAGGCCGCCGCCGACGTCGGAGATGCCCACGACCTTGCAGCCATGGTCGGAGAAGATCTTGGCGGCGTTGGACCCGACGTTGCCGAAGCCCTGGATGATGATCGGAGCCTTGCGCAGGTCGAAGCCGTCGCGAGAAGCGAGTTCGCGCGTCACATAGAACACCCCACGTCCCGTCGCCTCGCGACGGCCCAGGGAGCCTCCCACCTCGATCGGCTTGCCCGTGACCACTCCGGGACAAGAGTAGCCCACGGTCATGGAGTAGGTGTCCATCATCCATGCCATGATCTGCTCGTTGGTGTTTACGTCCGGGGCCGGGATGTCCTTCTCGGGCCCGATGATGATGGAGATCTCCGCGGTGTAGCGGCGGGTCATGCGCTCGATCTCTCCGATCGACATCTTTTTTGGATCGCAGAGGATGCCGCCCTTGGCGCCGCCGTAGGGCAGGTTGACGACCGCGCACTTCATGGTCATCCAGAAGGAGAGGGCCTTCACCTCGTCGATGGAGACCATCGGATGGTAGCGGATGCCGCCCTTGGCGGGGCCGCGGTCCATATTGTGCTGGATGCGATAGCCTTCGAAGACCCGCACATGCCCGTCGTCCATCTTGACTGGGACCGAGACGGTCAATATCCGCTTGCAGTGACGCAGGCGCTCGAGGACGAACGGCTCTAACTTCATCTTTTGGGCGGCGCGGTCGAGCTGCAGCAGCGCCTGGGGCCATGGGTTGGACTCATGGGATTCGGCGCGTTCAAGAGGTTTCACGACGGGGGACGTCTTGGCGGGGATCTTGGTCTCCATTGGTAGGGCCGATTCTACAAAATATTGATAGAATCACGCCGTGAACTGGCGCAACCGCTTGGTTTTCTGGGGACTGGTCATCCTCGTCTTGTCCCTCGTCAGCATCCCCTCCGTGGAGTGGATCTCCGCCTTCCGCACGTACTCCCGCTTCGCGGGCGGCTGGGAGCCCTCCCCCCTCAAGCCCACCCGAACCGCCTTCCTCCCGCACGACGACCACGCGCAAGCCCCCCCGACACTCAAACCCGTCGAGTTCCGATTCAAGGCGCCGAAAGCGAAACGGCTTGAACTGGTCGGCGACTTCAACGCCTGGAAGCCGGGCTTGCTGAAGATGCATCGCGGCACGACGGGAGTCTGGACCTTCGAGCTCCCCGTACGCCCCGGCCGGCACAAGTATCTCTTTCTCGTGGATGGAGAGCCTCAAGTGGATCCTGCCGCGGAAACGACGGACGGGCCGGAAGGCCGCCGCGTCTCGGTCCGGGCCGTCAAGTGAGCCTGACCCTCGTCACGGCGGCACTCCTGGCGCTTGCACCGACTTCGAACGCGCAGTCCTTGCCCACCGCCCTGGTCTGGATCCCGGCCGAGGATTTCAGTCAGTGGAGCGCAGTGGACGCGCTGCTGCGCGCACGCTCGGAACTCAAGCTGACCGTCGCCCTCACCCCGGCCATGGCCACTCCTCCGGCTCAGGCCGCGCTCGTCCACTGGGCCGCCTCGGGACGCCTCGAGTTCGCCGCGCGCATCCCCGGCGACCCCGTCCTCCCTTTCGCCGCAGCGCACCCGGCGGCGCCTCGGCCCGATGACGCGCTTGAGCGAGCGGCGGCGGCGCGCGGTTCTCTCGAAAAACGTCTGGCCTGCGGCCCGGTGGGACTGGTCCCGGGCGCGGGCTCTCTCGACGCGTCACTCATCGGCCCCCTCGCCGCTTCGGGTGCGCCCTGGATCCTCGTCGGGCCCTATACGGTGCAGGGCGGCAGTTGGGCGGCCGAGGGCCTGACCACCTTCGTCCCGGGCCGAGCGGCAAACGGATCACTCCTGGAAGAGCTGACGGCCGGCGGCGCTGTCGTCTTCGACGAGTCCGCCAGGGCCGAGACGCTCCTCCTGCCCTGGCTCTCCGACTTGCGCGCCCGCCCGCCCAAGGATTGGGCGACGGTCTCGGAACTTCTCCGCGCCCAAGGCATCGAGCCGTCGGCGGCCGAGATATCCTCTTGGCCCGCCTGGGACGGCACGCCCGCCGCCGTTCCCGCGAACGCCGGCGCGCACGCGGCCTGGCAAGCCTACGGCGAGGCCGCCCAAACCCTTGAGCGTTACAAGAACTCGGGTGTTGCGGACATCAAGGTCCTCGAGACGGCGACGGCCCTCCTGCGCAAAGCCCAGGATGCGCGCTTCTACCGAGCCGCCGAAGACGACGGGACGGACGATCTCCCCGCCGACCTGCGCGCGCGCCTGCTCGCCGTCTATAAAAAGGTCAAGGTGCCCGCCCCGGAATCGCTCTACGAGACGTCAGCCTCCACCGCCGCAGTCGCCGCGGCGGACTTGCCGACGAGCGTACGCGCGACTTCGGGGCCAAACTGGGTCGCCTATAAGAACCCCGCCTCCAGCCTCGCCCGAGCGCCCGCCGTCGCCGGCGACGCAGCGCTCTGGCGCCTGCAAAGTCTGCGCGTGGAGTGGGACCAGGAGGCCGTGGTCTTCCGCCTCATCCTCGGGCGCGCCGTCGCCGACGACGTCGCCCCACAACCCCTCTTCGACCTTTATATCGACCTCAACCATGTCGTCGGCGCGGGCTCGGTGCGTCTGCTCGATGGGCGCGGGGCCTATGCCGCCGCGCACGACGCCTGGGAGTTCGCCCTGAGCGCGACCGGTTCGCAGGCGCATCTGTGGCGCGCCACGCCGCGCGGAGAACTGGAAGAACTCGCTCCCCTCGGGGTCGAGACGGACCCGGCCCGCGGCGAGCTGCGCGTCCGGGTCCCGCGCACGATCCTGCGCGGAAACCCCGCCCGCTGGGGCTACATCCTCCTGGCCCTGGCCGAGGACCCACAACGCCCCGGACAGCAACCGCCCGCCACCTTGGTGGGGCCCGACGGATCGATCATCCTCGGCGCATTGTCGGCACTCGATGTGCAGAAGGCCATCGCCGACAAGCCCGGCACGCCCCAGCGCGTCTCCGCTGTCCGACTCCAGCCCTAGACCGCACCCCCATCACCGATAGTGCTTGCGCCGGTGAACGCCCTGTGTTATCATTTTATTATTGATACACAGTCTCAATAATAAAGCCCTACTCATCCTCCTCGCTGTCGCCGTACCGGCCCGCGCCGCGCAGGTGACGCGCATGCGCTGGCTGATGGGCACCGCCTGCGAGGCAACGGTCTCCGCCTCCGATCCCGACGGCGCGGCGAACGCCGCCTTCGACGAGATCGCGGGCTGGGAGCGCGTGCTGAGCCTTTATATCGAGGGGAGCGAGCTCAACGCCTTGAACGCCTCGGCCGGCAAGGGGCCCTTCCGCGCCTCCCCCAAACTCTACGCCGCCGTCGCCGCCGCCCTGCGCCTGGCCGAGGAGACCGGCGGCGCCTTCGACCCCACCATCCTCCCCGTCCTGCGCCGCGGAGCAGAGGGCCCGCCCGGGGTGAGCCGGGGGGGGGTGGGCCGCCGCCACCGCGCGGGGCCGAGCGCGCAACCCAACCGCG
>CAYHNV010000018.1:0-24507 GCA_964358065.1 uncultured Elusimicrobia bacterium | reverse complement strand
GGCTTCGACGCCGTTGCGGCGTTCTCCGAGCATTTCCGCATGGTCAAAACCGTCGAGAAAAGCCCCACGCAACGGCTCCTGCTCCCCATCAACGAACGCGTGGCCAAAAATGTGGTCGAGGGCTCCCAGGAAGGCCTCAAGGCCGACCTCGACGAGCTTCTCAAGACACGCAAGCCTCTTGAGATCATCAACGGCCCCCTGATGGCGGGAATGGACGAGGTCGGGCGTCTTTTCGGCGCCAACACCATGATCGTGGCCGAGGTGCTCCAATCCGCCGAGGTGATGAAGGCCGCCGTCACCCATCTCGAGCCGCACATGACCGTAGCCGACGCCTCCACGCGCGCGACGATCATTCTGGCCACCGTCAAAGGCGACGTGCACGATATCGGCAAGAACCTGGTTCACATCATTCTCAAGAACAACGGCTACAAGGTGGTGGACCTCGGCATTAAGATCGCCCCGGAGCAGCTGCTGGAAGCCGTAAAGACCCACAAGCCCGACGCCATCGGCTTGTCGGGACTCCTGGTCAAGTCGGCGCAGATGATGGTGGTCTCCGCCTCGGACCTCACCGCGGCGGGCGTGCGCCTGCCCGTCTTGGTGGGAGGCGCGGCCCTCTCGCCGCGCTTCACGGCCAAGCGCATCGCACCCGCCTATGACGGCCCCGTCTTCTACGCCAAGGACGCCATGACCGGGCTCTCCCTCTGCAACGACCTCTTCGGCGAGAAGCGCCAAGCCCTTCTCGCCAAGAACCGGGAGCTCCAGGAGTTCCTGCGCGCCGAGACGCCCGCCGCCGGGGCGGCGAGCGCGATCGTCGCCGAGGCCCCGCGCGTGCTCATCGCGCACGAGAAGACCCCCCCCACGCCGCCGGACCTCAAGCTCCACGTCCTTTCCGATTTTTCCGTTGACGAGATCTTCGGCTACATCAACCCGATCATGCTCTACGGCAAGCACCTGGGCCTGCGCGGCGGCCTGGAGCAGCATCTGGCCGAGAAGAACCCCAAGGCCATCGAACTGCACAAGAACGTGCAAGCGCTCCAGGACGAGATATTGACGAAGAAGCTCATCACGGCCAGGGCCGTGTACCGGTTCTTCGCGGCCGACGCGGAGGCAGACCGGCTGAACCTCTACGAATCACCGAAAGCCGGGAAGCCTCTGGTGAGCTTCGACTTCCCGCGGCAGTCGAAGGGAGAGCGTCTGTGCCTGGCCGACTTCGTCAGGCCCGCCGGCGGCGAGCGCGACTTCGTCGCGATGTATGTCGTCACTTGCGGCGGAGGCATCCGCGAGCTCTCCGACTTCTACCGCGACGCGGGAGAGTATCTGAAGTCTCACGCCCTGCAGTCCATCGCCATCGAGTCGGCCGAGGGCTTCGCCGAACTCCTGCACGACCGCCTGCGCGCGATGTGGGGCATCGGCGACCCCGTCGACCGGACGGTCCGCGAGAAGTTCCAGGGCAAGTACCGCGGCATCCGGGTCAGCTTCGGCTATCCCGCCTGCCCCAACATGGAAGACCAGACCAAACTCTTTGCCCTGCTCGAGCCCGAGAAACACGCTGGCGTCAAGCTGACCGAAGGCTTCATGATGGACCCCGAGGCGAGCGTCTCCGCGCTCGTCTTCTCCCATCCGCAAGCGCGCTATTTCTCGGCGGGCCCCGCCGCGGACCGATGATCGCTCTTCTTCCCATGATCCTGCTCGCCTCTCCCACCCGCGCGGAAACCGCGTCTGCGGCCGTCAAGCGCGTCATGGACCGCGTTGAGAAGTCCGTGGCCGCGACACAGGGCAAGGACGCCCGCGAGATCGCCGGGTCCGACAGGAGCCTGGAGGCCCTCGGGCATGAACTCGTCCCATTCTCTGGGAAGGCGGTCGAGTCGCTCGCCGCCTGCGCCAACGACCTTAAAAGACCTCCCAAGGTGAGGCTGTTCGCGACGGTCTTCCTCGGCATCCTGGGCGACCCCGCCGCCGAGAAGCCCCTGACGGCCATTCTCCTTGACACCGAGCAGGACCCCTCTGTGCGCTCCGCCGCGGCTCAGGGTCTCGGCACCCTGAACCTGCTCCCCGAGCCGACGCGCAAGAGCCTCTGCGCGGTCCTCGCCCTGCCCGACTCGCCGCGAGACCTCCTCGACAATGTCCTGATCCCCGTCTCGCGCTTGGGCTGCATCGACCCCGCCCCGCTCGAACACGCGGCGCGCTCCTATGGGCCGCGGCCTTCGGGGCGTGACCTGGAGACGGTGCGGCGCGCGGCCGCGGCCTTGGGGCGCTCCCGCGGGGAAGCCCCGGCTCGCGCTCTTCTGCGGCTCTTGACCTACTTCCCCTCCCGAAGCGGCGCGCGCGCAGCCGTCATCGCGGCACTTCCAGGCAAGGCGTTGGAACTGACCGGGGGCCTAGCCAAAGAGGCCTGGCTGCCCCTGCGCGAAGCCCTGCTCTGCGAGACCGCTGAGACGGCAAGCATGCTCGTGCTCATCCCCCTCGCCGCCGAGTTCCCGCTCTTCGGGGGCGCGGCACTGCTCCCCTTGACCTCCCACCCTGACGCCGAGGTCCGGGCCGAGGCGGCGCAGGCCCTGGCGAAGCTCAAGTACGCCCGGGCACGCGTGTCAGGCACGCGTTGACAACCCGCGGGCGTCCTGATAGACTCGGGACATGAGCCGAATCGCGGTCTACCCCGGCAGCTTCGACCCGCTCACGCGCGGTCATCTCGACATCATCCAACGGGCCTCCCAGCTCTTCGACCAGGTCATCGTCGCCGTCTCCAACAACGCAACCAAGAAGCATCTCTTCTCCGTGTCCGAGCGGCTGGATATCGTCGAGGAGGCCATCCGCCCCTTCCCGAACGTGGACGTGGACACCATCACAGGCCTGCTCGTGGGCTACTTGCGCGCCAAGAAGGCCAAAATCCTCATCCGCGGCCTGCGCGTGGTCTCGGATATGGACTACGAGTTCCAGCTCGCCTCCTTCAACCGTCGCCTCTACAAGGACGTGGAGACGGTCTTCCTGATGCCGGATGACCAGTACACCTACCTCGCCTCATCGATGGTGCGCGAGGTCGCGCGCCTCGGCGCCGATACCGAGCAGTTCGTCACGCCCTTCGTCGCGCGCAAGCTCAAGCTCAAATTCTGTGGGAAGAAATAAACATCTCTTCGCCGTGATGCTCGCGGCCTCGCTCACGGCCGGCTGCCGACGCGTGAGCCCGGCGCCGCGTTCCGCGGGCGGCGAAGCGAAGTTGGAAGCGCCCGCCCCCTCCTCGGTGACGCTGGCGGGCCTTCTCAGCATCGTGAGTACCGGCTACGACAACGTTCAGCAGGCGCATTACCTCCAGGAAGAATCCAAGCGCATGGGGATCTCCAATCTGGACAAGCCATCCGGCCGGACCGGCGAGAGCGGTGAAGCCTCCGACGATCTCCTCTCCTACGAGGAAGGCATCGAGCGCACGAAAATCCTGACCAAACAGTTCTCCGCCCAGCGCCGCGCCATCGACAAAGGCCGGCCCAAACCCATCGGGCTGGAAGGCACGACTCCCGACATAATCCCAAGCAAGCCTCAGGGCAGACCGATCGAGGACGCGCCGGTGTTGCTTGACTCCGTCGGACGGCCGCGGTTATAATCAAGCTCATGAGAAGTCTTCCCCTCTTTGCGGCGCTTCTTTTGTCCATTTCCCGCGCCTCCGCGGCGAGCGACCCCCGCTTCGACGGACAAAAAGCGGACAAGCTCTCCACGCCCGCATTGGCCGCGCCGGAAGCGCCCGCAGCGCCGCAGACCTCCCCGGACGAACAGCGCCTCTGGGTGGTCCTGGCCGCCGCCGACAGCAGGACGCGCACCGCCGCCGCCACCGCCGGCGTCAGTATCGAGGAGGTCCGCCCCGGCCGGATCGCGGGCTTCTCCACGCCGGCCGCACTCGCCCGCGCCAAGGCCGCGGGGCTCAAGGTCCTCTCCTCGGAGCCGCTCTCCAAGCGCTTCTCCGCCAAGGACTTCCCGGCCAAGGACGCCGCGTACCACAACTTCGCCGAGACCGTGGCTGAGCTGAAGGCTATCGTCGGCAAGGCACCGGACATCGCATCGTTGTTCTCCATCGGGAAGACCAGCCCCGGCCGTGACGGCCACGACATCTGGGCCCTGCGACTATGCCCCGACGCGAAAGGCCCGGCCGCCAGCAAGAAGCCCGGCATCGCGTTCATGGGCATGCACCACGCCCGCGAGCATCTCTCCAACGAGGTGCCGCTCCTGCTGGCTAGGCGCCTCGTCGAGAACCGCCGGGACCCCGAAGTCGCGCGCCTGCTCGCCGGCCGCGATGTCTATATCATCCCCATGGTCAACCCCGACGGCGGGGAGTACGACGTCTCGGGAGATCGCTACCATATGCAGCGCAAGAACATGCGCCAGAACGGCGACGGCAGCGTCGGAGTGGACCTCAACCGCAATTACGGCTGGGGCTGGGGCGGTGAGGGCGCCTCCCCTTATCCGGCCGACGACACCTACCGCGGTCCCGACGCCTTCTCGGAGCCGGAGACCCAGGCGGTCAAGGCCTTCGTCGAGTCGAAGAAGAATCTCACCACTTTGCTCTCCTATCACACCTTTAGCGAGCTGGTCCTCTATCCCTGGGGCGGTTCCAGCGAGCCCATTGCCGACAAGAACGCGCTCAAGGCCTACCGGGTCATGGCAGAGGAGATGGGACGCATGACCGGCTACACCCCGATGCAGTCAAGCGACCTCTATGTCGCCACCGGCGACCTCACGGACTGGTCCTGGGGCGAGCACGGCATCTTCTCCTGGACCTTCGAGCTGACTCCGAAGTCCATGTGGGAGGGGGGCTTCTACCCCGGCGCGGCGGCCATCGCCACCACCGTCCAGGCCAACTGGCGTCCTCTGCTCTATCTGATCGATCTGGCCGATAATCCGCGCCGCGCCGCCAACTGAGGTCACCATGAACAAACTCCTACTCATCCTCCTTTGCGCCGTCCCCGCCGCCGCCGTACCCGCCTTCGTGCCCGCGCCGACGCTGAACTACGACCCGACCCCGACGGCCCTTCTTCAAGACTGCCGCGACGCGCAGAAACGCGCGGCCTCGACCCTGGCCGGGGTCGCCTCCCTGCCCCAGACGGCGCGGACTTTCGACAACACGCCCTGGGCCTTCGAGCGGGTCCTCGCCCAACTCTATGAGGACACGTCCTCCGGCCAGTTCATGAAACACGTCTCCGTCTCCTCCGCCGCGCGCTCCGCGGGCAACGACTGCGAGACGGAGGTCGGCAAGTTCTTCATCGAGGTTTTCTCGCGCGAGGACCTCTACAAGGCTCTCAAGGACTACGCGGCCAAAGGCGAGTCCCTCAAGGGCGACTCCGCGCGACTGCTGGAGAAGCAGCTGCTGGATTTCCGCCGCTCCGGCCTGGAACTGCCCGCCTCCGAGCGCGCACGGCTCACGATCATGCGCAAGCGCCTGACGGAGCTGGAGTCCCAGTTCTCCCGGAACATCAACGAGTCCAAGGACTTCGCCCTCTTCACGCGCGCGGAAATGGACGGCGCACCGGAGGACTTCGTCGCGCGCTTGGAAAAAGTGGACGGCAAGCACAAGGTCACGCTCGACTATCCCGACTTTTTCCCCTTCATGGACAACGTCCGCGTGGGTGCCTCGCGCAAGATCTTGGAGGGCAAGTTCAACAACCGCGCCTCCCGCGAGAACCTCTCGCTCCTCGATGATATCCTGTCCCTGCGCAAGAAGGCCGCGCGCATCCTGGGCTACCCCAGCCACGCCGCGTTCATCCTGGAGACGCGCATGGCCAAGGACCCCGCCACGGTCAAGGCCTTCATCGACCGCCTGAAGGCCCGCCTGCGGCCGCTGGCCGAAGATGAGTTGGTCACCCTGAAGGCCCTGAAGGTGGTCTTCGAGGGCAAGGACGCCGACCCCGTCTTCCGCGCCTGGGACTGGCGCTTCTACGACAACCAGCTCAAACGCGTGCGCTACTCCGTCGACGAGCAGCAGATCCGCGAGTACTTCCCGGCCGATCTCGTGACCGAGCAGATGCTGGCGGTCTATCAGAAGCTGCTGGGCGTGAAGTTCAAGCGCGTCGAGAACGCCTCCCTCTGGCACCCGGACGTGAAGCTCTTCAGCATCTCGGAAGCCGCGGGCGGCGAGCCTTTCGCCTATTTCTACATGGACATGTTCCCGCGCGAGGGCAAGTACAAGCACGCCGCCGCCTTCGACCTCATCAAGGGCCGGCTGCTGGCCGACGGGACCTACCGCAAGCCGGTCTCGGCCATCGTCGCCAACTTCGACAAGCCGACGGCTGAGCGCCCGTCGCTGTTGACCCACGACGACGTGGACACCTACTTCCACGAGTTCGGCCACATCATGCACCAGACCCTGACCCGGGCGCGCTTCAGCCGCTTCTCCGGCTCGGAGGTCGCCCGCGACTTCGTCGAGGGCCCCTCGCAGATGCTGGAGAACTGGGTCTGGGACCCGGAGGTCCTCTCTTCTCTCTCCGGCCACTACCAGGACCGATCGAAGAAACTGCCCAAGGAGATGCTCGACAAGATGATCGCGGCCCGCAACGCCGACTCGGGGCTCTTCAACCTGCGCCAGCTCAACTTCGCCTCCATCGACCAGCTCTACCACACCGCGCCGCCCTCGGACACGACCGGCGCCTACGCCAAGGTGATGAAGGAGGTCTTCCTGATCCCGATGTCCGAGGGCACCCACCCGCAGGCCGGCTTCGGCCACCTCATGGGCTATGACGCCGGCTACTACGGTTACCTGTGGTCGAAGGTCTACGCCCAGGACATGTTCAGCAGATTTGAAGCCGAGGGCATCATGAACCCGGCGGTGGGCGCGCAGTATCGGCGCAAGATCCTGGAAGTCGGCTCCTCCGGCGACGAAATGGAGGCGCTCAAGTCCTTCCTCGGCCGCGCGCCGAAGGAAGACGCCTTCCTGAAGAGCATCGGCCTGAAGGCCGAATGAATCTCGCGCCGGCGCGGGATTTGGTCCCCTCCCCCTTGTTTTTTTCCATCCGGCAGTTATACTAGCCCAACAGACGTCCCTGGAGGTCGCGCCATGAAAACCCTCGTCGGGGCGGCGTTCGCGGTTCCCCTCGCATTATCGTTGTTCGCCGCTCCCGCGAAATCGGCCGAGAATGTGGGGAGTAGTCAGGATAAGATCGATGGATCCGAGCGCAAGAAGGAGCAGGATCTCATCACCAAGGAGATTCTTAAAAAAATCGGCGCGCGGCACAGAGTCCGCTCCCCCCATCTGGACAAATTCCCAAGCGCTCATGAAGCTGTTCGTTCAGGGTGCCTGGAAGCAGTGAGCGTGACATTAAAAGGAGAGGCCTCTCTCCAGGCGTTCGATCAGGAAATCATCTGTAAGAAGAAAGAAGCTGCGCTCATGCGCTTGGAGAAGATGCATGCCAATGCCGGGATGTTGACGGGCGTGCCGGTTGATCCCGCGGAAATCACATGGGGCAAGGCGGATCTCGACTTGGCCTATCGGCGTTTGAGCAACCTGGCGGCAATCGTTGCGGCCGGCGGACGTGATCGTCCCGCAGGACCACGACCTCCTTACATGACGGGCGTTGAAGAAGGGAGAGATTTCACCGTGCGGCATTGCCCGCCGCCCGACTGACCGTCAGGGTCCCCAGTGGGACGCGGGGGTCTGAGGCTTGAACTTCTTGCAGGCGCAGCGATGAATGACCTCTCCGTCCTTCAGATTCTCGCCGGTCTTGGCGCAAGCGCGTTTCGCCTCGGCCTTCTCTTTCTCGATCTCGAGACGGCAGTACTCGCATTCGACGCAGACGCAGGTTTTCATTGACATGTCCTCACCCAGGCCGTAATCGCTGCCAATTGGCCGGGGCCATCCAGCCCCGCCTGCTCGAAGACCTTCTCTCCGGAGCCGCTGCCGAGATAGCCATGCTTTAAGGGATAAAGGCTGGCCGCCAGGCCCGCGTCGGAGCGCACCCAGCGCCAGAGCGTGGCGAGGGTGAAATCCGTGATGCCCATGGAGTTGAAGGCCATCTCCGGCGGGAAGACTTGGCGCTTCTCGGCGTCCGTGAGTCGCTCGAAGAGCTCGGCGCTGGCGACGTAGAAGACGTTGAGCTTCACGCCCGCGGCGTCCAGCTTAGGCAGGACGTCGCGCATAAAGAAGTGCGCTGCCCCGTGACCCTGAAGAACGACGGCTGCCGTGCCCCCGCGGCGCACCGCGTAGACGCCCTTCGTCGCCGCAGACGCCGGCGGCAGGCCCAACTTCGCGCGGTCCGGCACCGGGCAGGAGGGGCGCGTGACGAACGGCGCCAGCACGGCCGGTCGGGCACGCAGAGAGGCGATGAGCAGCGGCCAGACTTCCTGGGTGTCCCAGGGTGTGAGCGTGATCAGCGAGCCCTTGGGGAAATTGTCCTGCAGGAGCTGGAGAGACTGCGGACAGGCATGAGTCGGACCGTCCTCGCCGGTCAAGGGGCCGGCGTGAGCGTTGACCATGATCCAGGTCCGCTTGGGCTCGCCCGTCGCCTCGTGGCGCATCTGCTGGCCGATGGAGTGCAGGCGCGCGGGGACATGCTCGAGCGCGGCGATGAAGGCCGAGTAGGAGCTCGACACTCCGATGTGCAGGCCCAGGCTCGACGCCCCCGCCATCACGCCGCCCATCGCGTCCTCGCAGATGCCGCCGACGGAGATCAGTCGCGAGAGCGGATTATTCTTGGCGTGGAACCAGCCCTTGGCGAAGGCCTTGTTGATGGGAGACACGCTGGTGGACTCGGCCAGGTCGGCCGCGCAGGCGAGGATGGCGCCCTTGGTGACGCCGTTGAGATAGCCCAGCGCGTCGCCCAAAGCGCCGCGCAGGGTCGCGGGCTTGTCGGGCTCGAGCTTAAGCGCATCAGGGACGACCTCGGGCTTCAGGTCCGATTTATAAAAGGCCGCCAGGTCGGGGCCGCCGGCGCGCACGGGGCGGCCCTTCGCCGTGGCGCGGCCCGCCTCAGCCACGCGTTCGCCCGCGAAGCGCGACACGTCGGGGCGATTCTTCTCGAACGCCTTACGCATCGTGAACAGCGTGTCCCAGTACACCGCTTCGACACGGTCCGGGGTCTTCTCCCCCTCGAAGCGGGGAAGCTTCACGGCGAAAGCGGTCTCGAAGGGCTCCACGGCCTTGTAGAAGGCCTCCGAGCAGAAGGCATGGCCCGCGCCGTGCGAGCCTTTGCCCTCGATGCCGTACTTCCAGCCCTTCGTCGTGCGATAGACGATTGCGGTGGGCTGGCCGTTGTCGAGGCCGAGCGCCGCCTTCTGCGCGGCCAGCACGCACTTAAAGTCGCTGCCGTCGCCGGCCTCGACGAGGTTCCAGTCGTTCATGTAGAGCAGTTCGCGCGGGTCCCATTGCACATAGTCGCCGGGCTTGTCGCCCTCGGCGGTGACGCGGTCGGAATCGATGGAGGCCTGATTCCAGTCCAGGTGCATGATCGCATTCGAGAGGCCCGCGGTGGCGGCCGTCGCCAGCGCCTCGTGCACGCGCCCGGCGGTCATCCCGCCTTCGCCTTCGAGGATGTGAATGCGCGGGCCCGCCGAGCCGAAGGCGTCCATGGACGCCAGGGCCAGGCCGACGCCCGTGCAGTCGCCGACGCCGGAAGCGCCCGTGGCGACGGGCACGAAGGGCGTCATGGGAGTCGGATGCCCGTCAAGGGCCATGCACTTGAACTGGCGGAAGAGGGGCGTGGACTGCGTCGGGTTGCGGCGGAAACCGAGAAGATCTTCCAAGCGCAGGCGGCGGCGCTCGGCGGGCAGGAGGTCGGGGCGCGCGATGCGCATCCACTCGTCGCGCAGGGCATACATGCCGTAGAGCCCCATGGCCTTGTGGCCCGCCGCGTAGACGAGAAGATCATTGTCTATCGAGTCCGGCCGGGAAAAATCGTAACGAAGATTTTTGTACAAGAGCGAGGAGACGATGCGCCCCGAAGAGATGCTGCCGCCCGGATGCCCGGAGTTCGGCGCGTAGTTGAAGAGGATGGCGCAGAGCGCGCGGTAGGCGGCGTCCATCGCCTCGAGCGTCTCGACGCCCTCGAAGGCGGCCGGCTCGGGCTTCAGGTAGACGGCGCGGCGCGGTCTCAGTTGGAATTTGTCGGCGGTGTGGGTGGCGGTGGGCATAGGAACAATCATACCACTCTCATTGCTATACTGAAAATCCAACGAAGCCCGCGTTTCTGTCCCGGCTCAAGCACGTGCTGCTGGATCGAAAGGAGCCTGTCGCCGACAAATCCCTCGGTCGAGAAAAAGTGATAGGATGGGTGCCGACGCCCCTGTAGCTCAGTTGGTCAGAGCAGCCTGCTCATAACGGGTTGGTCGCTGGTTCGAGCCCAGCCGGGGGCAACGTTTTTTCAGGCGGCGACGGGCACGCGTGGCACGCCGGCGGCGGGCAGCGGATGGATCAGGCGCGCCCAGCAGTCCGCGCTCTCGGCGGCAACGATAACGGCCGCGCGGGACAGGTCCTCTTCCCGCTTGGCCAGGCTCTTCTCCACGACGGACTTCAGGTCGTCGATGTCGTACAGGTAGACGCCCTCGGCCTTCACGACCTCGGGGTCCACGTTGCGCGGCATCGCGATGTCGATGACGAAGAGAGACCGGCCGCCGCGGCGCCGCGACAGGGCTTGTGCGGCCTCCCCGTCAAGCAGGTAGCGGTCGGCTCCCGTGGAGAAGACCGCGATGTCAGCCTGGTCCAGCCGGTCGAAACCTTCCGCCAGGCTGATGGGCTTGCCGCCGAGCTCCCCCGCCAGCGCCTGGGCCTTGTCCAGGCTGCGGTTGCTGACGAACAGCTCGCCGGCGCCCTTGGAGCGCAGGTGGCGCACCGAGGAGGCGGCCATGGTCCCCGCGCCGAAGACCACGATCACGCGCTCCTTGAGTTCGGAGAAGATGCTGCGGGCCATCACGGCCGCCGCACCCCCGATCGAGGCGATGCCGCCCACGATGCGGGTCTCGTTGCGGACCTTCTTGCCCACCATCAGCGCGCGCTGGAAGGAGAGGTGGCCGAAGCGATTGACCGTCTTTTCGGCGCAGGCATTCTGATAGGCGGTCTTGCACTGGCCCAGGATCTCGGTCTCGCCCACGACCCAGGAATCCAGGCCGGCGGCGACGCGGAAAAGGTGGCTGACGGCCTCGGGGCCGCGGTGGACGAAAAGGGAGGCGCTGATGTCCTGGCCGGCGCGGAGGTTGAGCCACGCGAGGACGGCCTGCTCGCCGTCCTTGTCGGGCTGGAAGTAGATCTCGAAACGGCTGCAGGTGGAAACCACGACGACTCCTTCCTGGCCGGTGGCCTCTTTGACGCTGGCGTTGATGCGCCCCGCTTCGTCCGGCTTAGGGAAGATCGCCTCGCGAATCTCGACGGAGGCCGTCGAGTGGTTCAGCCCAACCACCACCCATTCGGAAATCATCTTGCCATCACGTACGGCAACACTATTACCAACAGAAAGGCTCGTTTAAAACCCTCGGCCGGGCCCGAGAGCGCTCAGGTCTGCGCGATTGCGCGCATCCGCGCGAAAAGTCTCAGCGCCGGTGGTTGGAGAAGGAATCCCGCCCGAAGACCGTGTTGTCGAACTTGCCTTCCTTTCAGGTTGGTTGTGTTTGCATTGGCTGAAGTGTTGCAAAGTTGTTGGTAGGAAATTTGAATGCGGCGAGTACTCCTAAACCGTTGGTGCCGGCGCCTCCATGTCGCTTGGCGCAACACCCCGCTCGCCAGGCAGGCTTTCTTCACATTCTATTCCGCGATGGTCGTGATCACGGCCGCGACCTTCGTCCTCTACATCCAGGACACGCGCCGCAGCGTCGTGGAGATGGAGCGCTCCACGATGCGCTCCATGTTCCCGGTCATCGAGCGCGTCATCATGGACTCGATGCTCCAGGAGAACCACGATCCCATCCGGAAGCTCTTCGCCGTCCACAACAGCCACGGCCGCGAGGAGCGCATGTTTCTGCTCGACACCAAGAAGAGCGTCATCGAGACCGAGGACCTCGGCAAGAAAATCAAGCCGCGTCATCTGGAGGCGCCGCCGGTCGACGAGGACAAGAACATCGTGATGGACTTCCCCGTCATCAACCGCCAGGGCTGCGTGCGCTGCCACGGGCCGCATTCGCAGACGCTCGGCTACATCCGGCTGGTCTCCCCGAAGCGGGACCGCCAGGCGGTCGCCGAAGCCAACCTGAAGGGCCGCCTTGTCATCCTCTTCTCGTCCTTCATCGCCGTCGGCCTACTGACGCTGCTCATCGTGCGCCGCGTGATCGACGAGCCCCTGGGCCGCATCGTCGAGGCGATGGACCGCGTCGCGCACGGCGCCCTGCACGCCCGCGTCGAAGCACCGCCCTCCGGCGAACTGCGCTCGATTGCGCGCGGCTTCAACGCGATGGTCCGCCGCCTGGAGCGCGACCGCCGCGAGATCACGGACCTGCACCGGCGCCAGGTCGCGCACATGGAGCGCCTGGCCGCGCTCGGCGAGCTCTCCGCGCACCTCGCCCACGAGGTCCGCAACCCCCTGACCGGGATCAGCTCCACGATGCAGATCCTGCAGGCCGAGGCCCCGGAAGGCACCCCCCGGCGCGAGGTCCTGGGCAAGGTCCTGGGACAGCTCAACCGCATGGAACAGACCATGGGCAACTTCCTGCGCTTCGCGCGAATGCCCGAAGCCGTGGTCCGGCCCTTCCACCTGCACGAACCTCTCGGACGGGTCTTGGACCTTCTCGAGAGCCGCCTGCGCGCGCAGAAGATCAAGCTCGAACGCGACATCCCTCGGGACCTGCCGAGCCTGCGCGGCGATCCCGGCCAGATCGAGCAGGTCTTCCTGAACCTCTGCCTCAACGCGGTCCATGCCATGCCCACGGGCGGGACCCTGACGGTCGCCGTGCGCGCCGAGACGGCCGGGACAGTCCTAGTCGAGGTGAGCGACACCGGCCGAGGAATCTCCAGTACGAACCTGGAACACGTGTTCCGCCCTTTTTTCACGACGAAGGAGAACGGCAGCGGCCTGGGTTTGCCGCTGTCGCGTCAGATCGTGATGGCACACCACGGCGAGATATGGATCGAGAGCGTCCCGGGCCGGGGAACGAGCATCTTCGTGCGCCTGCCCGCGGCGGAGAGCTTGGGATCGGCGGAGGTCTAGAATGTCGGCGAAGATACTGATCGTGGACGACGAGGAGCTCATCCGCTGGTCTTTATCCCAGGATCTCTCGAATTCGGGCTATAAGACCGTGGTCGCGGCCGACCGCGCGGAGGCCGAGAAGGCCCTGGAGACGGAAAACCCCGACGTCGTGCTGACCGACCTGCGCCTGGGCATGGCAAGCGGCCTCGATGTGCTGAAGATCGCGCGCCGCGGCAACCCCGACCTGCCCGTCATCATCATGACCGCCTTCGCCGACCTGGAAAGCGCCGTGACGGCCCTGCGCGAGGGTGCCGCCGACTACATCTCAAAGCCGCTGCAGCTCGCCGGACTCAAGATCACGCTGAAACGCGTGCTGGAGACCGCTCAGTTTAAGCGCCGCCTGGACCGCGCCCATCAGAAAGGCCGCGATAAGTACAGTTTCGAGACCATCGTGGCCGAGAGCCCCTCCATGAAGGACGCCCTGGCCATGGCGCGCAAGATCGCTGCCACGCCTTTCGGCACCGTCCTCCTCCTGGGCGAGAGCGGCTGCGGCAAGGACCGCTTCGCCCGCGCCATCCACTACGGCAGCGTGCGGGCCTCGGATCCCTTCATGGAGATCTCCTGCACGGCCATCCCCGAGAACCTGTTGGAAAGCGAACTGTTCGGCTACGAGAAGGGCTCCTTCACCGGCGCGGTCGGCCAGAAGAAAGGTCTCTTCGAGATCGCCGACGGAGGCACGGTGTTCCTTAATGAGATCGGCCACATGCCTCTTGCCCTGCAGGGCAAGGTCCTGCGGGCGCTGGAGGACAAGACCTTCAAGCGCGTGGGCGGCCGCGACGACATCACCGTGGACGTGCGCGTCATCGCCGCGACCAACGAGGACCTGCCCAAGGCGGTGGCCGAGGGTCGCTTCCGTCAGGACCTCTACTACCGCGTGAACGTTCTGACCATTCAGATCAAGCCGCTGCGCGAGCGCAAGGAGGACATCTTCCCCCTCGTCGACCGGCTGGTCGAGAAGCTGTGCGTGGACCTTAAAAAAGCGAGGCCCGCCCTCCCCCCTGAGACCCTGGCCGAGCTCCAGGCATACAAGTGGCCGGGCAACGTGCGCGAGCTGCGCAATGTATTGGAGAGAATGATGATCCTCGACGACCTGGAGTTCCGTCCCGTCGCCTCCGCCCAGCCCGCGCACATCGCGCGCGCCGAGGCCGCGAAGGATGCCGCGGCACCCATCACCCTGCCCCCCGACGGCCTGCGCCTGGAGGATGTGGAAAAAGACCTCGTCCTGCAGGCCCTGAAGCGCAGCGGCGGGAACCAGCAGAAGGCCGCGCAGTCGCTGGGATTGTCGCGCGACGCCCTGCGCCGGCGCATGGAGAAATTCGGTTTTAAGGAAGCCATCGGTGCCCTGCTGTTTCTAACCTTCCTCGCGGCCGGGGCCTCCGCCGCCGACTGGTTCGGCAAGAAAAACAAGGTCAAAGCCGACCCCTTCGCCGCCGACCACGCCGTCAAGGCCGCGGAGTTCATGGCGGCGCCGGGCGCGCACGCGCCGGTCAAGGAAGGCGCCTGCTCGAAATGCCACGCAGATCGCCGGGAGCCGGCGGTGATGGTCCTGAAGGGCAAGGAGTTGTGCCTGTCCTGCCACGCCGACCGAGTCGAGGACATGAAAAAGCCGGTCGTCCATTCGGCCTTCAAGGACATGGACTGCAACACCTGCCACCAGCCCCACGCCTCGGGCAACGCGTCTCTGCTGAACTCGCCGGTCAACGAGCTATGCGCCACCTGCCACGACATTGAAGACCCAGCCAAGACCGCGCATCAAGGCATCCTCGTCTTCGAGGGCCTGTGCACCGACTGCCACAGCCCCCACGCCTCGAAGAATCCCAAGCTCATCCTCGGCGGCAAGGAGCACGTCCCCTTCGGCTCGCGTTCCTGCGAGATGTGCCACGAGAAAACCAAGGCCGACGGGAAGGCCGCGCTGAAGGCGATTCCGGAGGCCGCCTGCTTCGTCTGCCACTCGAACTTCCGTAAGCTCGACAAGAGCCCGGTCGTCCATGCGCCCTTCGCCTCCGGCGACTGCACCACCTGCCACAATCCTCACGCCTCCAAGCGCGGCTCGCTCATCCGCAAGCCTTTGTCGGATATCTGCTTCGGCTGTCACGACGAGGCCCTCAAGAACAACCACCCCGCCGCGGGCCATAAGACCGCCAATGAGCGCAAGGCGGACCCGCGCCGCGAAGGCAAGCCCTTCAACTGCGCGTCCTGCCACGAGCCCCACGCCGGTAAAAACCCGAAACTGCTGCGCGCCTCGGCCGGAAACCTCTGCATGGAGTGCCATAACCAATGAAGACCTTGACGAAGATCCTTCTCGCGCTGTTCCTGGCCGCGCCCGCGCTTCACGCCGCCGCACCCGCGGATATCGTGTTTCCACCGCCGCCGGACGCTCCGCGCATCCGCTTCGTGCGCGCCGTGTCGGGCAAGCATGACCTGGGCGGCAAGAGCCGCGGCGTCTGGGCGAAAATATGGGCCGCCGTCGTGGGCGCGGAGCAGGAGGGCCTCGCGCTCGCGCGGCCCTACGGGCTATGGGTCCAAGGCGGGCGAATCTTCGTGGCGGACACCGAGGGGGCCTCGGTCGTGATCCTCGACACGGAGAAGGCTTCCGTGAAACGCATCGGCGTCGGAGCGCAGGAGCGGCTCACGGCCCCCATCGCGGTCGCCGTCGACCTCTCAAGCCGCGTCTTCGTGACGGACTCGGCGATGAACGCGGTCAAGGCCTACTCGCCCGAGGGCAGGCTTCTGTGGCAGGCCGGGACTTTGGGCGGAGAGGCGGGGGAACTCAAAAAGCCGACCGGCATCTCCGTGGGCCAGGACGGTTCGGTGCTGGTCGCCGACACCGGCAACACGCGGATCGTCGCCCTGTCGCCGCAGACCGGCGCCTACCTGAGTGAGTTCGGCAAGAAGGGCGCGGGCCCCGGGGAGCTCTCGATCCCGGCCAATCTCTGGGTGGAGAAAGACGGTACCGTGCTCGTTTCCGACAGCATCCTCTGCCGGGTGCAGGCCTTTTCCCCCGAGGGGAAATTCCTCTTCCAGTTCGGCGAGTGCGGGGACATGGCCGGCTACCTGTCGCGGCCGCGCGGGGTCGCCTCGGACTCAGAGGGCAACATCTACGTTGTAGACGCCCTCTTCAACGCGGTGCAGATCTTCAACCGGGAGGGCAAGCTCCTCTTGTTCTTCGGGGGCATCGGCGCGGGCCCGGCCGCCTTCCAGCTGCCCGCCGGCATATTCATCGACGCCTCCGACCGGGTCTACGTGGTGGATTCCTACAACCGCCGCGTGCAGATCTTCCAGTACCTCAAGGGGAAATAGGACTGCCCTGCGCGATTTCGCGCCGAAGCGCGCATTGGCGCACGGCCCAGCCCGGTTCCAGGCTTGGAAACGCGATTTAACGCCTCTGAAGGTTGCGGCAATGTGGCTGTTTTGTTGCCGTCTGGACAAGCAGACGGAAAATCTGAGAGTAGGGAGAATATATGAAAAGACTGACCGCAGTACTGGCGACGGGGCTCCTGTTGGCCCTCGCTGTCGGACCGGCTCTGGCGGGCCTCGCCGGATCCAAGCACGACTTCACGTCCACGGGCGGCACCGTAATCGCGGGGGTCACCGAGAAGTGTAAGTCTTGTCACGTGCCGCATAAACCGTTGATGAACGTGCCGCTGTGGGCGCATGCGCTGAGCACCTACACCTACAACCTGTACGGCACGAACGCGACCTACACGGGCCCCAACGCCGCGGCTTACGACGCCTCGGCGGCCAGCCTCGTGGGCACCAGGTCCCAGCTCTGCCTCTCCTGCCATGACGGCACGGTGGCGGTGGCCGGAACGACCTACGTCGGCACGGCTGGCAACATCATGTGGAACAACAACGCCGCGTCAGGCGGAGCGGGCAGCGCGAACCCGAGCAACGGCCTGAAGGGAAGCCACCCGATCGCGGTCAACTACACGACGGTGCGCACCAACCAGACCGCCGAATACGCCGACATCTCGGCGGACCCGGCCGTGAAGCTCGAGGCGAGCAAGGTCCAGTGCACCTCGTGCCACGAGCCGCATCTGTCGGTCACGGGCACCAAGATGCTGGTCAAGTCGAACGCGAACAGCGCGCTCTGCACGACCTGCCACATCAAGTAGTCGAAAAGCCCCCGGAGAACCCGGGGGCTTTTTTCGCCCCGGATTTTACCCCTGGGGTTGAAGGAGCGAGGATGCGATCGGAGTGGAGCGAGCAGCAGTGCCTGGAGCGAGTGCGCAAGTCCCGCTGGCCGGACGGCAGACGGTGCCCGCGTTGTTCGCACGCGGATTGGCGGCTTCATGCCCAAGGCGACAACGGTCGTCCCAAGTACCGCTGTCGGCGCTGCGACCGGACCTTCAACGACCTGACGGGGACCGTCTTCGCGCATTCGCACCTGAGCTTGGGCAAATGGTTCGAGTGCGCGCGGGCACTGAAGCAGGGGCCGAAAACCTGCGTCCAGCTGTCCCGGCTTCTGAGCGTGAAGGTGGCCACGGCCTGGCGTCTGCGCAAGTCCCTGCGCCGGGCGTTTTGCGACCCGTCTTTGGACCGGCTCTTCAAAGAAGTTGGCTGATATGTTGCTTAGGAACAGGAAAGGAGGCGACGCTATGAAAGTTCAACCCGCGTCGCTTTTGTGACTTACCCCGCGCTGGCGCTGCTTCTTTGCCTGGCCGCGCCCTACGCTTCGGCATTGGATTGGCCCGAGGCCCCGGCCCCGGCACGGCTGCGCTTTCTAGAGTCCTACGTCGGCACGCCGGGAGACGGCCCGGGGCATGGCCTGGGGAAAGTGCTGATGTTCCTGCTCGGCATCAACGGCAGAGCGGCCGACGCCCGGCGTCTGCGCGCCCCCACCGGAATATTCGCCCGCGGGGGCGTCGTCTATGTGGCCGACCCCGGGGCGCGGGGGGTCCTGCGCTACGACGAGGCCAAGCGCAAGGCCGACTGGCTGCCCAAGGGACGCGGGACGCGGCTCGTCAGCCCCGTCGCGGTCGTCGTCGCCCCGGATGGCAGGATCTTCGTGGCCGACTCGGCGCTGGGCAAGGTGCTCATCCTCGACGCGGAAGGCCGGCCGAGCGGGGAACTGCGCGGAGACCCCGAGGGGCTGGGACGACCCGCGGCCTTGGCGCTCGCGGAGGGCCGCGTGTTCGTCTCCGACGTGCGCGGCCACCGGGTCGCGGCCTACGGCCTCGACGGGGGGTTCCTCTATTCCTTCGGCCGGCGCGGCACGAGGCCCGGGGAGTTCAATTTCCCGACCTACCTCTGGTTCGACGCGGCCGCCAAGCGGCTCTGGGTCTGCGACTCGGGAAACTTCCGCCTCCAGATTCTCGATCTTGAGGGCAAGCCCCTGGCCGCCTTCGGGGAAAACGGCGACAGGCCCGGTCACCTCGCCCGGCCCCGGGGGCTGGCCCTGGACTCCGACGGCAACGTGTACTCCGTGGACGGGGCCATGGAGGCCTTGCAGATCTTCGACCAAGCCGGACGCCTGCTCCTGTTCGTGGGCCGCGAGGGGGCGGAACCCGGGGAATTCTCGCTCCCCGGCGGCGTGTTCGTCGATGAGAAAGACCGCGTGCTGGTGGCCGACACCTTCAACGCCCGGGTGCAGGTGTTTCAATACCTCAAGGAGAAACAGCCATGACCGCCTTGCGCGCTCTGTTGGCCGCGGTGCTGACGCTCGGAACCCTGAGCCCGGCGCTTGCCGCCTCCGTCATCAACTCCAAGCACGACCTCTCGGCCGGCAGCGCCACCACGGGACCCAAGGCGAGCTCCGAGACCCAGGTCTGCGTATTCTGCCATACGCCGCATAAGCCGGGCTTGAACGTCCCGCTCTGGAACAAGACCCAGACCTCCCAGACCTTCACCTTCTACTCCTCCAATTATGCGAACAGCTACCTGGGCATGACCGCGCCGACCATGACCGAACTGGCCGGCACACGCACCAAGCTCTGCCTCTCCTGCCACGACGGCGTGACGGCCCTGGGCGGGGTCTACAACCTCGGCGGCTCTCCCGGCACCATCGCCGTCACCGGCGCGCTGTCCGCCGCGGCCAACATAGGCGTGGACCTGTCCAACGATCACCCGGTCCTCTACGACGTCAAACCCGGCGCCGGGCCGCCCACGGCCCCGGGCACGAACGCGGAAATCCAACTGCCGCTCGCCGGCGACAAGGTCAAGGTCTACGGCGCCACCAACCGCGTCGAGTGCACCTCCTGCCACGACCCCCACGACAATCAGTTCACCAAGTTCCTGGTCAAGTCCAACGCGAGCGCCGCGCTCTGCACCACCTGCCACATGAAAACAGGCTACGCGGGAAGCGTGCACCAAGTCTCCGCCGTCTCCTACACTCCCGCCAGCGGGGCCGCGACCACGGTGGGCGAGTGGTCCTGCCGCGACTGCCACAAGGCGCACGGGGCTTCTTCCGCCCAGGCCTACCTGCTGAGCGGCGCCGAGGAGGCGACCTGCTACACCTGCCACGGCAACCCGCCGCTCACCGGGGCCAAGAACATCAAGTCGCTTTTCCTTAAAACCTACAAGCATCCCACGGAGACGGTGTCCGCCAAGCACAAGGACCCCGAGCAAGACGGGACGAACTTCACCTACTCCCCGACGAACAACCGCCACGCCGAGTGCCAGGACTGCCACAACCCGCACCAGGCCAAGACCGGGACTCACACGGCGCCGACGAACCTGATCTCGAACGTGCTGCTGGGTCAGTGGGGTGTCGAGCCCGCCTTCGGCGCGACGTCCTGGGTCGCGGCCGCCTCGTATACGCGCCAGGTGTTCTCAAACACCACGGGCTACAAGGAGTATCAGCTCTGCCTCAAGTGCCACTCCTCCTACGCCTTCGCCGCGACCCCGCCTGTCAATATCACGGACCAGACGCTCGAGATGAACCCCAACAACCGCGGCGCCCACCCGGTGCTGCGCAACCTCAACAGCCAGACGGGCAGCGTCGCGCCAAAACTCTTGGCCGCCGCGCAGATGTCGGCCCCTTGGGCCGCGGCCCGCGGGACCCAGGCCATGTACTGCTCCGACTGCCACGGCGAGGATACCGTGGGAGAACCCAAGGGTCCGCACGGCTCCAGCATCGCGCGCATGAAGAAAGGGACGGGCAAATACTGGCCCAAGAACGCGTCAGCGGTTCTTTACACGCTCGGAAACAACAACGCGACCGACGCGCATCTGGCGGGTCTTTTCTGCCGCAACTGCCATCCCTTGAGAAGTGCCACAGCCAACACCTGGTACAACAAGGTCCATCAGGAGCACAGCGGACCGCAGTTGGGCAACGTAGCCTGCGTCGCCTGCCATATCGTCGTCCCCCACGGCTCCAAGAGGGGCCGTCTCATCGGCTACGCCGCCGAGACGGCCCCCTACAACAACGCGGGCGCCGGCGCCTACGAGAAGCTCGTCCTTTCCGGCTTCAAGAAAGCGACAGGCCCGACCACCTACTCAAAGAGCAACTGCTACAGCACGGCCTCGGGCTGCACGACCCACTCCAACGCGGGGGGCTACGACCCGTGAGAACGTCCATCCTCTCGACGCTCAAGCACCTCGCCGCCTCCCCGGCCTCCTCACTGGCCCTGATCGTCGGGAGCGCGACGGCGATCGTCGCCGGCTACCTGGCCCCGCGCCAGGACCTCTACGGCTCGGGGTGGTTCTGGGGCCTGGGCGCCCTGGCGGCCTCACTTCTCGCTTACACCGTCCTGCTCCAGGCCCGCGCGCTCGCGCGGCGCCGGTCGGGCGCTTGCGCCCCGCGCCCGGAGGAGGCCGCGGCCATCGCGGCCTTCGCGGAGAAGGGCTGGCGTCTCGCGACGTCCGCCGGGAACGAATCATCCCGCACGCTCGTCTTCGACAAGAACCGGGAGGGACGCTGGGGGTCTCTCATATTCCACGCCGGCCTCCTGCTGCTCGTCTTGGGCGGGCTCGCGCAGTCCCTTTTTCAAAATCGAGGCTTCGCCCAGCTGATGGAAGGAGAGGTCTTCCTCGGCCGCGAGGGCGACTTTCTACAGACGGAGAAGGGCCCCTGGGCAGGGCCGCTCGAGCCGCCCTTCGGCCTGAGGCTCGACGCCCTGCGCCGTGAGCTTTGGGACGATAACAACCTCAAGGCCCTGGAGAGTTCCCTGTCGGTCCTGCGCGAGGGCGCGGCTAAGCCCGTAAGCGTGGCCATCAACTTTCCCCTCCGTGACTCCGGCTTCGCGGTCTACCAGTCGCCTTACTACGGCTCCGCCGTCTCGCTCGAGTTGACCCGCGCGGATGGACGGCGTCTCGTCACCCATTTCCTGCTCGACCACGCGGCGAGGCCGGACCAGCCGGAGCGCGGCGGCTCCGACTTCCCGACGACGGACTATCTTTTCTCCTTGAATCTGCGCCCCGGTCGACTGGAAGTCGAAGTCTTCCAGGCGGGACGGTCGGTCTACGCCGGCCCCCTGACCGACAAGGCCCCGGTGGCGCTCGGCTTAGACCGGCTCATACTGGCGGACATCAAGCCGTGGAGCGGCTTCAACGTCGTAGACCAACGCGGCCTTTGGGCCCTGGGCCTGGGCTTTGTCGCGACCACGCTCGGGGCTTTGCTCCTCTTCGCCAGGCCCCACCGCGAACTTTCGGCGCGCCGCGACGCCCGCGGCGCCTGGGTCGTGTCGGCCGCGGGGCGGCGCGAGAAGGCGCTCTTGAACGAAGAGGCCGAAAGAATCATGGTGGGCCTGTCCGTCGGCGCGCCGACGAGGAGTCGAGAACATGCCTCTGCTTAGGACCGAAGTCCTGCTCCACTGGATGGGCGTGATCTTGTACGCGGGCGCCTGCCTGGCCTACGCCCTGAACCTCTTCTTCGGCCGGGACCGCGCTCAGCGCTGGGGTTTCGGGCTCGCGTTGGCGGGACTTCTGCCGCACGGCGCGGGCCTTCTCCTGCGCTGGACCCTGTCCGGCCACGGGCCGTACATGGCCCGCTACGAGGTCCTCTCCTCCAACGCCTGGGTCGCGGTCGCCCTGTTCTTGGCCGTCTCCTGGCGGCTGCCGCGACTGCGCCCGGCCGGCGCGGTGGTGATGCCGGTCTGCTTCCTGAGCATGACCGCGGGCCTCTTCACCGACCCGGGGCTGCGGACCTTGCCGCCGTCTTTGCGCAGCGTGTGGCTCGTGCTCCACATCCTCTTCGCCAAGGTCGGCGCCGGCGGCATCCTCCTCTCCTTCGGCGCGGGCGCGCTCCTGCTCCTGCGCGAATACCGTCCGGAGGCCGCCTTCGCCGCGCGCCTGCCGTCGTCGGAGATCCTCGACGACTACAGCCTGCGCTTCGCGGGCTTCGGCTTCCTGTTCTGGAGCGTGATGATCGCCGCCGGCGCCATCTGGGCCAACGATTCCTGGGGCCGGTATTGGGCCTGGGACCCCATCGAGGTCTGGTCTCTGTTGACCTGGCTCGCTTTTGGAGCCTACCTGCATCTGCGGCGCTTCCACGGCTGGAAGGGCCGGCGGGCGGCCTGGCTCGTCGCCGCCTGCTTTTTGCTGTCGATGGCCACGCTCAGCGTGGTGCCGATCCTGACGCGCGGCCTGCACGGGGAGTACTTCAAATGAAAGCCAAGGTCCTGCTCGTCACGCCGCCGTATCATGCCGGAGTCGTCGAGGCCTCCGGGACCTGGGTCCCGCTCGCCCTGGTCAGCGTCGCCGGCGGCCTCGTCTCGGCCGGCTATGAGGTTGAAATCTACGACGCGATGACCCTCTTCGCCACCCACGCCGACATCGAGGAGAAGATTCGGCGCAGCCGCCCCGACTTCGTGGGCGTGACCTCGATCACGGCGACCGTCAATGACGCCGTCGCGGTACTGGCCGCGGCCAAACGGGTCAGCTCCCGCATCGGGACCATGCTCGGCGGCATTCACCCCACCTTCATGTGGAAGGAGATACTGGAGGCGCCGGGCTCTCCCGTCGACTTCGTGATCCGCGGTGAGGCGGAGACGACGGGACCGGAGCTCCTCGACCGCGTCACCCTCGGCCTTTCCCCCTTGAATATCCCGGGAGTCGCCGGGCGCGACGGGGAAGGCCGAGCCGTCTCGGGCCCGAGGCGGCCCGACGCGAAAGATCTCGACCTGCTGCCCTCGGCCTGGCACCTGCTCGACTGGAAAATCTACAACTTCCGCCCCCGCCCCGGTTCCGTCTCGGCCATCGTCTCCTCCTCGCGCGGCTGCGCCCAGGCCTGCTCCTTCTGCAGCCAGCAGAAGTTCTGGCGCCGGACCTGGCGCGCCCGCTCCCCGGAGTCCTTCGTGAGCGAGTTGGAGATGCTCAACCGGGAGTATGGCGTCTCCATCGCCATGATCGCCGACGAGACCCCGACCGTGGACCGCGTCCGCTGGCGCCGCGTCCTCGACCTGCTCATCCTGCGCAAGCCGGGCGTGGAACTGATGATGGAAACGCGCGCCGACGACATCGTCCGCGACCGCGACTGGATGGCCGACACTCGCAAAGCGGGCATCGTCCACATCTATGTCGGCGTGGAGTCCCAGTCGCAGGAGACTTTGGATCTCTTCAACAAGAACCTGAAGGTCGAGGTCTCGCGCGAGGCCATCCGCCTCATCAACGAGGCCGGGATCATCAGCGAGACCGCCTTCGTGCTCGGCATGCCCGACGAGACGCCCGAATCCATCCGCCGCACGGTCAAGACGGCGCTCGAGTACGACCCGGACATGGCCTTCTTCATGGCCATCGCGCCCTGGCCTTACGCGGACATCTACGAGGATCTCAAGCCCTACATCGAGACCCGCGACTACTCGGAGTACAACCTGGTCAAGGCGGTGGTCAAGCCCCGCGCCATGACCCGCGCCGAAGTCGAGAAGGAGCTGACCAACGCCTTCCGCGAGTTCTACATGAAGCGCCTCGAGAAGCTGGACCAGATGCAGCCCGCCAAGCGCGAGTACATGATCGCGGTGACCAAGCTCCTGGCCAGCCACTCTTACCTGAAGGACCAGATGAAGGGCTTTGCCGACGGCAAGGGCATGCCCGAATCCGTGCGCCGCGCCCTGCGCCAGGCCGGGATCATCGGCGACGAGCCCGCAGCACCCGCCGTAGCCGGGAAAAAATCAAGCTGCCCCGTGGGGAGGTTCTTCTCACGCTGAGCTCCTAGCTGGAGGACCTTATGGGGCATCGAAAGAGAAGAGTGTATGCATTGGCCTTGGATGCTGTTGTTTCTTATTTTCCTCGCGGCGCCGGCGCGCGCGCAATACCGGCGCTCGGGCCTGCTCCGTTGGACCTTCGATGACATCACCATGAAGACCGCGGGAGGAACGCGGCGGGCGTCCGGGTTCGCCCAGTCTTACGCCTACTCGCTGGGCGGGCCGCTGGGAACCATCCTGCTCGTGGAGGGCGACGCGTCCGTGAACTTCAGCCAAGGCAAGAGCCT
>CAYHNV010000017.1:0-24874 GCA_964358065.1 uncultured Elusimicrobia bacterium | reverse complement strand
AAGCCCTGTCAGTTTTCGTTAACAGAAATCGATCACTTCTCATTCGCGCTCAGGAGCAAGCAGTTCACGGCGGCGTCGTCAATTTTCAGGTCAAGCACGGAGCCAGCGGATGGCTCCCGCATCTTCATGCCGTCCTCGATCAGAAAGGAAGGATCTCCGAAAACTGGCTCAAGGAAACGTGGACAAGTCTGGGCGGCGGATGGTCCATCAAGTTGAAGCCGATCACTCCTGGCACACAGCGCCGGGTCTTGGCCTACGGCGCGCGTAACTCCGACCTGCCCTCCGATCCCGCAATGCTCCGACAGTTTCACGAGGCGACGGCGAGTTTCATCTCCATTCGCTCTTGGGGCACTCTTCATCCTCTGTATGGCCGTAAGCCCCGTAGCGGGACATCTAGGCACGCCGTGCAGGCCACGCAATGAATCAACACAAGAGGTTAAATAGGTCCTGCCTGGTCTGTGGCCGCTCATTCCAGGCTAGAGCCTCGGATGTGCGTTGTGGGTTCGGGCAGACCTGCTCGCGGGTTTGTGCGGGAAGGCGTCATAGACCATCAGAGGCCAGAACCCAAGCCTCGCACCCGGTTGCGGAAGGCTCGCACCCATCGGAGAGAGGGGCTCCCGAGTGGCGCCCATGCGAAGGCGCTGATCCCAAGCTGGCACAGGATCGACCGTGAGGACGCCCCAACGCCGTCGCCTGACTAAAAAGCAGGGGAAACTGGTTGCCGCCGTGGTGACCGACCCCAGCGCCACCCTCGACGAGCTAGGACGACAAGCGGACTACGCCGGCAGGCAGAATGTGGCCCGCGCGCTGAAGGCCCCAGCCGTCCTGGACGCTCTAGCCAAGTGCCGGGAGATCATGGACCAGCGAGAGAAGCTGTCCCTGGGCAAGCTGCTCGACCACCTGGAGGAGGGCCTGGAGGCCATGGAGGTCCGCTCCCTGAAGCTGGATGGCTCCAAGTTCAAGGTCAGCTCCGAGGTCAAGGACTTCGCCGTGCGCCATAAGTACCTGACCAGCGCCTTTGAGCTCCACGGCGTGATGGGAAACAAGGTCGACGCCGCCCCCTCCGGGCCCGTCAATGTGGCCATCATTCTCGCGGGGGGCGGCACGGATGAAGAGAAGGCCGCCCTGGCCGATGCCCTGCTGGCCGCACGCCTGTCCAGAGGACTACACCCTCTTTTGAACAGGTCAATGACCACCGAGGAGGCCGCGCAGTTTACGCGACCCGCAAAGGGGAAGTCTTGGTGAGTATGGAACAGCCCGTAGCCCGCTACCTCGACGTTCACGGCGCTGCGGCCTATCTCCATTTGAGCCGCTGGACGCTCTACAAGCTCGTTGAGAGGCGCAGGATACCGTTCATACCCATCCGGCTGGCCGAGGAAGGCGAGGCGACAAGGGCCATTGTCCGCTTCGATGCGCAGGCCCTGGATCGCTGGATGGCGGCGCAGTCAGTGAACCCGCCGAAGGCTTGAAATGGTCGATTCCGAGTGTAACCATATTGTAACCATCGGGTGTCCAAACGGGCCAACTCGGACAAACTCGTTCCAACAATCTCCGACGAGGAATGCGGGAGGCAAAAAGTCTTCGAGGAGGGGTTAAGGATTTTGAGTCGCTTGCGTCTGCCAGTTCCGCCACGCCGGCGTCACGTGAATTAAAGCAATTTTTAGGAATCATGGAATCTGCTTAGCCCGAGCGAGCGTGAGTATTGTACACTTGCGGGGATGCCGCGCACGATTCTCGTCGTCGATGATGACGCGACCCTGGTCGCTCCGCTCAAGGACGGCCTGGAGTCTGCGGGCTATAAGGTCGCGGCGGCCTTCGACGCGGCGCAAGGACTACTCCTGGCGCACGAGGTCCGCCCCGACCTGATCATCCTCGATTACTACATGCCGGGTGTCGACGGCGGCGCCATGTACGGCCGCATGCGCGCCTCCCCGGATCTCGCGGAGGTCCCCGTGGTCTTTTCGACGGGCCTGACACTGGAGGAGCTCCGCGGGAAAGTGAAATCAGGCCCCAAGACCTTCTTTCTCAAGAAGCCTGTGGGATTCTCCGGCATCCTCTCGGTGGTCAACCAGATCCTGGGAGAGGACCGCCAGGCCATGTCGAGCGTGGTCCTGCCCGTCGCGACCGGCACGCCTCCCCCCGCGCCGGCTTGCGTTCCCGCGGCTTCTTCGGCCCCCGTGCTCGGCTCGGCGCTCCGGAGCAAGGCCAGGTACTCCGAGTTCCAGGTGCGCGTGAGCTACGCCGACACCGACAAGATGGGGATCATCTACTACGCCAATTATCTGAAGTACTTCGAGCAGGGGCGCACGGAGCTTCTGCGCGCGCTCGGCGTGCGCTATCGCGACCTGGAGATCCAGCGTAAGATATTCCTGCCGGCCGTCGAGGCGCGCTGCCAATATCTTGCCCCCAGCCGTTACGATGATCTCCTCACCGTGCGCACCTGGATCGCGCGGATGGGACGCGCCAGCATCTCCTTCGAGTGCGACGTCGTTGACAAGGATCTGGGGGGCGAGGCGGTGGCGCGGGGTTATTCCCGGCATGCCCTGGTCAACGACCTCTGGCGCACCACGCGCATGCCCGACGACCTGCGCATCCTGCTGGCCCCCTTCGTGGGCCGAGGACCGTCTCAGGTGTAGGGGGCGGACTCCCCTCCGGGCGCGAAGTTCTCCAGGCCCGATTCGCTCTCATACCAAGACCAGCCGACCTGGACCAGGGCCTTGAGGATGCAGGCCGCGGGGATCGCGAAGACCAGGCCCAGGAAACCGAACATCTCCGCGCCCAGGATCAGCGCCAGCAGGAACACCATCGGGTGCAGATGCACCGAGTGGCGCGCGATGATCGGTTGGAGGAGAATCTCGTCGGCCAGGCGGATGCCGAAGAAGAGCAGGCAGACCTTGAAGAACGCGGAGATCGTGCCGAACTGGTACCATGCCATGCCGCCGCCCACGACGATGCCGAGTACCACTCCCAGGTAAGGCACGAAGGAGCTCACGCCCGAGAGCACCGCGATCATGAAGGCGTTGTCGACGCCCAGCGCGAGCAGGCCCAGGAAGGAGGCGACGCCGATGGCCGTCGCCACGATCAAGATTCCGCGCAGGTAGTTGCCCAGAGCCGTGTCGATCTCGCCCATCAAGTGGATTGCCTGCTCGACATAGCGGCTCGGCATGGCCTGGATCAGGCTGTCGAAGCCGTCCGGACCGTCGAGCAGGAAGAAGAAGCCGATGAAGGGGACCAGCAGGCCATGGGCGAGGAGCGGCAGCAGCCCCAGGATCTCCGAGGGCACGGACTGAAGCCGTTCGAGTCCGGCGCCGACGACCGAGTCAAGGGCGTGCCCGGCGACTTTCGGGGGCAGTGGGAGCTTGCGCGTGAGTTGAGCCTGCTGGACGAGCACGAACTTCTGTATCTGCGCGAGGTAGACCGGGGCGTTGGCGCTCAGGCGCTCGGACTCGTCGATGATGATCGTCTTGAGTCCCGCATAGGCGCCGTAGCCGATCAAGAGCGAGGTCAAGTAGCCTATCAGGATGAGATGCAGGCGTTTGAGTCCTTTCGCCTCGAAGTAGACGATGGCGGGGTTGACGACGTAGGCGAACGCGGCCGCGAGGATGAAGGGGGTCAGCGCCTCGCGCACGCGGAACAAGGCGTAAAGGGCTATGCCCACGACAATGAAGACCGTCAGGAACGATGGCGTTGACCGTTGGGGCTCAGCCATGGGCGGCGGAGACCGCGAGCTCGTCGGTCGCGCGGCGCAGGCGAGTGGAGAGCAGTCGCGCCAAGTGCCCCATGATCGTCACGCCGATGCGCGGTTCGGATTGGAGCAGGGCTTCGAGTTTGGTGCGGTAGAGCAGGTGCAGGCGCGAGGTCTCGGTCGCGGTCGCCGTGGCTGAGCGCGGCAGGGACTCGAGCAGCGCCATCTCTCCGAACCACTCGCCCGGCTTCACCGTGTAGAGAGTCCGAGTCTCTCCGCTGGAGGCGCGGCGGGTCAGCTCGACCTTGCCGGACTCCAGGATGAACAGCGCGCGTCCGATGTCGCCTTCAACGAAGATGACCTCTCCCGGCCGGTAGGTCCGCGCGTGCAGGACCTGGACCATGCGGCCGAGTTCACCGTTGTTGAGGTCCTGGAAGATCTCCAGGGAGCGCAGGAACTGCTTCTTGCGCGCGAATTGGGGGTCCCAGAACCAGCGCTTGAGGCTCTTGAGCGAGATCATCGCGTCAGCGGCCGCGGAAGATCTGGAGGCCCGCGGAGAAGAGAGTCTTGAAGGCCGTGCCCCAGCCGGAGCGCAAAGACTCGCCGAAGGAGAGGACTTCCTGGTCCACGCGGTAGGCGGCGATCTCAACGGCCTGGGCCGCGTCGCGGACCTTGATCATTGCCGCGCAGAACACGGCGATCATGACGGCGAACTCGACGACGATCAGTGCGAGGCAGACGGCGATGAATGTCTCCATAGGAATCCATCCTACAAAAAATTGATAAGATTCACGAATGTCCGAGGCGCGCGTCGACTGGTCGGCCACCGTCCGCCTGCCCAAGACGGATTTCCCCATGAAAGGGGACCTGCCCAAGCGAGAGCCGGACTGCCTGAAGCGCTGGGAGGACTCGGGGCTCTACGCGCGGCTCCAGGAGCGCCGGAAGGCTTGCCCGCCGTTCGTCCTCCATGACGGCCCGCCTTATGCCAATGGCGGCATCCACATCGGCCATGCTCTCAACAAGGTCCTCAAGGACATCGCCGTGAAGTCCCGGGCGCTGATGGGCTATGCGGCGCCGTACGTCCCCGGTTGGGACTGCCACGGCCTGCCCATCGAGACCGCGCTTCTCAAAGAGATGAAGATGAGCAAGCGAGGCGTGAGCGATATCCCGAAGTTCCGTCGGGACGCGGCCGCCTTCGCGGAGCGCTTCATCGACCTGCAGCGAACGGAGTTCAAGCGCCTGGGCATTCTCGGAGACTGGCAAGCGCCCTACAAGACGATGGACCGCGCTTATGAGGCCAAGATCCTGCGCGCCTTCCGCCTGCTGGCGCAGAAGGGCCATGTCTATCGCGGCCTCAAGCCCGTTTTATGGTGCCTGACTTGCGAGACCGCTCTGGCCGAGGCCGAGGTCGAGTACAAGGACAAGACCTCTCCCTCAGTTTACGTCGCCTTGCCGATTGTTCGTTCTTCCATCGCCGCTCTGGATAATGCGCAGGAGATGCGAGAGATGGTCATCTGGACGACGACTCCTTGGACGCTTCCAGCGAACCAGGCAGTGGCGGTTCATCCGCTTTTAGAGTATGTCTTGGTCGAAGCACAGTTGCCGGGCGGGACGCGGAGATTGGTCGTCGGGAAGGCCCGTCTCGAGGCTGTGATGGAAGCAATCGGCGCTTGCGTCCATCACGTCATTCAAACATGGAAAGGGAGCGAACTTGCGGGCAACTGTTTCTACCGATTCCCCTATGCATTGCGTCCTGGGGAGCAGGGGAGGTGCGTGAGCGCGGACTACGTGACTGCCGAAGATGGGACGGGTCTTGTTCATGCGGCCCCCGGTCACGGTGAAGATGACTTTGTCACGGGCATGCGGGAGAAGCTCGAAATCTTCAATCCCGTGGACGGTTCCGGCCTTTACAACCAAAGCGTGCCTGAGTTCCTGCGCGGGAAGCACATCCTCAAAGAAGCGAACGAATTGATCGTAAAGAATCTCCAGGAGGGCGGACGCCTCCTCAATCATAAGAATATCCAGCACTCCTACCCTCACTGCTGGCGCTGCAAGAACCCCGTGGTCTTCCGCACGACCGAGCAATGGTTCCTGCGCTTGAGCGAAGCCCTGCGCGAGCATCTCCTCAAGGAGATCGATTCCACGCGCTGGATTCCGCCCGAGGGGCGCAACCGCATCGCGGCCATGGTCGCCAACCGTCCGGACTGGTGCCTGTCGCGCCAGCGCGTGTGGGGCACGCCGATCCCGGTTCTCTACCCGGTCAAGACCGGCAAGCCTCTGCTCGACGACGCCGTGCTCCAGGCCGTTGAGCGCCAGGCTGCGACCCGGGGCATCGACTTCTGGTTCGAGCGCTGGGGCGAGGTCTTGACGCGCAAGGATTGGCCGTTCCTGCCGGAGCACCCTGACTTGGTTGAGGGCTTCCGCCGCGAGTCGGACATCCTGGACGTCTGGCTCGACTCGGGCGTGTCTTGGTCGAGCGTCCTGGGTGAGGACGCCGTCGCGGATCTTTATCTGGAGGGCTCCGACCAGCATCGCGGCTGGTTTCAAAGTTCGCTTGTGATGTCCACGGCCCTGCGCGGGAAGGCCCCGTACAAGGCGGTTCTGACCCACGGCTTCGTCCTCGACGACAAGGGGCGGGCGATGCATAAGTCCGCGGGCAACGTGGTGGCACCTCAGCAGGTCATCGGGAAATGGGGCGCTGATGTCCTGCGCCTGTGGGTCGCCCTCTCTGATTTCCACGACGATGTGCGCATCTCGGATAAACTTCTGGAGGGGCCGGCGGATTGCTACCGTCGCGTGCGCAACACCCTGCGCTACCTGCTGGGCAGCCTCTGCGACTTCGACCCCGCCTCGACGGTCCCGTATGAGAAGCTCCCCGAGATGGAGCGCTTCATGCTCCACCAGCTGGCGCGGCTCCAGAACGAGACGCTGGAGGACTATCGAGAGTATCGCTACCGCGCCGCGGCCCGTCGTCTGGTCGACTTCTGCGCTTTCGATCTCTCCGCCTTCTATCTGGACGCCGTCAAGGACCGGCTCTACACCTTCCGCGCCGACGCGCCCGAGCGTCTGGCCGCGCAGACGGTGATGGCCGAGATACTGCGGCGCCTCTGCGCTCTCCTGTCTCCCGTGCTGTCCTTCACGGCCGAGGAGGCCTGGGGCTTCCAGGCGGCGCCGCCGGCACCGAGCGTCTTCCTTTGGGATCTGCCCGCGCCCGAGACGCGTTGGGCCGATCCGGCGTTGGCGGCCCGATGGGGGAAGGTCGCGGCTGTGCGCTCCGTCGTGCAGAAGTCGCTCGAGGAAGCGCGGGCCGCCAAGGTCATCGGCGCTTCGCTTCAGGCCCGAGTGGTCGTCAAGGGCTCGGCGTCGGTTCTTGCCACGCTTAAGGGGCTGGACCTGCCCGAGGTCTTGATCGTGTCCGAGGCTTCGCTTGATGAGACCGGCATGGAGTTGACGGTCTCCGTGAGTCATGCGCGGGGCGCCAAATGCCCGCGCTGCTGGCGCTGGCAGTCGGACATCGGTTCCAATCAGTCGCAACCGGAGCTATGCGGACGCTGCGCCCGGCAATTGTCCTGACCTTGCTGGCGCTCGACCGGGCCACCAAGCTCTGGGCGATGCGTGAGCTGCGTCCGCGCGGTCCCATCCCGCTCTTGCCCTTCTTCGAGCTCTCCTACGTGGAGAACACAGGCGCCGCCTTCGGTCTGGGGCATGGCGCCAACGGATTCTTCATTGCGGTCTCGGCGGTGCTCATCGCCATCCTGTTCCGCCTTCTGCGCCGGTGGCCGCGGGACGACCGCTGGCTCCAGGCGGGGGGGACTCTGGTGCTGACGGGCGCGGTCGCCAACCTTTACGACCGCCTCGTCTACCGCTTCGTGGTGGACTTCCTCTACCTGCACCACTGGCCCGTTTTCAACGTGGCCGACTCGTGCATCACCGTGGGTGCGGTGATGCTCGCCTGGGGACTGAAGGACCCCGAGAAAAAAGCGACCGCTTAATTGGTCAGCTTGCTGAGGCCCCAGAACAGGCCGAAGCCGACCGCGGCGCCGATGACGATGCCCACGGGGCCGAAGAACGAGCCGAACATCACGCCGGGGAGCATCCCGACCGCGCCGGTCTTCACGGCCAGCCACTCGTTCGGGTCGGCTTTCTTCGGCTCGACGCACTTGCCGTCCTTCTTCTCGCAGTCCGTGCCTGCGGTCGGAACGGCGGGAACATTGCCGGCGATGTTTCCCTGGGACCTGCCGGAGGAAGCCGGCAGCGCAGCCATCAATTCCTTGCACCGCGCGCGAATCTTGTCGGCCTCGGTCTTTGCGATCTGAGGCGGGGGAGCGGCGCTGACCGCGGCGTATTCCTTCTTGACCTCTCCACCCATGACGGCGGTTGCCTTGTCGGTGTCCGTGGCGGCCGTTTTCAACTGTTCCTTCGCGCCGGCGACGACCTGGAAGCCGCCGACGTATCCGCCCTCCGGGACGCTCAGCAGGTCTTTGCAAAATTTATTCTGTTGCGGTTTGGTTTTGGCGTTGAGTTCATCGACATTCCTTGGGATGGCGTTCATCGCGTTGTCCGCGGCTTTCTTGCGGTACTCGGCGATGACGGCGGCGATCCCCGCGGGATCTTTCTGTCCCTTGGCTTGGGCGAGGCGCTCTTTGTAGGAAATCTTCTCGGCCTCCGACAGGTTCTCAAGCTCGCTTTCGTCGAGTTCCTTGAGGTCCAGCACGGTCTCGGGTCTCTGTTCCGGTTTCGCTTCCGGCTTTGCCTCGGACTGCTGCTCGGGTTTCTGTTCCGGCTTCGCCTCGGGCTTCTGCCCCGGCTTGGTTCCGGGCTTCCGCTCAGGCTTCGTCTGCGGTTTGCTTGCGACGATGTCTCCGGCGCCGTTCTTGGGCGCCGAGACTATCATGATCCTGGGCATGGCCGCGAAGGAGTGGGAATCGTGCTTCGCCAGAGGATCGTAGATCTCGAACTTCTGCCGGAACTTGCCCTGGGTGAGCTCGTGTGAGGCGAGGTCGTATCGGTATTTCGAGAGTTCCGAGTCATAGGAAATCCTCTCCATCGTCCCTTTCTTGGTGGTCGTCCAGCTGAAGGTGCGGCCGAAGATGGTCTTGAAACGGGGGGACTTCATGTTGACCGGGATGGTCTCCGTTTTGGTCGCCTCGAGGCGGTAGAGCGGGGCGAGGCCGTCCTTGCGGTTGGAGAGACAGTCGCTGCGGCGGCAATAGAGGACGGTGCCTTTCTTCGTCGCGGGGTCGGTGTAGGCGACCGTCAGCCAGTCTGAGCTCGGTTCTTCTTTCGCCCAAGTCGGAAGGGTCGGCTTCGGAGAATCCTTTTTCCCGACGCCGGCGCCCGACGACCATGAAGAGGAGGCCAGAAGGATGAGGGCGGCCAACAGGGACTGCACGCGAGGGGGTTTCATCTGGTCTTTCCTCTTAAGGGTGTCTTGGCGGTCACGGCATAGCATAGCCCGGGGGGCGGATTCCCGCAAGCCCCCGAAGGCCTAGGAGCAGTTTAGGACTTTCGACCCATAGTCTTCTTGGCCGTCACGAGCCGGACGCCGCGGAGGAATGCCTCCCAAGCTTTCTCCCCGACCCTATCGGGGTCCGGAACGTGGCTTTCCCTCTGGAGCGAGAGGACGATGAAGCGTCCGTCCTGGAAGGGCGGGGGGACGCAGAAAGTCTCGACGCCCATGCGCAGCTCCCGCCGCGTCGAGTCGTGCGGACCGCCTTCCATCAGAGGAAAGTGCAGACGGTACAGCGCGAGAGGCCGTCCGGCGACCGTGGCCTCGCCCGTTCTTTCCGGCGCGCGGCCCATCGTGGTCGCGGCCGGTCCGGCGAAGAAGTCCGCGGGGTTCTTATAATAAGAGCCCTTGGCCCCGAAGACCTGGACGAGCAAGCGGTCCGCGCCCCGCTCGAAGGCCACGACGAGGTCGGCTCCGCCCGCGTTCGAGTAGGTCGTCCGGCGCCACCCCGCCGGCGGTGCGATCTGGATCAGGCCGGCGACGATCTCGGGATCGGGGGAGGTCTTCATCGCGGGCTCCTTGGCGGCCCCGGTCAGGACCGCCAGCGCGAGGAGCCAGGCCGAGCGCGGGGTTTTCATCAGAGGCCCCAGTGACGAGGGTTGTCGCGCAGGTCGTCTTGGTAGAGCTTCTCCAGCTCCTTGTATCCGATCTGATCGGGCGGCGGCGGAGTCAGGGGCTCGAGCTGGCGGCCCCGCGTCTCCATGTCGAGGCGCGTGCGGTAGCGCGCGAGGCGGCTCTCGAAGGAACCGAGGTATTCGGAGCGGGAAGACCGGGAGAGCCGGCGCAGCGGCTCGCGGCCTTGAGGGGAGTCGAGGGAATCGATGCGCCTTTGGATCGCCTCCTCGACTTCGTCGGACGCTTTGTTCTGGAGGGCGCGTTCGTGCTCGAGGAAGTTCTCGATGTCCTCGCTCACCGAGGAGAAACGCCGGCGTTCCATCCCATGTCCCGCGACGAGATGCTCGATGACGATGCGCCACTTGCGCAGCGCGATCGCGTCGTCGTCGAGGCTTCGATCGTCGCGCACGTCCGCGAGGCGCGCTCTGAGCGACGGGAGCGGGTTGGCCATCTCGGCGGCGCTGAATGTCTGCGCGTAGTAGGGAGCGATCAGGGCGAGTCTCTGGTGATAGCGTTCCGGACTCTTGAGATAGGCCCACATCCCTCGGTCGCTGAGCGGGGCGCCGAGTTCGGTCTGGACCAGCCAGCCGATGAGCCGGCCGTTGGCCTCGTCGCCTCGGTATCGGTTCAGCACATCGAGGGGGAAGTCCGCCTGCGTCGCCCGCCGGTGTTCCAGGACGTGTCCGAACAACTCGTGGGCGAGCGTCGCCGCCATCTCTCGGGAAGCGATCTCCGGGTCGGCGTCGAGATAAAGACGGTTGAGCGCGACCACGTGCCGCCCTTCATCGGACCGAGCCTGTCCCAACATCCCGGACACCACCCGGCGGCCGTTGATCGAGATCAGGGTTCCGTCGAGCGCCTCGAAGCGGACCTCGGCGGAGGCGCGCTCCGCGACGAAATCCTCCGCGACTTCCCGTCCGGTCGGAGTCCGGAGGATGTCGCGCAGGGCCCTTTGGAGCGCGGAGGCGGCCCGAGGGTCCGAGTCCTCCCTGAGTCTGACCCGGGAGAGGACGTCTCGGAGCAAGTTGGGGTCGTCCGTGCCGGCCGCCAGGGGCGGCATCCCCGAGCCGTTCGAGGCCACCGGGGCGTCCGCTCCGGGCGGACGGGGGACGGCGCCGTCGAACTCGAGCCCGCCGACGGCGTGCGGGAGCGTGAGGGCTTTCGGCTCTGTGAGGCGGGACGGGGAGGTCTCGGCCCGTGCGTCGCGCGGCGGACAGAGGAGGCGGGCCGCCTGTGCGTTGGTCAGCAGGCGGCTTTCCCGGCGGTCGGCGACGCGCCCGTCGCGGGGCTCATAGCGCCCGCCGTCCAAGGAGAACAGCCGTTGTCTCTCCGTGGGCAGGAGCGCGCCCGGGGATTCCGACTCGAACGGGATGTCGGGGGCGGGGGAAGCTCCGGGGTCGCAGATCGCCGAGGAGGACGCGCGGCCAACGGCCATAAGCTGTAGGACCGCGCAGACGGTGAGTGTCAGGCGTCGGGACATGGGGTGCTCTTGCCTGGAGTGTAGTGAGTCCCCCAGCTTCCTGCCAGGGTCTTAAGACCTATCGAGCAGGCCGACCATCTCGACATGCGAGGTCTGCGGGAAGAGGTCCACCGGCGTGACCCTCTTGAGCGCATAGCCGGAGTGCGTCAGAAAGCCCACGTCCCGGGAGAACGTGGCGGGGTCGCAGGAGACGTAGACCACGCGCTTGATCTTGCGCTCGGTGAGAAAGCGCCGCACGGGCTGGGAGAGGCCGACCCGGGGAGGATCGACGACCGCCGCACAGCCCTCCGGCAGCTCGGCCGTGAGTTTCGGCAGGACTGATTCGGCGCGTCCGGCCTTGAAGCGGCAGTTCTTGACCGCGTTGCGCTCCGCGTTGCGGTAGGCGTCGGCGACGGCCTCGCGGTTCTCCTCGACGCCGACGACCTTGGCAAAGACGTCCGACATCCAGAGAGTCAGCGTGCCCACGCCGCAGTAGAGGTCCAGGCCCATCGGGAACTTTTTGCCTCCGTCGCGGGCCGCCTCTTTGGCCGTGTTGTAGAGGATCTCGGCCGCGGGGGTATTGACCTGGAGGAAGGCGCCGGGCGACACCGCGAAATGGAATCGGCCGATGGTCTCCTCGATCTCGCGCGCCCCCCAGAGGCGGCGCCAGGCGGGCCCGAGAACCACCGAGGTCCGCTCCGGTTGGACGTTGAGATGCAGCCCGATCATTTCCGGGTGCTGGGCGTGGAGTTCGACCGCGAAGGATTCCCGGTCCGGGAACTCGGAGCGCGAGACCACGAGGGCGACCAGAGCCTGCCCCTCGGCGTTGGTTCGGATGAAGAGGTGCCGCAGCCACCCTTTGCCCGTCTTGCCGTCGTAGAAGGACCAACCGCGAGCGGTGGCCATCCGGCGCACTGTGTGCGCCAGGCGTACCGAGAGGTCGGGCTGGATGGGGCACTCGCGCATGTCCACGATCTCTCGTGAGCCGGCGGCGAAGAAGCCCATGCGCGCTCCGGCGGCGAAGGGGATCTGCACCTTGTTGCGGTAGCCCCAGGGTTTGGGCGCGGCCTTGGTTTCAAGCACGAGCTTCTCCGCGTCTGCGAATTTCCCCAGGCGGCGCAGGCAGTCCACGACGATCCCCCGCTTCTGCCTGAGCTGAGCGGCGTAGTCGAGGTGCTGCCAGTCGCAGCCGCCGCAGGCCGGGCCGGGGCGTGAGGGGGCCGCGTGGTGCGGGCAGGGCGGGTCCCGGCGGTCGGGGCCGGCGGAGAGCACGCGCTTGATGCGGGCGCGGGCGAAGCTCGATTTGGCTTCGAAGACCTCGACCTCGAGGCGGTCGCCGGGGGCCGCGTGGGGCACGAAGAGCACCCGGGACGAGCCCTCGGCCCGGGCCAGGCCGTCTCCGGCGGGGGCCATGCCGTCGACTTTTACCGTCAGAATCTCGCTCACCGAGACATCGTACCAATTTTAGAGTATGGCCCTGAATTGCTGGGCTGAAAATGTAGAATACCGTCATGGTGCGTGGTCCCGTCGTTTTGCTGGCCGTTGCGGCGCTCGGCGCCTGCGTGCCCTATCCCGGCGAACTGCCCGACGACGGCAGGGGCCGTTCCTTCACGGGGATCGTGGAGGGGGCCTACCCGGGTCTCGATGCGGGCTACAATGAGACGCAGGCCTTGCATTTCTCGGTCAAGGCCTATGGTGTGGACATCGTGCGTTCCGTCGCGGACCGGGCCGAGGAGGCCTACAACCGGATCATGACCGACACGGGTCTGTATTCCTTCAAGCCCCGCGGCCTCTACCAGATCGTGGTCTACGGCACGCAGGATGAATACCGCAAGAAGACCGGCCAGCCCGAGTGGTCGGCGGGGGTCGCCGTCGGAAACGCGATCTACACCTACGGCTCGCCTCGCCTGGAGGGAGTGCTCTCCCACGAGATGACCCATCTCATCTGGTTCGAGTTCATGGGCGGCCGCCTGGTCCAGGAGCATCGCTGGATCAACGAGGGCCTGGCCGTTTTCGAGGAGGCGAAAGCCGTCGACCCTCGCGGGGGTTCCGCGCTCTTCGCCTCGATGCATCAGACCTTGCGTTCCTCTCCCATCCCGATGGACCAGATGATGCGACTGGTCCCCGCCACCGAGCGTGCCTACGAAGTCAGTCTCTGGTACGCCCAGGCCGAGAACATGGTCCGCTTCCTGATCCAGCGCGGCGGGCGCATCGGCTTCTCTCAGTTCCTTACGGCCGTGCGCGACGGCAAGAACCTCGACCAGGCGGTGTCCGAGGGCTTTCCGGGGCAGTGGCGCGCCTTGGAGGATTTCGACCTGCAGTGGCGCCGGAGCCTCCAGTGAGCCGTTCGCTCATGAGCGCTCCTGCGGCTTCACGTCGCGTCGTCCTTCCCGTGAGGGGCATGCATTGCGCCTCATGCGTGGCCAAAGTGGAGGGGGCCCTCGCGGTGATCGACGGCGTGCGCGCCGTCAGCGTTGATCTTCCCTCGCGCACCGTGGCCGTGGACTTCACTCCGGTTGCCGGGAAGCTGGAGGTCCGCACCCTGCGCCGCGCCATCGAAAAGGCGGGCTACGACGTGCTGGGCGAGAGCGAGAGCCGCGCGCAGGCCGAGTCCATCAGTCTTCTCTCCCAGCAGGAGGAGCAGCGCGTGCTGATGACGCGCCTGCAGATCTCCATCCTCTTCTCGATCCCGCTTCTATTGGCGCACTGGCTGAAGCTGTCCCCGTACACGGCACTCCTGCTCGCGGTCCCGGTGCAGGTCTGGGGCGGCAAGCATTTCCATCAGGGCCTGTCGCGCGCGCTGCTGCGCCGCCGCGCGGACATGGACACCCTGGTTTCCATCTCCACCTGGGCCGCTTTCTTTTACAGCGCATACGTCGTTCTGTTTCCCGAGACCCTCCCTCCGGCCGCGCGTCAGACCCAGTGGGACGCGGTCAGCGGCCTGATCGTCTTCGTGACGCTGGGGCGCTTGATCGAGGCCAAGACCCGCGGCAAGACCAACGAGGCCGTCGTCAAGCTCATGCGCATGGCGCCCAAGACCGCCCGTGTGCTGCGCGCGGGCCAAGAACTCACCGTGCCTTTGGCCGAGGTGGCGGTCGGCGAGACGGTCCGCGTGCGTCCCGGCGAGCAGATCGGCACCGACGGCGAGGTCGTCGTCGGCAGCTCCACGGTCGACGAGGCCCTGCTCACCGGCGAGAGCCTGCCGGTGGAAAAGGCTCCCGGCACGCGCGTCTGGGGCGGCACGCTCAATAAGAACGGGGCCCTCGAGGTCCGCGTGACGCGCCCCGGCGATGAGTCGGCCCTCTCGCGCATCGTCGAAGCCGTGCGCGAGAGTCAATCGACCAAGCCCAAGATCCAGCGCTCCGTCGACAAGGTCGCGGCCTGGTTCGTGCCGACCGTGATCGTCCTGGCCATGCTCACGGCCGCCGTCTGGATGCGATGGGGACCGGAGCCCCGCTTCCTGCTCGCGATGACCTCCTTCGTCTGCGTGCTGGCCTCGGCCTGCCCCTGCGCGCTCGGCCTGGCCACGCCCCTGGCCGTCGTGGCGGGCATGGGCCGCGCGGCGGAGATGGGCGTGTTCATCCGCAACGCCGAGATCTTGGAGGACGTCGGCAAGCTCGACGTGGTGCTCTTCGATAAGACCGGCACGCTCACCCTCGGCCGGCCCCGGGTCGCGGGCGCCATCGTCCTGCGGGGAACCGAGGACGAGATGCTGTCCTGGGCGCTGGCCTGCGAGGAAAGATCCGAGCATCCCTTCGCCTCCGCCATCCGCGCTCTGGCCCAGGAGCGCCGGACCGTCGCGCCGAGCGTGGAGTCCTTCGAGACCCTCCCCGGCCGCGGCGTCATCGTCCGTTCGAGCGTCCGCGTGGCGCGAGTCGGCAGCCTGCCGTGGCTCAAGGAAGAGGGCGTGAGGATCCCGCAGGACGACGCGACGCGCTTCTCCGAGGCAGGCTCGCTCCTGGGAGTTGCCGTTGATGGGGATTTTCTCGGGGTCTTCCGAATGGAAGACCAGGTGCGGCCCTCGGCGCGCGCCGCGGTCGCGGCGCTCAAGGGCATGGGGTTGGAGGTCTACCTGGTGTCCGGCGACCGCAACGCCGCGGCCTACAGCGTGGCCGAACAGGTCGGCATCGGCACGGTCTTCGCCGAGGTCCGCCCCGAGGAGAAGGCCGACATCGTGCGTCGTTTTCAGTCCGAGGGCAAGAAGGTTGCCATGATCGGCGAGGGCTTCAACGACGCCCCGGCGCTGGCGCATGCGGACATCGGCGTGGCCCTGGCCGGCGGGACCGACGTCGCGGTGGAGTCGGCGGACCTGACCCTGATGAACCCGGACCTCACCTCTCTGGCCAAGGCCATCACGCTGAGCCAGCGCATCCGCCTCGTGATCCGACAGAATCTGGCCTGGGCTTTCGCCTACAACCTCATCCTCATCCCCGTCGCGGCCGGCGCGCTCTATCCGAAGTGGGGGATACTGCTGCGCCCCGAGTTCGCGGGCGCTGCGATGGCGCTGAGCTCGATCTCCGTCGCGCTGAATTCGCTGAGACTGAGGAGGAAAGATGTCCTCGAATAAGAAGGCCCCCATGACCCACGGCTACAACCCGGAACTCTCCTTGTCCGGCGCCGACGCGCCCCTGCCGCCCATCGAGACCTGGCCCAACTTGTACCGGGGCTATGAGATCAAGATTTCGGTCCCCGAGTTCACCTCGGTCTGCCCGAAGACGAAGCTCCCCGATTTCGGTGTCATCACCGTGCGCTACCTGCCGAACAAGGACTGCCTGGAGCTGAAGAGCTTCAAGTACTACATGCTGGGCTACCGCAATATGGGCATTTTCTATGAAAATGCCGTTAATCGGATCCTTGACGACATCGCTAAGGCGACCAAGCCCGTCTGGTGCGAGGTGGTCGGGGTGTTCACCGCGCGAGGCGGCATGCACTCGACGATTACCGCCCGCTCTCCGCGCAAGGCCTTCCTGCCGCGTTGAAAAGATTTATTCCGATCGTCCTCACCGCGATCGGAGGCGTCCTTCTCCTGTGGAACCTGGGGCGTCCCGCCCTGTGGCAGGACGAGGCGGAGACCGCCCTTCGCGCCGAATCCATCCTCGACACGGGACTCCCGCGCATGTCCTTGCGCGGCGTGCTGGTCACCACGCAGCATTCCTCATCCGCACATGAGGGCAGCGCCTCCGGCGTCTGGACCTGGAACACCTGGCTTCCCGCGTATCTGGTCGCCGCGTCTTTCTCCGTTTTGGGTCGAACGCCGTTCGCGGCACGATTGCCCTTCGCTTTGGCTGGAATCCTCACTCTGTGGTTGTCATGGCGTTTGTTCTGCGATGGCGAGGATGATGAGCTCACCCTGCGTCGTCCGTGGTCCGCCGAGGCCGCTCTCGCCCTGCTGGCCCTGTCTGCGCCCTTCCTTCTTTTCTGCCGTCAATCCCGATATTACGCGCTGGTCGCGCTCGGCACCGTCCTGGTCTTCCATGCGTGGCGGCGCCTTCTGTCCCGGAAGTCGTGGGGCGTTTTGGCCGTGGCCCTTTGCCTCCAGTTCCTGCTGCACGCCTCCTTCGCCTTCTTCGCCTGCGCGTGCCTGACCCTGGCGCTCGACGCCGTCCTGCGCTTCGATGAGTGTCCGCGCGCCGGCCGTTTCTGGGCCGCGGCCGCGCTTACCATCGTCCTCTCCGCTCCGGCCGCCTGGTACTTCCGGATCTGGGACAGGCCGGGCAATCATGCTTATGGTTTGGCCGAGTCGCTGGAGTTTTTGAAGACTTTTCTGTTGTGGTTGGCCGCTTTCGCCATGCCTCTCGCGCTGGTCGCCGCCGTCTTTATCCGCCGCTGGATGCTCCTCATCCTCGGCGCCGTGCTCCTTTGCGGCCTCGTCGCCGAAGGCCCTTGGTCTCGTCTTTGTGCCGTGGCCGTCTGGTCGTCGCTTCTCGTCGCCGCGGCGCGCCAGCCCGCGCCGTACGGCGTGCTGAACCTGCGCCGCATCTGTCTTTTGTCGGTCGTCGCGACGCTGGCGCTCCTGTCCTTCCGCGCGGCGGAGCCGTACGGCCGCTACCTCGCGGGACTGCTGCCCGTCCTCGCCTACCTTGCGGCGCGCGGCTTCTCCAGCCTCGCGCGCGGGAGCGCGCCGGCTATGGCGGGGCTGGTGGTCCTCGCGGCGGGCGGCAATCTCTTCTTCGTCGGCCCGCTCAAAGCCGCGCAGACCCTGGTTCCCGCCGAGCCGGTTGCCTCGGTCTCGGGGATGATGAGACAGCGCTTGCGCGACCTGCCGCCGCGCTCGGACTTAATCCGCTTCGCCATGGAGGCCTTCCGCGGTCCCGAGGGCTACATCGAGGCCGCATCTGCGGCGATGAAGGCCGGAGGGGGAATGGATTTCTTCTCCAACGCCGACGACTTGTCCTTGATGTTCGCAACGGGACTGCGCCCGATCATGCCTGAGGAGTTCAAGACGAAGGAGCCCGACTGGTTGATGCCCTCGCCGTGGATCCGTCTCACCCCGGAGTTGGATTGGCGCGTGAACGTTCTGATCTCCTCCGGCCGCTACGAGCCCGTCGTCGCGGACGCGCCCAGGCTGATGTGGCAGAACAATCCCGACCCTCTCTTCCGCGATTTCTCACCCAAGCGGGGGTCTCTGCCGCTCTGGCGTCATCTCCCGGCGGGTCGATAGAATCCCAGCGGAGGGCTCGGTCGCATGGGAACTCGCCAAAGTTGATTCACCGCTTCGGACATGGTAACATCAATCGCATTGTTCTGCTCTTTTTTACGGATTTCATGCCCAGTTGGCGCAGTGGTAGCGCGTTCCCTTGACATGGGAAAGGTCACAGGTTCAAATCCTGTACTGGGCACCATTTTTTTGTCCTAGGAGCCGCCGGGAATGCCCGCGACCAACATCGTGCACGCCGTTGACCCGAACTCGCAGGAGGCGCTCGACGCCTTGCGGCACTCCTGCGCGCATCTGATGGCCCAGGCCGTCCAGGAACTCTTTCCCGGGACCAAGATCACCATCGGCCCGGCTATCGACAACGGCTTCTACTACGACTTCGACTCGACCCACCGCTTCACCGAAGCCGATTTCCTCCCGATCGAGAAGCGCATGCTCCAGATTGCGGAGGGAAACCATCCCTTCGTCGGCAAGGAAGTCACCTACGATGAGTCCAGGGCCTACTGGTCCGGCCGGGGCGAGAACTACAAGCTGGAGCTTCTTGAGGGCTTCAAGGACCAGAAGCTGACCCATTACACGCACTCCACCTTCACGGACCTCTGCCGCGGCGGCCATACCCACAGCACGAAGTCGATCCGCCACTTCAAGCTCCTCTCGGTCGCGGGCGCCTACTGGCGCGGCGACGAGAAGAACGCGATGCTCCAGCGCATTTACGCGACCGCCTGGCCCACCAAGGACCAGTTGCACGCGCACCTGAAGATGCTGGAAGAAGCCAAGAAGCGGGACCATCGCAAGATCGGCCCCGCCCTCGATCTCTTCAGCATCCAGGATCTGGCCGGACCCGGGCTCATCTTCTGGCATCCCAAGGGCGGGCGCGTGCGCCTGATCATGGAAGACTGGCTCCGCGCCGAGGCGCTCAAGCGCGGCTATGACATGGTGTATACCCCGCACATCGCCAACGCGGACCTCTGGCACACTTCCGGCCACACCAGCTTTTACCGGCAGAATATGTTCGGCGAGATCGAGGTCGAGAAGGCCGACTACATGCTCAAGCCGATGAACTGCCCGTTCCACATCCTGATCTACAAGAGCTCACTGCGCAGCTACAAGGCCCTGCCTCTGCGCTACGGCGAGCTTGGGACCGTCTATCGCTACGAGCGCTCCGGCGTGCTCCACGGCTTGATGCGCGTGCGCGGCTTCACCCAGGACGACGCGCATATTTTCTGCACCCCCGACCAGATCGAGTCCGAGGTGTCGGGCTGCGTGGACTTCGCGCTGAAGGTGTTCGAGACCTACGGCTTCGAGAAATACTCCATGGAGGTCTCCACCTGGGACCCGGAGAAATCCCAGGAATACAGCGGCGAAGCCGCTGAATGGGACCGCGCGACGAAGGCGCTGGAGAGCGTGCTGACGCGCCGCGGCATTCCCTACAAGCTCATGAAGGGCGAGGCCGCCTTCTACGGTCCCAAGATCGACATGAAGCTCATTGACGCCATCGGTCGAGCCTGGCAGCTTTCCACCGTCCAATTCGACTTCAACCTGCCCAAGAAGTTTAATCTGGAATTCGTGGGCAGCGATGGCGCCCGCCACCGGCCGCTGATGGTGCACCGTGCCCTCTACGGCTCCATCGAGCGCTTCTTCGGCATCCTCATCGAGCACTACGCCGGGGCCTTCCCGCTCTGGCTGGCCCCCGTCCAGGTGAAGATCCTGACGCTGACCGATGCGCAGATATCGGCGGCGGGCGATCTAGCCCGCCGGCTCGAGGCCGCCGGCCTGCGTGTCGAGCTTGACGCCCGCCCGGAGAAGATAGGCCACAAGATCCGCGAGACGACCTTGGAGAAGGTCCCATACATGGTCCTGCTGGGACCTAAGGATGTCGAGTCCTGCACGCTGGCCGTGCGCCTGCGCGACGGCCGGCAGAAGAACGGCGTGAGTTGCGAAGAGTTCCTCCGACGCCTGAGCACGGAGGTCTCCTGCAAAAAGACCGCCTCGTCCTGGGAGTGAGAATGAAAAAGATCGCCGCTGCCCTTGCCGTTCTTGTCTTTGCTTCGCCCGCGCGCGCCGCCTGGGGCTCCGCGAAAGCCGACTTCGACGCCTCCGCCGAGGAGGCGGCCTTCGCCGCCGCGACACAACTCTTCACGGAGACGGGGCGCGACAAGCTCGCGGTGGTCCAGTTCCTGGAGAGCTTTATCTCCCAGTTCCCGAAGAGTCCGCGCGTGCTGGATGCCGAATTCATGGTCGGGGAGGCTTACCTCCAGCACGCCCTCTCCATCCTCAAGGCGGAGGCCGCGGCGAAGAGAACCTCCTCGGCGCGCTTGCTGGCGCCGAAAAATCCGGCGGCGGCCAAGGCGCTCTCGGATGCTCAGAAGGCTTTCGCGGCCGCCTCCGAGGACAAGAACTCCGGGCTGGGACCGTCCGCGCAGTATCGTCTCGGCGAGGCCGCCTACAACGACAAGGATTGGGAGAAGGCGGTGTCGGAGTTTAAAGAGGTCGAGCGTCGTCATCCAAAGGCCTATATCAATCCCGAGGCCTTGATGGGCATCATCTACGCCGACTTGGCCCTCGAGCAGTTCTCACAGGCGGAGGCCAATCTTTTCCTGCTGGGCGAGACGTTCCCGACCTTTCTCAAGGAACCCACCGTCCTCTATGCCCAGGGCATCGTGGCCCTGCATCGCGGCGACTATCCCAATGCCGAGCGCGCTCTCAAGTCGGTCAAGAGCGCCGAGGCTCAGTATTACCTCGGCAAGACTTATCTCCTCTCGCGGCGCGCCTACTTGGCCGCGGCGGCCTTCGAGAACCTCATCCGAGACTATCCGGAGTCCGACCTTAAGGAGGAGGCCCAGTTCTTCATCGGAGACTCCTTCTTCCTCGCCGAGGACTTCAATGGGGCCATTTCCAAGTACCAAAAGTTCATCTCGCTCTACCCGGAGAGCCCCCTGCGCGTGTCCGCTCTCTTTCGCATCGGGTCTTCCTACTTCCAGAAGAAGGATTACATGGAAGCGCGCGCCAACTTCCAGGCCGTGCTCGACCGCTACCCGAAGGATTTTTTCGCGCCGCTGGCCCAGTTCTTCATCGCGGAGTCCCACCTCATCTCCAAGCAGACGCGCGAGGCCCTCTTCGCCTTCACCAAGGTCATCACACAGCATCCCGACGCGGTGAAGATTGCGCCCTTGGCGTTCTTTAAGCTCTCCTGGTGCCAGTACCAGGTCGGCGATTATATGCAGGCCATCCAGACCGGCAACAACTTCACGGCGCAGTACCCGAACCATGTCCTGGCCAAGAACGTCTACCTCATCATGGGCAACGCCCAACTGGCGCTCAAGCGCTACTCCGAGGCGACCACCTCTTTTCAGCGCATCATCGACCTGGCGCCCTCCTCGGACATCGCGGAGCAGGCCTTGTTCTCCATCCTGAAGAGCCAGTATGATCAGAAGGCTTTCAATTCAATCCTGACCTCCTATCAGTTCATCTTCCGCCATCTGCCGCCCTCGAAGTCGAAGTGGCGCAGCATCAGCTATCTCTACGCGGCCGAGGCCTACCTCGCCTTGAACCAAGTCGACGAGGCGAAGGTCATCTATGAGATGATCCTGAAGGTCTACCCGGACGATCCCGCCGCGTTCTACGCCCAGGACGGCTTGGCCTGGTGCCACTCCTACAAGGGCGAGGACTCCGCGGCTTTGGATGCGCGCCAGAAACTCAAGGACATGCTGGCCGTGGCCAGCTCATCGTTCTCCTTCTCGGGCTTGAACGAGCTTGGCATCGCCGACTCCATGTTCAACCAGAAGCAGTACGAGGACTCCTACCAGCTCTACGCGAAGTACGCGGCCGAAAATCCACAATCGCCCGAGGCTCCGGCCGCGCTTTATCGCGCGGCCATGAGCTCCTACCACCAGCGCTACTACACCCAGGCCATCGACTTCTGGAAGAAGCTGATCGTGCAGTATCCGAACTCCAAGGATGCCGCTCAGGCGCGCGCGCAGGTCGCCGATACGCTGTACCGAGCGCAGAAATACCCCGAGTGCATCGCGGCCTACCGCGAGATCCTGGAAGCCGAGCCCAAGGGTGCGGCCGCGCCTCTTTCTCACCTGCGCATTGCCCAGGCGTCCTTCAACGCCAAGGATGACGCGGGCGCCGTCAAGCAGGTCCAGGCGTTGGTGGCGGCCTTCCCGTCCGCTCCCGAGGCCAACGATGGCCTCGACATTCTTGAGGCTGTCTTCGACCGGAGCAAGGGCGAGGATTACAAGAGCAGCCTGCGCGCCATCGTCAACTCTCAGCCCGCCACGCCTATCGGCGGCGAGGCGCAGTTCCGCCTGGCGCGCCGCGCCTTCGAGAGCAAGGACTTCGCCTCCTCCGCGACGGAGTTTCAGAAGTTCTCCGTGGACTTCACCAACCACCTTGAGGTTCCGAAAGCCCAATTCTATCTGGGTGAGAGCTTCTTTAACCTGGCCAAATACCAGGAAGCCGTCCCGGCTTATGAGCGCCTCCTCAACAACTTCGGCAAGTCCGACGACACGCCTCTGGCGATCTTCCACCTGGCCAGTTCCTACTACGCCCTTGAGAAGTTCGAGGACGCGACGCGCTTCTACTCCCGTCTGCTCGAGGAATATCCCTCCTCGGAGTACGGCGGGCCCACGCAGTTTAACCTCGCCTTGGCCTATAAGAAACTTGGGAAGCTCGACATGGCCCAGTACGCCTATCAGAAATTCGTGGCCTCGGCCAAGGCCGATGATCCGCAGGCGCAGAGTGCGCTCTGGGAGACCTACCAGATACAGAAGGACCGCAAGGATTTTGAGGGTGCGGTGGCCACGCTTTCGCGGATCCGCTCGGCACCCAAAGTCGACGCGGACCTGGTGATGGAGAGCTGGTACCGGGAGAGCGAGGTGCGCCTCTCGGCCGGGCGCCCTGACGAGGCCTTATTGGCCTGGGAGAGGATGCGCGGCATGAAGCCCTCGAGTTCTCAGTATCGGCTCCAGGCTCTGATCAAGCTGGGCGAGGCTTATGAGAAGGCCGGCGACAATGCCGCGGCCGCCGATGTCTACGACGACCTGGCCAAGACCGGGCCGAAGGACACGGCCAAGGCCGCGTCCGCCCGCGCTGCCGTCCTGCGCCAGTCCGTCGGGGGCTCCAAACCCGCCGCGAAGAGGTCCTCGGCCCGGGCGACTCCCGACGTGGACGCTCAGGTCCCGCCCGAGGGTGGCGGCACCCAGGTCATGCCTTCCGATGAAGAGAAGCCCAAGGCGGTCAAGAAGGCCCCGGCCAAGCCTGAGGTTAAGGGTCGTCGTGGCGCTTCGGGCGCCAAGCCCGTGAGCGCCGCGCCCCCGTTGCCCGGCATGTCGAACTAAATGGAATTTGCCGCATAGGAGAAATAAATATGGGTGAGATACACATCCTTTCGCTTTTGCGCGAAAGCTTCACGCTGGTCATCATGCTGTTCCTGTCCATCCTCTCGATCACGGTGGCTTTCGAGCGCTGGTGGTTCTTCCGCGGCGCGGGAGCCAAGTCCGATGATATCCTCGGTTCGGTGCGTAAACAGCTCGAGGGCGGCAAGCCCGACGTGGCCGCGGCCTGGTGCCACAAGCACCCGTCCTCGGTTGCGCAGGTCGTGGGCTACGGCCTGACCCATGCGGGACGCTCGCGCAAGGACCTCGAGGAGCTGATGCTCTCCAAGATCAAGGAGGAAAGGCTCAGGCTCGAGAAGTTCCTTCCCGTTCTCGGTACGCTGGGGAACATCTCGCCCTTCATCGGCCTTTTCGGCACGGTCATCGGCATCATCCGTGCCTTCCGCGACCTGGCGGCTTCCGGCACCGGCGGCCCCTCGGTCGTCGCGCGCGGCATCGCCGAGGCCCTGGTGGCCACGGCGGCGGGCCTCTTGGTCGCCATCCCCGCTGCCATCCTCTACAACTACTTCACGGGCCGCCTTAAAAAGGTCACCGTCGAGATGGAAGTGGCCAGCGCCCGCCTGATCGTGATGCTCGGCGCGAAGTAAGAGGAAGCAATGGCCGGCGCGGCTTCAAAAAACGAAGAACCGATCACGGCGATCAACGTCACCCCGCTGGTGGACGTGTGCCTGGTGCTCGTGATCATCTTTATGGCCGTGGCCCCCATGGCCGTGACCCTCGGCATCAAGGTCCTGGAGACGCGGCCCGCCACCGCCGAGGGCAAGTCGTCGGTCGACGAGAACGTGACGATCAAGATTGCGCTGGATGAGACCATCACCATCAACGGGGTCAAGACCGACCCGCTCACCTTCCGCCGTCAGCTCTTCGAGGCTCTCTCGCGCAGCAAGGACAAGATGGTGGTGGTGACCGCGGACGCGGGCAACCATGTAGGCCTGGTGGTCCGGGTCCTCGATGAGTCGAGACAAGCCGGGGCCTTGAAGCTCGCGGTCATGAAGACGGACGGAGTCCTCTGATGGCGGGCAGCACGATCGACGACGAGCCGATCACCGACATCAACATCACGCCCCTGGTGGACGTGTGCCTGGTGCTCGTCATCATCTTCATGGTCACCGCCCCCATGATGTCCGAGCCTCCCATCAAGGTGGTCCTGCCCTCCGCGCATACCCGGGAGGGCGAGGAGAAGGATAAGGTTCTTCTCACGCTCTCGAAGGAAGGCGAATATGCCGTGGACTACGAGAAGTTCACCGACCCGAAGGTGATGCAGGAGCGGCTCCGGGAGAAGCTCCTGGAGAGCTACTCCAAGCTGGTCATCCTTCGCGCCGACGAGAACGCGCTCCACGGCAAGCTGACGGACCTGATGGCGCGCGCCAAGGACGCCGGGGCCCTCTCTTTGACCATCGCCACGGAACAGAAGAAATGATGCCGGGGTCATACACAGCATGACCGGTCGAATGCCCGCGTCGATGACGCTCTCTCTCGGCCTGCATGGGGCCGCACTCGTCGTCTTCCTGGGGTTGAGCAAGGAAGCGCCGAAGCAGGCCGCGCGCATGGT
>CAYHNV010000016.1:0-25274 GCA_964358065.1 uncultured Elusimicrobia bacterium | reverse complement strand
AACCATGCGAGCCATGAGAACCATGGCTGCCGTGAGAGCCGTGGCTGCCGTGAGAACCATGCGAGCCATGAGAACCATGGCTGCCGTGAGAGCCGTGGCTGCCGTGAGAGCCGTGGGAGGCATGGCTGGCATGCGAACTGTGGCTTACATGCGAGCCCCCGCCCCCGGAGTTATGGAGGGCATTGGTGTGGGTCTGGGCAAGAAGATCTTCCGCCTTGAACATCGTTGCGCCGACGATGCCCAGGATCGCCGCGGCCTTGAGGACATCCTTCTTGAGTATCTTGCCCTCTTCGCTCGTCAAGAATCGGGCGATATCCTTCTTGATCTTCGGAATGATGTCCTTAGCCATAAAATCCTCTCTCCCTACCGCTGGTAAAGAACAGGCTCCTTCCTTTCGCGAATCCACTTCCTGAAGATCTTCTCGATCTTCGGGTCCCGGAGCCTCTCGAAGAGAATATCCTGGATGCCCATCTGGATGCGGCAACGGGTATTGGACGGCATGCGCCCCATGATGTCCCCCTGCTCCGCATAACACTGCACCGGGCAGACGCCGCAGTAGGGCTTGTAGGCGCATTTGGAGCACTGCACCTGATTGTCAAGGCAGGAGGCCACGGAGATGGCACGCACGACCGGATGGCTCACGCTCTCTTTGTAGGAACCGCCGTCCACGCTGCCGATGCGGAAAGACTCGTCTCCCATGCGGGAGAACATCCTGCCTTCATCGCAGGTGTAAATCCCGCCGTCGAAGTTGTAGGCGATCTGGCCGATCCCGGCCCCGCAAGGCGAACGCAGATCGAGGAAATTGGGGTCATTGTCGCCCAAGATCTTGGCCAGGAAAATGCGGGCCGTCTGCTCGAAGAAGTTCTTGCGCTTCTTGTTGAGAGCGATGATGTAGTCAAGCGCGTTGCGGTAAAACTCAAGAAACTCATCGGGCTCGTAGCCGATCTGGGTCCAGGTCTCGCGCGCCAAACCCAGCTGGCTCAAGGAGCGCAAGTAGATGCCGCGCAGCCCGAGGCCCGCGTACTCATCCACGATTTCTTTATAGCGGGACAGGGAGAACCGCGTCACCGTCAGAAGAGCATCGATCCGGTACGGCTTCCCCGCCGTCTTCTTGTGGATTTTCTTGAACCACCGGACGGCGCCGGCATGGCTGTCGCCGCCGACGAAGAGGCGATTCTTGTTGTGCAGAGCAGCCGGGCCATCGAGAGACGTGCAGAAGTTGACTTGGTTCTTGAGCAGGAACTTCAGCTTCGCGTCGTCAAGAAGGCTCAAATTCGTGACGAGGTTGATCCACAGGCTCTTGCCGGCCTTGAGGTTCTTTTTGCGAGCGTAGCCGACAAGGAACTTGACGACCGGCCAGTTGGCCAGAGGCTCCCCCCCCTGGAACTCGATGGTGATGGCGGGGTTCGGGCTCTCGAAGATCCGGTCCACGACTTTCCGGGCCGTCTCCAGGCTCATATCCGAGGACCGGTCTTTCATCAAGACCGAGTTGGCTTGGCAGTAAAGGCAGCGATGGTTGCAGCGCAGCGTCACCACCACGATATGAAGACTCGGCGCCTGCCAAAGAAACCGGTTGCGAGTCCTCCAGACGGATGTCAACGCGTCGAAGTCCATCCGGTCGCGGATGAATCCGTCCTGCGCCAGCCTCCCATACAGCGGCGAGGACTCCTCCAGAGAGCCCTCGACAAAACTCTTGAACTCCGGAGCCGTCAGGACGCAGTGACGGCCGAAATCATTGGTGATGAGGTAGTCGTCCTTGAGACGGCGAAACCGAAAAAAACCCGTCTTGGCGGGGTTGAGGCGCGGGAACTCCGGGACGCTCAGCGCAGTGCTCATGCGGTCTCCGGTTTCGTCGCCGCATCCTTGCCCGCCTTGGCGGGCTTGGCGGCCTTGCCGCCGTATTTCTCCTCCCAGGGAACCGCCACGCCGAGGGGATCTTCCCCGCCGTCGCCTTTTTCAATCTCGGACAGGAGCTTCTCGATCTCCTTCTCCAATTCCGCGTCAACGGGGGCAGGCGCGGCCTGATCCTGCTGGACCTCGCACTCGGGACAGGATTCCTGAACCGTCGGCGCCTCGCCTGCCTCGGTCGCCGGCGGCAGGACGCTGGGAACCTGGGCGGAAACCAAGGCCTTCGTCACGATGAACTCGCGTATCTTCTGGTTGGCCTGCGACACCTGGAGGCGGAGAGACTCATGCAGAAGCTCGTTGTGAAACTCGCCGGCCAACGCCTCGGGATCACCCCCTCCCTTCGGTTTCAGGACGACCGAGGCCGACTCCTTGCCGTTGCGCGCGATCCGGACGATCAGACGGTCCGTCAGCGAATACGCGGCGGCCTGGACCGCCGCGAGGGGATAAACCGCGAGGTCCACCATGATTTTCAATTCCTTCGATTGTTTTGTCGCCATCGCATTCTCCTGGCCGGCCGGCGCGATCAAGGCTGCTTGCCGGTCTGTCCCGCCGCCTCGATCTTCTTCATCCGCTTCAGGACATCCGGAGGAACGGACTGCATCGGCTGCCCTTTTTTGAAGGTCGGCGGTTTCTTCCGTGCCCGTTCAACGGCTTTGGCCTTCTGGAGCTCCTCGGCCTTCTTGGCGGCCTCGGCCTTCTTGGCGGCCTCGTCCTGTTGGGCGGCCTCGGCCCTCTTAAGAGCCTCGCCCTTCTTGGCCTCCTTGGCCTCCTGGGCCCTCCGGAGAGCCTCGGCCTTGCTCAAATCCGCGGCTTGCTTGATCTTCCCGGCCTTCTTGATCTCCTCGGCCCTATTGATCTCCTCGGCCATCTTGAAATCCTCGGCCCTGGCCTTCTCCAAATCCGCGGCCTTCCGCACGTCCGCGGCCTTCTTGGCCGCCTCGGCCTTCTTCGCATCCTCGGCCTTCTTGAAGTCCACGGCCCGCTGGAGATCCGCGGCCCTCTTGCGAGCCTCGGCCTCATGGAAATCCGCGACCCGCTTGTCAGCCTCGGCCTTATGCTTGGCAATCTCAGCTTGTCTCACCCGCTCAAGAAGCTTCAGCTGAGCCACCTTCGGGGCGACGATTTCCTCACAGAACGCTTGATTGGCCCGCTTCAGATACGGCTGGCAGTCTCGAGCGTCACGACTCGACAAAACCGCGCAAAGCGGAGAGGCGGCGCAGTCCTTCGGCTGCCCGGACCGCAAGGCCGCAATCAAGCCCGCGGTCTCCCGACATCGGATCAAATCGAAACCGGCGGGGCACAGGTCGGGACGCCCAGCCACGTAGATCATCAGCGGCGAGCAGAAATCCTCGACCGCGGTCCCCGTCTCCCGAGCCTGCTCGCATAAAGCCTTGGCGTCTTTTTTTTGCCGAAGGATTGAAAAGTATAATTGGCACCGCCGCATATCCGAGGATGAAAGCACGAAACCCGGCGGGGTCTGGATCCGGCACACATCCTCCATGCTTCTGTCGGAAGACACCGCGACCCGAATGGCCAGCAGATCGTTGGCCGACCGGCGCAAGCCTTCATTCACCGACAGATTTTCCTGCGCCTTGCTCGAAGCGGGGGGCGAAGACGCCAACGAAACGCACGTCAGGAACTGCTTCAGCCACGGGGAATCGATTGCTCGATCCCCGCGGATGTTGAACGTCCCCGTCCGGCACTGAGCGTCCCAGGTGAAAAATTTTTTAAGTTCAGCGGCGGCGGCTAATGGATCGGATTCGGGCGGATCGGCCCTGGGAAACGGGGCGGCCTGACTTGCCAGCGCCGCGGCAACGGCAAGACTCGCCAGGACCACCGCACGCGGCCCGAGATGGAAACGCATATCTGATTTAACAAGCTTCCTGCCCCGTCTGTCAAGGAGAAGAAATCCAGGTTCTGAGCCACGCCACGACGGTCCCGCGATGACTCAACGTCAGCATCGCGCCCAGGAAGATCCAGGCCGCGAAAGGAACGGTCCGATAGACGCTCAAGGAACGCTCGCCGCGGGAAGTCATCCGGCTGCGCAGCAATTCGGCTTCCCCGACCGTCAGGCCGTCGCAGTTCCTCTCTTGGACGATCTCGCGCGCGTTCGCGTCGCTGGAAAGGGCCGCCCAAGCATGGTCGGAGAGGATGGTCCCGGGACGCAATTCCTCCGGCGGGATGTCCTTGAGGCTGGAGGGCTCGAGGGCATAGTCGAAGGCCACGCGCGAGAATGCCAGTAAAAAACAAAAGCTCACGGTGCTCTTGGCCGTGCGCCAGAGCATCCCCGCCAGGTCCAGGCCCGCGGCCACGGAGTAGACCGCGCAACCGCAAAAGACGACGAGGGCCGCCGCGCCCAGGCGCGGACGGAAAAGCAGGAGCGAAAGCCGCTGCCAGACCACGAGCATGGCGAAGAAAATCATGAGTTGGCCGAAGGCCCCCATCGGCTGGAGGCGGAGGCCGGCCTCCGCGAAACGCAGGACGAAGAAGAGACACGCCAAGTTGACCGACAGGGCGGCCACTTCCAGGCGGAAAAGCCGCATATCCCTGATGCGCCGCGCGGCACGGTCGCAGACGGCCTTGACGGCGTAAACGACCCCCTTGGAAAAAAGCGACAGGGCCGCCGCCGCCAGCCTGACAATCGCCTCGCAGGCGAAGAGAAGGCCCGGCGGCACGAAGCAGTTGATGAGGAACACGATGAAGAGCAGCGACGGGAAGCCCGAGAGGTTGGCGTTGGCCAGCGGCAGGAGCCAGGAAAGAGTGATGTAGAGCTTGGCGTCGCCCGCGGGCCAGATATCCAGGCGCCAGAGAGTCCAGCCGGCGATCAGGCTCAAAAACGCATGGGCGCCAAGCATCGGGAAGAACCGCCACGGCAGATAGTACTCGCCGAGGTCGAGCCAGCGCAGGCCCCGGCCGCCCAGGCACGAAGAGGCCAGGTTGCAGGCGACCCCTGCCATGAAGGCGGCCAGCCCGAAAAGGATCAGTCGATTCGGCACGCGGTTATTGCGCCAGTCCGACGCGGCCGCGACGCCTCCGACAAGGAGGATCACGCCGAAAAAGATGCCGCCGCTCACGCAGCGTCCCGCGAGGACGCTTCAACCCTCATTTCGCGCAACAGTAATATTGGGGGCTCTCCATGGTGAGGAATACCTGAGGACCGAGCGGCGTCGCCGTCTCCCCAATCGTCACCTTCGGGCCGGTGGCCCACCAGACTGTGTCATCAGCGTATAAGCCATAGACGCCAGGCAACCATGTGGCATAAGTGGCATAACCGCCGGCACAAATCCCGTCTTCCGTGCTCTGAGGGAAACAACCGCTGGACCCCGAGACGAGAATATTGCGCTCAACGTAAAGATCCCCGGGAGTGCGGACCCCCGATGTGAACGCGCCGCTCTCATTGAGCCGCAGCCATGAATCGTTTCCCCGAAAAGCATGCTTGCCCTCAATGGCTATGCCGCCATTGACATCCAATTTATTGACCGGGTTGCCGGGCGGGCTCGACGTGCCGATGCCGACGCTGCCGCCGTCGCGCGCGAGGAGGGTCTGGCCCGTCGTGATCATCTGAGTGTAGACGCCCGAAGGGGCGGGGTAATAGGTCGTCAGCGTGACGCTCTCGGAACCCAGTTCGCCCGCGCTCAAGACGAGGAGGCACAGGACCAGCCACGGGCGCAGGACGCACGGTTCGTACGAAACACACAGATGCAGGTCGATTCGACGTTCCATAATCAAACCCTAATTAAGCATAACAGACCGCCGGTATTCACGCAAGACCCAGACGACAGGACCCAGACGACCTCAAACAGACCTATTGGAGAGGCCTTGCGTTTTTATAGACTACGGTCGTGAGACCCCAACCCCTCCTCCCCGAGCCGTACAAGATCAAGATGATCGAGCCCATCCGCCTCCTGAGCGCCCGCCGGCGCAAAGAGGCCCTGCGCGCGGCCGGGTGGAACACCTTCCTGTTGCCCAGCTCCGCGGTCTACATCGATCTGCTGACCGACTCGGGCACCAACGCGATGAGCGATGCGCAGTGGGCCGCGCTCATGATGGGTGATGAAGCCTACGCGGGCAGCCGCAGCTTCGAGCGCCTGGAGGCCGCCGTCCAGGACGTGTACGGCTTCAAGTACGTGGTGCCCACCCACCAGGGCCGCGGCGCGGAGCACCTCCTCTCCCAGTCCTGGATCAAGCCGGGGCAGTTCGTGGCCGGGAATATGTACTTCACCACCACACGCGCGCACATCGAGCTGGCGGGCGGGATCTTCAAGGACATCATCGTCGATTCGGCCCACGACCCGAACGACGAGGCCCCCTTCAAGGGCAACGTGGACATCAAAAAGCTCGACGCTCTGATCAAGAAGGTCGGTGCCTCTCATATGGCCTACGTCGCCGTGGGGGCGCCCGTCAACATGGCGGGCGGCCAGCCTGTCAGCCTCGAGAACCTGCGCGCGGTGCGCGAGCTGTGCCTCAAGAAAGGCGTGCGCGTCACGCTCGACGGCGCTCGCGCCGTCGAGAACGCCTGCATGATCCAACAGCGCGAGCCGGCCTTCCGCGACTGGAGCGTGGCCAAGATCCTCAAGGAGATGTGCTCGCTCGTGGACGCCGTCACAGTCAGCGCCAAGAAGGACGCCTACGTCAACATCGGCGGCTTTTTGGCCACGCACGATGGGGAGCTCTACGAGGACGCCGCCAACCTCTGCGTCCTCTTCGAGGGCCTGCACACCTATGGCGGCCTGGCCGGGCGCGACCTGGAAGCCCTGGCCGTCGGCGTGCGCGAGATGGTGCAGGACGAGTGGATCACCCATCGCCTGGCGCAGGTGCGCTACCTCGGCGAAAGGCTCGTCGAGGAAGGCGTGCCCGTGGTCAAGCCCTTCGGCGGCCACGCGATCTTCGTCGACGCGAAGGCCTTCCTCCCCCACCTCGCTCAGGACGAACTCCCCGCCCAGTCCCTGGCCGCCTGGCTCTACGAGGCCTCCGGCGTGCGAGCGATGGAGCGCGGCGTGGTCTCCGCCGGACGCAACGAACACGGCAAGAACCACATGCCCTCGCTGGAACTGGTACGCCTGACCCTGCCGCGGCGCGTCTACACCCAAACCCACCTCGACTACGTGGCGCGCGCCGTCGGCAAGCTCCACCGCCGCAGGGACACCCTGCCCGGACTGAAGTTCGTCAAGGAGCCCAAGAACTTGCGCTTCTTCCAGTCGCGTTTTGCGCCCCTTCCGGTCCGCGCTCACGCGGGCGCCCGCCAATAGGGATGCTCAGGGAAAACGACGACCTTTCCTGGTACGCGCGCAAGGCGGCGCGGGCCTGCGGGCCCGTGCCCGACGCCGAGCCCGAGCCGGGGCAGGTCGGGCGCATTCAGGCCCTCCTGGAACGCCTGCGCGCGGCCGGGGTCAAGGGCGATGCGAAGTCGATGACGCTTTTCACGCACCGACTGCCCCCGGGTTGCAAGCCGTGCCTGGCCGGACAGGGAACGAACCTCTACGTGACCGGGCTGTGCACGCGCGACTGCTTCTTCTGCTTCAACTCGAAGCCGCGCAAGGACGAGTTGGTCGTGCACGGCATCCCGGTCAAGGACCCCGAGGAAGCCCCCGCAATCGTGGAGCGCTTCGGACTCAAGAGCGTGGGGCTTTCCGGCGGCGAGCCCCTGATGTTCCCGGAGCGCGTCCTGCGCCTGCTCTGCGCCCTGCGCGCGATGAAGAAGCCCCCCCGCATCGACCTCTACACCAACGGCGACAAGGCCGACGAACCGCTGCTCTGCCGATTGAAGAAAGCGGGGCTCGACTCCATCCGCTTCGACGTGGTCGCGCGCGACTTCGACCTGACTCCGGTCGCGCTGGCGAAGAAGTTCTTCGACGAGGTCGCCGTCGAGGTCCCGGTCGTGCCGGAGCAGCTCCCCGAACTCAAGAAGATGTGCCTGGAGCTCGACCGCCTGGGCGTGCCGTTTCTCAACATCCACGAGCTCTTCCTGTGCGCCGAGAACGAGGTAAGAGTCGCCGCCGAAGGCGGCAGGGCCAAGGCGGGCGGCGAGTCGAAGCACCTGCTGTGGCGGCCGACGGCGAAGAGCCTGGAGTCCTGCCTGGAGCTGCTGCTCTTCGCGCAGAAGGAATGCCGAACGCTCAGCGTCTACCTCTGCTCCTGCGGCACGCAGGAGACCATCTCCAAGCGCGGCTACCGCCGCCGCATGCGCGCGCCCCTCGTGGTAGAATAGAGCCATGGCCAAGACCAAGAAGAAGTCCCCGCGGGCCTCCCCGACCGGGACCTACCGCTACGACCGCGAGAAGGGAGAAGTGGTCCTGGTCAGCACGGACGTCCCGAAGGTCTCCTCCAAGGGCAAGTCGCGCGCCCCCGAACTCCCCTGCGGGCGGCGCGGCCCTTGCGGGGGCGGCGCCTGCCCCGCCTAACGGCGTCGGGAGTCAACGCGCGGCGATTTTCAGGAAGACCGCCGCCAAGGGCGGCAGCTGGAGCTTCACCGACCACTCGCGGCCATGCCAGGGCTTCTTCGCGGCCTGGACCCCGCCGCCGAGCGTGACCCCCGAGCCGCCGAATTCGGCGGCGTCGGAGTCCGCCAGTTCCCGCCACCAGCCCGGGGCCGGCACGCCCACAAGATAGTCCGACCGCGGCACGGGCGTGAAGTTGAAGACGCAGAGCACGGACTCCGCGGGATCTGAGCCCTTGCGCAGGAAGGAGAGCACGGAGTTATCGGCGTCGGCGGCATCGACCCACTCAAAGCCCGAGGGGTCGCAGTCCCGCTCATGGAGCGCGGGCTCGCTGCGGTAGACGCGGTTGAGGCGCGACACCCAGCGCATCAGGGCCTTGTGCGGTTCATGGTCGAGCAGATGCCAATCGAGGCTGCGATCGTGGCTCCACTCCCGGCGCTGGCCGAACTCGCAGCCCATGAAGAGCAGCTTCTTGCCCGGCATCGCCCACTGCCAGGCGAACAGGAGCCGGAGGTTGGCGAACTTGCGCCAGTCGTCGCCCGGCATCTGGTCGATCAGCGAGCCCTTGCCGTGGACCACCTCGTCGTGCGACAGGGGCAACACGAAGTTCTCGTGGAACTGGTAGATCGCGCGGAAGGTGATCTCGTTCTGATGGTAGCGGCGGTGGATGGGGTCCTTGCGCATGTAGCTCAGCGTGTCGTGCATCCAGCCCATGTCCCATTTCAGGCCGAAGCCGAGGCCCCCGGCATAGGTCGGACGGGAGACGCCGCCCCAGGCCGTGGACTCCTCGGCGATCATCTGCGTGTCGGGGTGATGAAGGTAGACCGTCTCGTTGAGTTTTTTAAGGAAGTCGATGGCCTCGAGGTTCTCGCGCCCGCCGAAGCGGTTGGCGATCCATTCCCCCTCCTTGCGCGAGTAGTCGAGATAAAGCATCGAGGCCACCGCGTCCACGCGCAGGCCGTCGGCGTGGAACTTCTCGAGCCAGAAGAGGGCGTTGGAGGTCAGGAACGCGCGGACCTCGTTGCGGCTGTAGTTGAAGATGGAGCTCTTCCAATCGGGGTGGAAGCCCTGGCGCGGGTCGGCGTGCTCGTAGAGGTGGGTCCCGTCGAAGTAGGCCGGGCCGTGAGCGTCGGTCGGGAAGTGGGAGGGAACCCAGTCCAGGATCACGCCGATGCCCTCGCGGTGGAGGAAGTCCACGAGGAACATGAAATCTTGGGGAGTGCCGAAGCGCGAGGTCGGCGCGTAGTAGCCCGTGGTCTGATAGCCCCACGAGCCGCCGAAGGGATGTTCCATGATTGGAAGGAGTTCCACATGGGTGAAGCCCAGCTTCTTGACATGATCGGCGAGCAGCGGAGCCATCTCGCGGTAGGTGAGCGATCGGTCGCCCTGTTCGGGCACGCGCCGCCAGGAACCGAGGTGCGCCTCGTAGATCGAGAGCGGCGCGCCCAGCTCGTTGCGCCGGGCGCGCGACTTCATCCAGTCCGCGTCGCCCCATTCGTAGTCGAGAGCATGAACCACCGAAGCCGTGCGCGGGGGCTCCTCTTGACGGAAGGCGAAGGGGTCGGCCTTCTCGGCCTTGAACCCGCCATGGATGGACTGGATCCAGTACTTATAGATCGCACCCTGCCCGATGCCGGGGATGAAGCCCTCCCAGATGCCGGAGGAAGAGCGGGGCTTCAGGGCATGCTTCGTCTTCGACCAGGCGTTGAAGTCCCCCATCACGTGGACCTTCTTCGACGCGGGCGCCCATACCGCGAAGAATATCCCGCGGACGCCGTCGACGACCGCAGGGTGCGCTCCCAGCTTGTCGTAAAGGCGGGCGTGCGTGCCCTCGTTGAACAAGTAGAGGTCGAGGTCCGTCAGGAGGCTCGGCTTATGGTCGACGTTCATGTCCACTCCGGGGCGCGACCGCTGGCTCCCGTCAGAGTCCCCAGGCGTCCGGCCACACGAGCCGAGAGTGCGCCCGACTCCATGCGCCAGCGCCAGTTCCCCGTGAGGCTGCAGGGGCGGTTCATGCGCGCCGCAGCGCCCAGGTCGAGGAAGTCTTGGAGAGGGGCGATGGCGGTGCGCGCGGGGCTCTTCCAGACCTGCCGGATCATGGCCCAGGCGGCCCCGTTCGGGGCGCCGCCGCAGGCCGCCAGGAAGGCCTCTCGCTCTTGGCGCGCCTGCTCCGGCTGGCGGCCGGCGTTCCGGCTGCCGTCTTCCTCGAACCAAGCCCGGGAGGTGTCGTTGTCGTGCGTGCCCGTATAGCCCACGCAGTTCTCCGGCCAGTTCGCCGGCAGGTCGGAGGACTTCCCTCCGAAAGAAAACTGGGCGATCTTCATGCCCGGGAAGCCGAACTTATCGCGCAGGGCCGCGACCTCGGGCGTGAGCACGCCCAGGTCCTCGGCCACGATCTCGAGAGCGGGGACCTCGCGCCGCACGGTCGCCAAGAGCGCGTCTCCCGGGGCCTGGAGCCAGCGTCCGTCGACCGCGGTCGCAGCCCCCGCCGCGACCTCCCAGTAGTTGCGAAATCCGATGAAGTGGTCCAGGCGCAGGGCGTCGAAGCGCTCGGAGGCGGCGCGCAGACGCGAGACCCACCAGGCAAAGCCCGAGCGCTCGTGCGCCTCCCAGCGGTAGAGCGGATTGCCCCAAAGCTGTCCCGTCTCGGAGAAGTAATCGGGAGGGACTCCCGCGCGGACCGTGGGCAGCCCGTCCGGACCGAGGAAGAAGAGCTCTTGATGCGCCCAGCAGTCCGCGCTGTCGTGGCTGACGTAGATGGGAGCGTCGCCCATCAGGCCCACGCCGCGCGCGGCGGCGTGACGCCGCACCGACTCCCACTGCCGCGCGAAAAGCCACTGGATGAACTCGTGCCGGCGGACTTCTTCAGCCAGCCGGGCGCCGGCCGCGTCCAAGGCCGAGGGCTCACGGCGGCGCAGGGGCTCGTCCCAACTCGTCCAAGACAGGCCGGCCTGGCTCTCTTTGAGCGCGCAGAACAGCGCGTGGTCGGCCAGCCACCATGACTCCCGGGTCCGGAAGGCCGCCAAGTCTTCGCGGTCCGTGCGCGCGGCGCGATGCGCGAAACGGTCGAAGGCCGCGCGCAAGGCCCGGCCGCGGGGCTGACCCAATTCAGCCTTCTTCAGAAGCCCCTCAGAGGCGAGGATATCCGCACTGATCAGGCCGGGACTGCCGGCGAAGCTCGACGGGGAATTGTACGGGGAACCGCCCGCGTCCGTCGGACAGACCGGGAGCATCTGCCACCAAGTCTGGCCGCAGTCTGAGAGAAAGTCGACGAAGGAGAGGGCCCCGGGCCCGAGGTCGCCGCCGCGCGGCCCGGCTAACGAGGTCGGATGGAGCAGGATGCCGCTGGAACGTCGCTTCAGAGTCGGCTTGAAGGACATGGGAACCGACATTCTAGCAGAAGAGTTCCGCTATCGGGCGCGAAGGAGGTCGATGGCGGTGATCACGCCCAGGACCTCGTTGTCCTTGACCACCAGCACGCGCTGGACGCGCCGGCGCAGCATGTGGCGCTCGACCTCGGCCAGCGTCATGTCGTCGGGGACCTGGACGAGGACCCGGGTCATGAGCTGTCCCACCGCCGCGGCCGGACGCACGGGCATCGGATCGTGATCGGGCTCGGCGTAGAAGTCGGGAGCCTCGCGCGAGCTCTCGCGCAGATACGCGGCCATGTCGGCCTGCGAGACGACGCCGACGAGCCGTCCGGAGGCGTCCAGGACGGGCGCTCCGGTCTGTCCGCTCTCGAAGAGACGACGGGCCGCGTTCCACGCGTCGTCGGCCTCGTGCAAGAGGAAGCCGACAGGGCGCATCACGTCCCTGGCGAAGAGCTCGCGTCGGACCACCGGATCACTCATCAGGAGGAAGTCCCTCATCGTGTTCGAGAGCGTGCCGCACGGCGTTGACGGTGCGCCGGGAAACGTCGATGCCGCGCTCGACCTTGAGTCTGCGCGCAAGCAGGGCATCGGTCACCGCCGGAGAGTCCAAGAGCCAGTGGCGCAGGACATCCCTGAGCACATGCCTTTGACCGGGGACCAGCGTGATCATCAAGACCTCCCGCCCCCAGGGCAGGCGCACCGTGCGGTGGGCCAGCGCGCGGCTGACCGTGCTGGGCGAGAGCTGCAGGCGCCGCGCCAGCAGACGCAGGCTCACGGGACGAAGGTCCTCATTGCTGCGCGTGCGGATGTAGTCGGCCTGGATGACCGACATGGATTCCATGATGCGGAAGATCGTGCTCTGGCGCAGGTTGAGCGTCTCCAGGCGCTTGAGCAGGTGCCGCAGACGACGGCGTTCCGGGCCGTCGAGCTGCCCAGAAGTCTTCCAGTCCTCCAGGTCGTCATAGCGCACCTGGTAGAGACCGCGCGCCCAATACGGAGAGACGAACTCGAAGCCCGGGCGCCCATCTTCCAGCGTCAGGCGCGCCAGGCAGGTGTCGCCCCGCGAGGCCGGGGCGAGCTTCGGCGCGCCGGAGAACTCCGACTGCGCCCCGATGTCGAGGAGAAGCTCGTGGATGCGCAGAATATCCGATTCGGAAAGTCCCGTGCGCTTGGCAATCTCCGGCAGGGGCACGGCCTCCTCCGCATGAAGGAAGTAGCGCTCGAAGGCCTGCTGACCCATCTTCCGGATCAGAGGCATGACATCGCGACGGGCATCCAGGCTGCCCTCGACGTCGACGCGCTGGGCGCCGGAGACCCGGGATTCGTCCACGTCATAGAAGCCGGCGGCGAGCTTGCCTCCCGGCCAGCGCCGGCGACGGATGGCGGAGGGAAGACCGGGCGCGCCATGGTAGAGTTTGCAGAAGAGCGGGTCGCGCTCGACGCGCTTGACCTCATTGGCGAACTCGCGCTCGGGCATCTCGATCCAATCGGCCATGCGCAGCCGGCCGAGAATGGACAGCCGCTGCTGCGCGCGCACGCCAAGTGATTGTCTCATAAGATTGGACCCGGAGGTCCCGATACGCTAGAATACGCCATTGGGTTTAGAACCTTTAATTTCACAACACTAGCAACACAATGGCCTCTCCAGCAATCCCCGATTTCCCCGCCAGCGAACACGCACTCGCGCTGACCCTCTACCAGGCCTTCCGGCGCTCCAACGACGTGATGTTCTTCTGCGACCCGCAAGGCATCATCCAGGACATCAATGACGCCTTCACGCAGCACTACGGCTGGACGCGCGAGGAGGCCTACGGACAGAACCCCCGCATCCTGCGCTCGCGCCACACCACGCCCGACATCTATAAGGAGATGTGGGAACACATCCTGAACCCGAGGATCGGATTCTGGCGCGGCGAACTGCTCAACCGCACCAAGGACGGACGCGAGATTCCGGTGGTCATCACGATCACCGCGGTACGCGACACGAGCGGAGACATCGTAGGCTATGTCTCCAACGGCGTGGATGTCGCCGAGCTGCGCCGCCTGCGGGAGCGCGTGGCGCAAAGCGAAGCCCTGGCCCAATTGGGCGAGATGGCCGCCGTGGTCGCCCATGAGATCCGCAATCCCCTCGGCTCGATCGTCATGGCCGCCCGCCAACTGGGAAGCGGCACGCTGGCCGACGAGGACCGCGAGATGGTCCAGCGCATCCTCCACGACGAGAGCCGGCGCCTCAGCGAGACCCTGACGAATTTCCTGGCATTTTCCCAGCCGCGTTCGCCGAAGCTCGAGCGCTCCGACCTCAACGTGCTCGCGGCCGACGTGGCCCGCATCATCCAAGGCGACGCCGCCGAGGGGCCGCGGATCTCGACCTCCCTGGCCCCGGGGCTGGCGTCTTTCCGCTTCGACTGCGACCAGGTCCGGCAAGTCGCCTGGAATATCGCCCTCAACGCAGTCCAGGCCATCGACGGGAAAGGCTCCGTGATGGTCTCCACCGGCCTACGGGAGGGGTTCGCCTTCCTGAGGATCGACGACGACGGTCCCGGCATCGCCCCCTCCGCCCGCGAAGATCTTTTCAAACCGTTCAAAACCACGAAGTCGCATGGAACGGGACTCGGGCTGGCCATCGCCGACCGCATCGTGCGCGCCCACGGCGGCCGCATCGAAGTCGAGAGCGCTCCCGAGCGCGGAACCTCGTTCACGGTCCTGCTCCCCACGGCTCAAGGATGAAGAACATGGACGAAAAAAGGGTCCTCCTCGTCGAAGACGATTCCTCGCAGAGTTCGATGCTGCAGCTGGAGCTCAAACGCCGAGGCTTCCGCGTCGACGCCGAGAAGACGGTGTCCGCGGCCGCCGCGCGCATCGAAAAGGAGATCTTCGACGCCGTGGTCACCGACCTGCGCCTGGGTTCCGGGGACGGCCTGCAAGTGATCGCGGCGGTCAAGGCCAGCCAACCCGAGACGGGTGTGATCGTCATCACCGGGCATGGGTCCATCGACACCGCCGTGGCCGCGATGAAAGCCGGCGCCTTCGACTATATCACCAAACCGGTGGAGCCCGAGGTCCTGGCCCTGGCCCTGCGCAAGACCATCGAGCACCGCGACCTGGTCGGCGAGGTGCGGCGCCTGCGCGCCGAGGTCAAGGAGCGCCGCGGCATCTCCGGCATCGTCTCCGCCAGCGACAAAATGCGCCATGTCCTGACCCTCGTCGCCAAGGTCTCGGCCACCGACGCGACGGTCCTGGTCACCGGAGAGTCGGGCACCGGCAAGGAACTCGTCGCCCGCGCCATCCATGAGAACTCCCCCCGCCGCGACGGCTCTTTTGTCGCCATCAACTGCGGGGCGCTGCCGGAAGGACTGCTGGAAAGCGAACTCTTCGGCCATGTGAAGGGTTCATTTACCGGCGCCGACCGCAACAAGCGCGGCCTCTTCGAGGAAGCCTCGGGCGGCACGCTCTTCCTCTATGAGATATCCGAGACGACTCCAGGCCTTCAGGTCAAACTCCTGCGCGCGCTCCAGGAAGGCGAGATTCGCCGCGTCGGCGACAACCACCCGGTCAAGGTCTCGGCGCGCGTGGTGGCCGCCACCAACCGCGACCTCATGAAGATGGTCACGGAAAGCAAGTTCCGCGACGACCTGTTCTATCGCCTCAAGGTCTTCCCCATCGATATCCCACCCCTGCGCAAGCGCGTCGACGACGTGATGCCGTTAGCCGAGGCCTTCATCAAGAAAGCTCGGGTTCGAACGGGCTCACCCGCGGCGCGTTTCTCCCCCGCCTCCGCCAAAGCCCTGCGCGCCTATGGCTGGCCGGGCAACGTGCGCGAACTCGAGCACGCGGTGGAACGCGCGCTCATCATGGCGACCGGACCGACGGTGGGACTGGAAGACCTCCCGCCGGAAATCGCCTCATCGGCCCCCGCCAAGCGCCGGGCCAAGACGAAACCCGCCCGGAAGACGAGACGCTAGCTCGATGAGCGAGAAGCCCCCGCGCCGCCTCCAGGTCCTTCTGCGCCAAAACCCTGGAGCCCCGCTTGTCGCGGGCCTGCCCTGCGCCGTGCGCGCCGCCTTCCGCGCGGGCAAGGAACTCGCGCCGGAACGCATCGTCATCGCCGGAGCCGACGAGTCGTTCGCGAAGAAGTGGGCCGTCCAGCTCCGCTCCGCGCCGACCCCGGTCCGGACCGGCCTGGACGCCGGCCTGCCGCTGCTGGCCGTGGACGCCGACGCCTTCCCCGATGAGAACGGCCTGGCCGAGTTCCTGGCCGCGGGCGAGAGCGCCCCAGGCGATTGGCTCCGCCGCCTCGCCGGCCGGACGGTCTGCGCCTTCGTCCGCGAGGCCTCCCGGCTCGGAGCCGGCAAGGACGCCCCAGCGGAAGTCCACGCCCGCGCCCTGGCCGCCCCCGGAGCAGAGACGCAGGCGGGCGCCTTCCTGGACGCGCTGACCCCCGAGGCGGCACGCGCCTCCGCCCGGACCCTCTATGCTCGCATGTCCAAGGACAACGACGGCTACATGGCCCGCCTGGACCGGCACCTCTCGCTGGCCATCACGCGCCTGCTGCTCCCCTTCCCCGTGAGCCCCAACCAGGTCACGGCCGCCAGCCTCATCCTCGGGCTGATCGGCGCCTGGTGGCTGGCCGCGCCCTCGGCGTCCATCCAGTTCTGCGGCGCCTTCACCCTTTGGTTCTGTTGTCTGCTCGACGGCAGCGACGGCGAGATCGCCCGCCTGAAGCACCACATCACGCCCTGGGGCGGGGACTTCGACGTCATAGCCGACCACATCGCCCACCTGGCGACCTTCATCGCGCTCCCCATCGGAGTCGCGCGCCTGCACCCCGGCGGGAACTGGTGGACGCCGGGCCTCCTGCTCGTGACGGGGTTCCTCGCCTGCGGCTTCTCGGTCTGGTGGCTCGTCTTGAGAGTGCCCGAAGACGAACGCGGCCCCCTGTCGCTCGTCGTCGAGCGCATCGCCAGCCGAGACTACATCTACCTCATCCTCGCCCTGACCGCCATCGGACGCCTCGACTGGTTCGTCTGGGCCGCGGCCATCGGCTCGCATGTCTTCTGGGCCTGGCTGTGGTGGATGTCCAGAGCCGAGTCCGCGACGGCCTGAAGAGGGACCTACGGCCGGATCGATGGGGCCTATGGAGGCCTTAGGCCGAATGCCCCTGGGAAAGGATGCTCGGGTCCGGCACGCTTGGTATGTGAGATTTGTCCCGTTCTGGGCCGCCCTATGGCTGGCGCTCTCTCTTCCGATCCAGGCCGCCGCCGCGGTCGCTCTGCGCGCGCCTCAAGTCATCACCGCGCTCAACGCCCAGCTCAAGATCATCGGTCCGATGGCGCCGTCCACGGATATCGCCGCGCATCTGTGGGCGACGTACTCGCCTCGGCTGTCGGATCCCAACGAAGCCGTGGCGGGCCAGATACTGCTGCGCGCCATCGAGCGGCCGGACGCCCTTCCTCAAATCGCCGCCGCGCTCGATGAGATGACGCCCGGCGGCCGGGGAGCCGCCGCCTCCCGCCGTCTCGATCAGATGGTCGGGCGCTATCAGCACTCGCCGGAAGCCCTTCGCGTCCTCCAGGACATGGTCGCGCCCCTCGACGGGAAGCTGGCGCGCTCATCGTCTCGCCATGCGGCTGCAAAGGGCTTCGAGCCCCTTTCCTCCGCACTGTTCGACGGGACGAAACGAATCCCGTCGACGATCGAGCCTCCGTCCTCCACTGACCGCTATCGCGTCCTGTCTCGCGGTGCGGCGAGCGTCGGCGCCGGTCGCCGCAATTTCGGTCTGACGATCGGGAAAGGAGCCGTGCAACCGTCGGACATCACTCCGGCCCAGGCGGCGTCGCTGACGGCGCGTCTGGCGAAGATGAAATCGAGCGACGGGCCGCGCGTCTTGACCGAACGTGAACTTTCGGCGCTTCACGCCGGCCGCGCCCCTGATTCCGACATGTCCAAGGCCCGGGCTATCGCCAAGATGGCCGACGCGAATTTCACAAGGGCCGCCGTGATGGTCAACCGGTGGGTCGCCGAGGGCAAAGACCTGGAACTGGGGATGCTCATCGATCTCAATCGAACGCTTCGACGAGGCCTTTCTTCCTGGAAAGGAGCCCCCAAACCCGGGAAGATCAGAGTCTCCCCCGAGGAGAACGTCTATTTTCGGTTCGCCGATGGTTGGAACTTCAGCTTAGCGAAACCCGATCGGGTCGTCACATATCTCGCAGATTTTTGGATCTGGTATCGGGCCAACGAGGGCCGACTGCATGCCGTTCAACTGGCCGCGACGGCTTATCAACAGCTCATGCGCATCCATCTCTTCGGCGACGCCAATAAGAGGACCACGCGTCTCATCCGGGATTTCATCCTTCAACGCAACGGCTATCTCCCTGCGATCTTCACGGTCAACACTTACAAAGTGGTCTTTTTGAACACGGCCGCGGTCGTGAAGGACACGGCCACCGGAGTCATCGACGCCGAGAAGGCCCTCTCCTATCCGTCGAGGAGTCCGGGCAGCGCGCGCTCGAGCCGGTGGTAGTGGGCAGGCTCGTTGTAGGCCTGCGCCGAGACGCGAACGAAGAGCCGTCCGCCGCTCAGGAAGACGGGGACCTCGATACGCCGCTTCCAGAGCGCGGCATGAAAGCGCTCGGCCCGGGCCAAGGTCTGCGCTCCGCGCAGAGGCAGTCGCAGAGCGACCATCGAGCCGCAGAGTTCCGGCGGCGCCGTCTCCGCGCCCCAGGCACGGGCCAGCCGCGCGCCCATCGCGACGGCCAGGTCGTGGTTGCGGCGGCGTAAGAACTTCCCCCCCAAGGCCGCGTGGAAGTCCAGCGCCGCGCCGATCGAGAGCCAGGGGCTGGGGTCCTTGGTGCCGCACCAGTCGAACTCGGCCAGGAAGCCCTCGCCGTAGCGGTTCGACACGACCGCCGGGTGCAGACCCCGCTGGGCTTTCTTCGCGGCCCAGAGGAACGCGCAGCCCTTCGGCGCGCACAGCCACTTATGGCAGTTGCCGACGTACCAGTCGGCTCCCAGCGCGGGCACGTCGAGCTCGACCATGCCCGGCGCGTGGGCGCCGTCCACCAGGACCCGCACGCCGCGCGCGCGGCAGGCGGTGACGATCTCCCGGACGGGAAACACGAGAGCCGTCGGGGACGTCACGTGGTCGACGACGGCCAATCGCGTGAGCGGCGGCATTCTTGACGGCCGGATAGGATTGGTTGGAAAGAAGGACTTCGTCGCCCCGCTTCAGCGTGAAGGAGTTCAAGACGGCGTTGGCCCCGGACGTCGCGTTGTCGATGAAGACGAGGTCGTCCACCCTCGCGCCCAGGAAGCGCGCCAACCTCCCGGCCGAGCGCCGCAGCAGGCCGGGCAGGCACCCGGACAGGAACTCGACGGGCCGGCGCTCCATCTCGCAGCGCCAGGCGTCTTGGGCCGCCAGGACCTCGCGCGGCGCGGCGCCGAAGGAGCCGTGGTTGAGGAAGTCCATGCCCGGGTCGAGGAGCCACTGCCCGGCCATGACTAGCTCCGACCCCAGTCCTCGATGACCGACTTCTCCTCCTGGAGCGAGCGGACCTTCTTGAACTTCGCGGGACGCCCTTTCACGCGCGCCTCGCATTCCTTCCAGGTCGAGTGCTTCTCGAGACGGCCTTCGAGCAGACTCAGATAGGTCACCGGACCCGAGGGCGCCGAGGACTTCTTCGCCTTGCTCCTCTCGGGCAGGGGCGCATGGTCGGAAGGCGCCAACGAGCCGTGGGGATAGGAGAGCAGCGGACCGGAGTAGAGTTGGACGTGCTTCTTGCGGCAGAGGGCCACGGCCAGCTCGTCGCACCGCTCGTTGGCGTCGTGGCCGTCGTGGCCTTTGACCCAGCGCCACTCGACGCCGCCCTTGCCGCGGGCCGCGACCAGGTCGTCGAGCTGCCGCCACAGGTCCTCGTTCTTGACCGGCTCGCCCGCGGCCGTGGTCCAGCCGCGCCGCTTCCAGCCCCGGATCCAGCCGGTGATGCCGCCCAGCACGTAGGTGGAGTCGGTGTGGATCACGGCCTTGCCGGGCTGGTCCGCGATCGCGCGCAGGCCTGAGATCACGCCCAGCATCTCCATGCGGTTGTTGGTCGCGGCATCCTGGCGGCCCGCCAGCTCGCGGACCTGGCCCTGAGACGTGACCAGCACGCAGGCCCAGCCGCCCGGACCCGGGTTGCCGGAACAGGCGCCGTCGCTGAAGAGAACGAACATGGGAGCTATCCTATCAAAACACACGGGCCCGTCCCGAATGGTAGAATCTCCGCGTGAACTTGACCTGGCTTTGGGCGGGATTCGTGCTGGTGATGGGAACGATGCTGGCCGTGGACCTGGGCGTGCTCCAGAAGAAGGCCCACCCCATGCGCATGCGCGAGGCCGCCGTCATGACCTCGCTCTGGGTCCTGCTGGCAACCTGCTTCGGCGTGGTCATCTTCTGGGCCCATGGCCACGACAAGGCGATGCAGTTCTTCGCCGGCTACATCCTGGAGCAGTCCCTCTCCGTCGACAACCTCTTCGTCTTCATCCTCATCTTCCACTATTTCCGCGTCCCGCCCGAGTACCAGCCGCGCATCCTGCACTGGGGCATCCTCGGGGCCATCGTCATGCGCTTCTTCTTCCTCTTCGCCGGGCTCTCCCTGCTGCAGCGATTTTCCTTCATGTTCTACGTCTTCGGCGGAATCCTGCTTTGGACCGGCGGCAAGATGCTCCTCTCCGGCGAGGACGACGCCCCCGAGCCGGGCAAGAACCCCGCCCTGCGTCTGCTGCACCGCTTCCTGCCGGTGACGGAAGGTCTCCATGGCCAGGTCTTCTTCACGCGCGTGGGCGAGCGCCTCAGCGCCACCCCGCTCTTCGCGGCCCTCGTGGTCATCGAGGCCTCGGACCTGGTCTTCGCCGTCGACTCCATCCCGGCCGCCCTGGGCGTCACCAACGACCTCTTCGTGGTCTATACCTCGAACATCTTCGCGGTCATGGGACTGCGTTCGATGTACTTCCTGCTGGCGGGATCCATGATGAAGTTCGCGCATCTGAAGACAGGAGTCTCCGTGGTGCTCTGCTTCGTGGGCCTGAAGATGGTCGTCAAAGACTTCTTTCACGTCTCCACCGGGATTTCCTTGGCCGTCATCGCCGGGGTACTCGCCCTCTCGGTGGCGGCCTCGCTCATCAACGCTCGCGCGAAGAGCTAATGATCGAAGGGCCGCGCGGCGCGGACCCACTGAGCCAGCCGGGCCATGCCCTCATCCAGGCTGACCCTCGGCCTCCAGCCCAACTCTCGCCTGGCCGCGCTGATGTCGAACCAGTGCGCGGTGGTGAGCTGGCTGACAAGAAAGCGCGTCAAGGGCGGCTCGCAAGACAACCGGCAAGCCCGCCACACGCCCTCGCAGGCGTCGGCCGCGGCAAAGGCGAGAGCCTTGGGCACCCGGCGCTTCACGGGCCCCAGGCCTGCCGCGGCCAGCATCCGGTTGACGATCTCCCAAAGCGGACGCGGATCGCCCGAGGAGAGGAAGTAGGCGTTGCCGGAGATGTCCGAACGAGGCGAGAGCTGGACCGCCGCCAGGACGTGGGCGTCGACGGCGTCGTCGATGTAGAGGGTATCCACAAGCTTGCTGTCCTCTCCGATGCGAAAGAGCCTCCGGGAGCGGGCCCGGGCCGCCAGACGAGGCAGGAGGTGCCGGTCTCCCGGCCCCCAGACCAGATGCGGACGCAGAGAGACGGTGCGCAGGCGGTCGTGGTTGGCGGCCAGGACCATCTTCTCGGCCGCGGCCTTGGTGCGAGAATAGTCGCAGTCGAATCGCTCCGGGTACGGGACGCTCTCGTCGACGCCTTCGATATCCCCCCCGTCGAAGACCACGCTCGGGGAACTGGTGAAGACCAGCTTGGAAACCCCGGTTTCAAGACACGCCCTCAATACGTTCTTGGTTCCCTGGACGTTGACCGCTTCGTAGTCCTCGGGGCGCCCCCAAAGGCCGACCTTCGCCGCCGCATGGAAGACGGTGTCCCGATCATCGCAGGCAACGCGCACCGCTTCGTAGTCGGTCAGGTCTCCGCGGGAGGTCTCGATGCCGAGGGCCCCGAGTTCCGGATAGGACCCGCGCCCGAATATCCTCACGTCATCGCCTCTTCCCCGGAGTTTTCGCGCCAAGGCGCCGCCCAGGAAGCCCCCGCCGCCGGTGACCAGGGCCCTCATGACAGCCTCCCAGCGGCCCATACGGACAAAACCTCACGGGAGATCTTTGCGTTATGTCTTATGTCGACAGGGAAGGAAGGATGGAAAAGAATCGTCGTGATGCCGCTCGTGTGAGAATGCCGTGCCCCGATGGCCAGCAGCTCCTTGGTCAGATCGGTGTCGGACATCTTGGTCGAGGATTCCTTCTCGACGCACAGCACCGGCTTCTCTCCGACCGCGACCAACGCCGTCCGTTTGACCGCCGGATGAGCGTTGAACACGCCTTCCACCGGGATGGTGTACAGCTCGCCGTCCGGCGTGCTCACACGGTGGGCTTTTCTCCCGTAGAACCAGAGTCTTCCCTTCTCATCCATCCGCCCCAGGTCCCCCATGCGATGGCGAACCTGAGATCCGTCTCTCATCTTGGCCAAGGCCGCGGCTTCGGGGCGGTGGAGATATTCGCGGCTGACCATCGGGCCTTTGACGACGATCTCTCCGACATCCCCGGGGCGCACGCGCAGAAAATCGTCCCACTCGGCCACGGGCTCGTCGGTCATGCGCATGACGGCGACCTCCGCCCCCGCGACGGGTCGTCCGACGCAGACGCCCCGGCCCTGCGCCGTGTGTGCCGCCGTTTCCCCCAGGACCTCGTCCGATCCGATGAGGGCGATGGGCAGGGCCTCCGTGGCGCCGTAAGGCGTGAAGATCTGGACGCCGGGCACGAGCATCTTCGAGAACCTCGCCAGCACCCGTGCCGGCACGGGCGCTCCCGCGGACATCACGCGACGCAGACTGGGAAGGGCGATGCCGTGTATTTCTCCAAAACGCCCGAGCCGGTCCAATAAAGCCGGGGAGCCGAAGAGCTGATGGGCTCCGTGCTCCCGGAGCGGTCCGATGATCGCCATCGGGTCGACGCCGCCGGGGCGGGTAAAATCCATCTCGCAGATGACGCTGGTCTGACCCAACGCCGCGTCGAAAAGGCCGAAAAGAGGGAAGGTCGGCACCGAGACCTCCCCCTCCTTGATGTCGAAGAGAGAGCGCAACAGCTCGACCTGGGCCAAGAAGACGCCGTGCGTATAGACCACGCCCTTCGCGGTGCCCGTGCTTCCGGAAGTGAAGAGGACCGCCGCCGCCGCGTCCAAGCTCTCCACTCCCCCAGTGAACGGTTCGGCCGAATGGTAATCGCTCAGTCGGGGGATCCCCGGCAGGAACCCGTCGGCCACGATATTCAGCCGAGCGGTCGGAGCCCAGCGACCGAGGAGCCGTGCCAAGTGAGCTTTGGGTGACCCGATGAAAACGGAGGGCGAAGATTCGGCAAGGCAGCGCCCCATGTTCTTGAAGCCGATGCCCGGATCGATGAGAACGGGGATCAGACCGGCGCGAAACAGAGCGAAGGTGCACGCGTAGAGATCGCGCGAGGGCGCAACGAGGAGGGCCACCCTCTCTCCCGGTTGAAGTCCCGCACGACGCAGTCCCGAGGACAAGCCTTCGACATCATGAGCGAGTTCCGCGAACGAAGTCGATCTCCCGCGCCGGATGAGAGCCGGTACGTCGCCCAATCGTCGTGCCGCCTCGAGGAAGAGACCGGCGACGTCAGAATGTTGCGTGACACTCATGCCGTCATGCGCCCATTGATGAAGTCGCCGATCATGGGCACGACCTCCTCGGGGCAGTCCTCCAGGAGGAAGTGGCCGCAATCAGGGAAGCGGCGGACTTCGGCCTTCGGGAAACGAGAGGACCAGCCCTTCAGGAAAGACTCGTCAAAGACCCAATCCTTCATGCCCCAGGGCAGGAGCATGGGGACGTCTTTGAGCAAAGCTAACTTCGACTCCGTCTCGACCACGATGGGCCAGGCCGGGTCGTCGGACGACAAGGGGATGTCCTGCACGAAGCGATGCACCGCGAGGCTCCGGCTCCAGCCGTCGCAGACCGAAAGATACCCATCCGCCACGGCCTCCGGGAGTTTCTTTCTCGTCGTGCAAATGTTGAGCACCAATCGTCGCGCGAAGCGCGACATCCGGATGGGAACGCCGCTCAGCGCTCCCCGCAAGATCTTGAGCATCCTCGGGAAATGTTTCTCCGGCGGGAGTCTAAAACAGCTCGTGTTCAACGCCACGACGCCCTTGATCCTCTCCGAGTGTCTCACGGCCCAGGCCATGCCGATCATGCCTCCCCAGTCATGAAGGACCAAGGTCACGGGGCCGCTCGGCGCGACGCGATCCATGAGCTTCTCGAGGTCGGCCACGCGCGAGGCGAGGGTATAGCGATAGCGGTCCTCTCCCACGCGATCGGACAGGCCCATGCCGATGTGGTCGGGCACGAGACAGCGATGCGTGGGCGACAGGGCTTTCACCAACTCGCGGAAGTAGAACGACCAGGTGGGGTTGCCGTGGACCATGAGGACGGTCTCGCCACGCCCCTCATCAAGATAATGCATGGCGCAGCCGCCCAGGTCCAGGCGGCATCCCTTGAAGGGATAGAGGCTCTTCCAGCCCTCGCTCACCACTGCCATCCGAGCATCATGCAGTTGAGCCCCGAGCCGATGCCCAGGAAGCCGACCTTATCGCCCTTCTCCAAGAAGCCGCGCTCATCGGCCAAGGCCGCGGTGAGCGGAAGGCTGACGGTGCCGATGTTTCCCAGATATTCGAAGGTGGAGTAATCCTTCTCGGCGTCGACTCCGAAGGCCTGGAGGACGGCCGCGCGATGGGGCCCGCCCACCTGATGGCAGATGGTCTTGTCGATGGACTGCGGGGTCCAGTCGAGGGTTTCAGTGAAGCGCTTCCAGGTCCCGCGGGCGAGTTCGACGCCGTTCTTCAGCACGGCGGGGGCGTCGGTGCGCATGAAGTCGCGCTCCCAGCGACAGAGATCCCAATGCTCAGGTGCGGCCTGCGTGGCACCGCCCAAAAGCTTGTGTCCTTTGGCGCCGAAAGAACCATCCGTGAGCAGCACGGCCACGGCGCCGGACCCGCCGGTCAAGGTCGCGAGGGAGAGCTTGAAGGACTCCATCGTGGTGGTCCTCAGCATGGCGGCGATCATGCTCTCGTTGATCTCGCGGGCCGATTCGCATGAGACGATCATCCCCGCCTTGATCTGGCCCAGCTCGATGCGGTTGGCCAGATCGACAATCCCCGACAAGACCCCGAGGCAGGCGTTCGACATGTCATACACGGCACAGTCTCGACCGACCTTGAGTTGATTCGCCACCGCGCAGGCCGTGGCCGGTTCCGCAGACTCCCGGCAGACGCCCGCATAGATAAGGACACCCAAGTCCGAGGCTTTCACACCCGACTGAGCCAGCGCCTTGCGTCCCGCGCGCGCGGCGCCCTCGGAGAGCTTGAAGCCCGCGTCCCACCAGCGCCGCTCGCGGATGCCGGTCAACGCCTCGAGCTGGCCGAG
>CAYHNV010000015.1:0-25441 GCA_964358065.1 uncultured Elusimicrobia bacterium | reverse complement strand
CAGGGCCTCGGCCACACCCTCGCCCGTCACGGCGGACATAAAGACGGCGTCGGGCCGCAAACGCGAGAGGTCCGCGCGCGCGGACGCTTCCAGGCGGTCGGCCTTGTTGAATACCTCCACGCGGGGAATGTCCTTCGTGTCGAGGTCGGCCAGCGTCGCATCCACCGAGGCCCTCTGCTCCTCGAGCTGCGGCGAGGAAGCGTCCGTGATCACGAGCAGGCAGTCCGCGGCTTCCACTTCTTCCAACGTGGAGCGGAAGGCCGCGATGAGCGCGGTGGGCAGGCGCTGGATGAAGCCCACGGTATCGGTGGCGACCGCCCAGCCCCCTTCGGGCAGGCGCACGCGCCGCGCGGTCGGGTCCAGTGTCGCGAAGAGCTTGTCGTCGGCGTGGGTCGCGCGCGCGCCGACGAGGCGGTTGAGGACGGTGGACTTGCCGACGTTCGTGTAGCCGACCAGGGCCAATTGAGGCACGGGCACGCCGGCTCGGCGCTCGCGGCGCAGGCGGCGTGCGGAGCGCACGCGTTCAAGTTCGGCGCGCAGAGACTTGAGGCGCGATTGGATGTGCCTTTTCTCGTATTCAAGCTTGCGCTCTCCGGGGCCGCGCGTGCCGATGCCGCCGGCCTGTTGGGAGAACGCGCGCCAGGCGCCGGTCAGTCGCGGCAGCATATAGGAAAGCTGGGCCGACTCCACTTGCAGGCGGCCTTCGCTCGTGCGCGCGCGCGAGGCGAAGATGTCGAGGATCAGCCGCGTGCGGTCGACGATCTTGATCCGGGGAAGGGCCTTCTCCAGGTTTTTCTGCTGGCCGGGGGAGAGCTCGAGGTCGAAGATCACCGTGCCCGCGCGCAAGGCCGCGCAGAGACCCGCGATTTCCGTGACCTTGCCCGCGCCGACCAAAGTGGCGGGATCGAAGCGCGCCAGGGCCTGCGTCGTTTCACCGACGACCGCCGCGCCCGCCGTGTCGGCCAGACGGCGCAGTTCCTCCAGACTCGAGCGGATCGAAGCGGTCTGGGACTTATGGCCGATGCCGACGAGGACGGCCCTCTCGGCGGGAGGGCGCGTGTCGTGGTGCTTCAACGCAGGAGCACCTCGGACAGCCCCTGCTGGAGCAGGCTCCTCCAGCGCACGGCCGTGTCGGCGAGCAGGCTGTCGAGCGGCGCGTGGTCGTCGGTCATCACCGGGGCCTTGTCGAGTTCCCTCTGCGAGGGGAGCAGTTCCCGCGAGAACATTCCCGCCACGGCGTCTCGCGCGCCTGGTGGCGCGGCCGAGGCCGGGGCATCGAGAGGCCCGGTCGAGGCGAAGAAGAGGACGTTGGCCAGGCCGTTCTCCGGGGGCGCGGCCACGAAGGCGCGCACGCGCGGGAAGGCGCGGCTGAGGGTCTTGTAGGTCGCGCGCCAGGGCGCGCCGGCGGGGCCGTCCAGGGCCGTGACCAGATTGACGGCGAGCACGCCGCCCGGGACCATCGATTCGCGCATGCGCGCGAAGGCCTCCACCGTGAAGAGGTGGCTGGGCGGAGACTCCGAGCCGAAGGCGTCGAGGACCATCAGATCCCAGCGGCCCGTTCCGGTCTCGAGGGCGGCGCGGGCGTCGTCGATGATGACTTGTCCCTTGGGCGCGTAGCCGAAGAAGTCGCGCGCGATGCGGACGATCTCGGGGTCGATCTCCACGGCGTCCACCGTCAGTCCCGCGCGCTCGAGAGCCGTGGGCAAGAGCCCCGCGCCGAGCCCGAGCGCCAAGACTTTCCGAGCGTCCGGCCGCAGGGCACGGATCCACTCGATGGCGCGGTCATATTCAGATTCGCTCAGGCCGGTGGCCGTCTCCATCGAGGACTGGGCCGTGCCGTTGACGAGGAGGTAGCGCTTAGGCCCATTCTCAAGGATCTCGATGCGGCCGTAGAGCGACTCCGCGCGTTGCAGGATCCCGGCGTGAGGCGAGATCTCCACGCGCAGGGCCAGGATCAGGCAGGCCGTACAGGTCGCCAGTTGTTTCAGGGGGAGACGACGGGCGGACAGCCATGAGCCCCAAGCTCCCAGGGCCGCGAGCATGGCCGCGGTCGCCAAGAGGATGCGCGAGCAGGGCCAGTGCGGGATGAGGACGAAGCCGGCCAGGACCGCGCCGAGCACGCTGCCCAGAGTGGACACGGCCCACGCGTCGCCCGAGCGGCGTCCGGCGTCTGAAGCGCTCGTCGCGGTCAGGCGCGTGGCGATGGGGCCCAGGGTGCTGAGCAGGAGCAGGGCCGGTCCGACCAGCACCGTCGCGGCCGCCATCGCGCCCAGCTTGACGCCGAGCGGGGCGCTGGCGCGCAGGACCGGCTCGCGCAGAAGAGGGATGACGGCCACCGTGAGGCTCGCGGCCTGCAGCAGGCGGGCGAAGATGCTCAGGTGCGGGTCGCGGTCGCCCAGGCGGCCGCCCCAGGCGTAGCCGATGGCCAGCGCCACCATCGTCGTCGTGATCAGAGCCGACCAGGTGTAAATGGACGAGCCGTAGAAGGGGCTGATCAGGCGCGTGCCGACGATTTCGAGGACCAGGCAGCAGGCGCCGGAAAGAAACAGGCTGATGAGCAGGAAGGGGGTCGGCGACGCGGCGCCGGGCCTAGGCGGTTGTCGCTTCATCAAGGCTTTGTTCCAGCATCTGGGCGAGGGCGCCGTCGCCATCGATCGTCCGTGCCGCGAGTTGGGTCCGAAACCAGGTCCGCTGACGTTTGGCGTAGGCGTTCGTGACGCGGATCATCTCGTCACGTCCCTCCTCCGAGCTCAGTCGTCCGGCGAGGACGTCTTGGGCCTGGCGGTAGCCGAGGCTCGTGAAGCCGGGCTCGTCCCCCTTAAATCTTGAGGGCACCAGCGCTCGGACTTCGGCCAGGAGCCCGGGCCACATCGCGCGGGCGCGCCGCTCGATGCGCGCTCGCAAGGTTCCGGCGGAGATTTCCAGGCTTAGGATGGAGGATGCCTTCACGCCGCCGATGCGTCCCGCCGCCCAGTTCTCGGAGAGCGTCTTGCCGGTCAACTCCAGAACCTCGAGGGCGCGCATCACGCGTTGGGTGTTGGCCGCGGGGATGGCGGCCGCCGCGATCGGGTCGACTTTGGATAGGCGCGCGTGCAGGGCCGCCGGTCCCTCGTGCTCGGCGAGCGCGGAGAGGCGAGCGCGTACTGCGGGGTCGCGTGGTGGCAAGGCAGAGAGCCCTTCGAGGAGGGCGCGGAGGTAGAGTCCGGTGCCGCCGCAGACGATCGGGATCTTGCCCCGCGCGCGAATGTCGGTGATGGCGGCTGAAGCCTCGCGGGCGAAGCGCGCCGCGTCGTAGGCCTCGGATGGATCGGCGACATCCAAGAGCCAATGACGCACGCGGGTGCGCAGTTCCGCTGAGGGTTTGGCGGTGGCGGCGTCAAGAAAGCGATAGACTTGCCGCGAATCGGCGGAGACGACCTCGCCGCCCAACTCGACGGCCAGGGCCGCCGCGAGTTCGGTCTTGCCCGACGCCGTCGGTCCGACCAGAACGATCATGGTCGCCTCCCACGGCGATGGACGCGACCATTTCCTCGCTTAGGCTCGGTCACTGCGGTTATTTCTTCGCGGGCCAGTGCGGCGCCTTGACCGGCTTGGCGCACAAGGCGTGGAAGTGGCAGTGCGGCACGCAGGCCTCGGGAAGCCTCAGGGACATGCGGGTCTCGCAGTCCGCGTTGTCATCGGACATGGACTCGATGCGTTCCTGGGCCTTCTTGGCGATTTTGAGGAAGTGGAGGCCCACGCTGTAGGTCTCTCCCTTCTGGTGAACGCGTGCGACCGAGGCCTCGATAGGCGCGTGGTCAAGGCCGGGGATGGAGAGCACCATCTCGAAGGATTTGGCGTGGGGCGGCTCGACGAACATGAGCAACGACATCCCGCCGGCCGAGAGGTCGGTCATGATCACGGGCTGGCTCTTCTTGACGCAATCCTCAGCGGCGAACTGAAGCGTGATCGGCTCGACCATGCCCTCCACCACGCTGAAGCGGCGGTGTCGTCTACGCTCGGCGCCTGTCTTCTTCTCGCTCATCGCATTCCCCCAGTAAAGTGCGCTTCGAGGATCCCGTCACGCGGACTGAGAACTCTCGTCCCGGCTCGGAGGGCGTTCTCCACTTGATGCGAAAACCGTCTCTCGTGCGGCCGTAGCCCCCCGTCTCGTCCAGGACCCGGACGGTCCTGCCCAATCGTGCGCGCAACGCGTCTCCATTGAAGCCGTCGCAAAGGGCGTTTAAGCTCTCCAAGCGGTCCTCTTTGACCTGCGGCGGCACGTCATCGGGCCAGCTCGCGGCCGGCGTTGCCGCGCGGGGCGAGTACTTGAACGTGTAGGCCCGCGCCGGCCGGAGCCTTCGGACGGCCTCCAAAGTACGGGCGAAGTCATCGTCGGTCTCCGACGGTAATCCTACGATAATGTCGGTGGTGACTTCAATCGAAGGAAGGGCAGCGCGCAGACGCTCGACCTTCTCGAAAAATCCCTCAACGGTGTAGTTGCGGCGCACCAAGCTCAAGAGCCGGTCGCAGCCGGATTGCAGCGGCAGATGGAGATGCTCGCAGGACTGCGGGACCGACGCCATGGCGGCGATCAGCGCATCATCGAGAAAGTGGGGGTGCGGACTTTCGAATCGTACGCGTGCGACACCTGGCACGGCGGAGACCTCGCGCAGGAGGTCGGCGAAACGAAGCTCGCGTCCTCGCGAGGTGCATGCATGCCAGCTGTTGACGGTCTGGCCCAGCAGCAGGATTTCGCGCGCGCCGGCCGCGGCTGCGGCGCGGGCCTCGGCCAGTACGGCTTCCGGCGACCGGTAGGACTGGCGCCCGCGGACCATGGGCACGATGCAGTAGGCGCAGGAGTAGTTGCAGCCGCGCATGATCGTGAGCGAAGCGACGACGGGTGAACTCCAGCCAAAAGGCACGGAGGGCGCCTGTGGCGCGGCGAAGGCGCCGCGCGTCCGGGCGAGATGGTCGAAGCGGCGGCCCCGGGCCGCCGCGACGATGCGCGGGTAGTCCGCGATGGATTTGGCTCCCACCACGAGGTCCACATGAGGGAAGCGAGTGGAGAGCCAGCCGCCGAGGCGCTCGGCCGCGCAACCCGCGACGATGAGGACTCTCTCGCGGTCGGCGTCCTTCCAGGTCTTGAGTCGGCCGATGAGCGAGAGGGCCTTGTCCTCGGCGTGTTGGCGGACGGTGCAGGTGTTGACCACGATGGCGTCGGCGTCTTCGGGCGAGGCGACGGACCTAAACCCGCGCGAGAGCAGCGGCTGGGCCATTTCCCCTCCGTCGGCGACGGACATCTGGCAGCCGAGGGTGATGACGTGGAGTCTCATATCACGCGGAAGTGGACGACACGCATTTCCTCGTCGTTGCGGATGTTGCGGCCGTTGGCGAAGTTCAGCTTCTCCTTGAGTTCGGCCAAGCTCACTCCCTCCTCGCGCGCCAAGGCCTCGTCAAAAGTTCCGAAGGCGCGCAGTTCCACGAGGGTGACGACGAGGCGGGCGCGTTCGTTGCCGTGCTTGTCGACAAGCTGGAGTTCGTCATTGGCTTTGAGCTCGGAATCCTCCAGGTCGTATGCGGGACATGCCGTGGCGGTTTTGCATCCGGAGAGGATCGTCGAGATCATCTTCTCGCCGAGCCCGCCGTCTCCGTACCAGCCGAACCGGAAGCGTTTCACCGTCCGAGATTATATCACTTTGCCGTCGGGGCCGGGCGCCAGCGGAGGTTTTCCGTGAGCGCCTTGTCTCCCCCCGGCTCCGCCGTTCGCAGATCGGAGGGCATCCTGCCGTAGATGACGGAGTGGTCGGTCTCGACGGCGTCGGGGCAGGCGGCCACCAGGACCGCGCGCCCCGTGTCCGCGGTCCGCGTGACGCCGAAGACCTCTCGCGCCGCGGACTCGATGCGGGCGACCGCGGCGGGCGAGGCGCCGGCCGGCACGACGATCATCGCGCAGGAGTCCTCGGTCAATCTCGAACGCAGGGCGCGCAGGGACGCTCGCCCAGCCAGCCGCCGTGCCTGCATGAAGGCGAGCGGCCGCGGCAGGAACAGGACGAGTCCCTCCGGCTTCTCGCCCGGCGCCTCGGCGAGTGAGTCCTCCGAAAGGGCGACCGTCAAACCAAGGGCCGCCGCGGCGGCGGGGGCGACCGGGCTGGGCGCGTTCACCACCAGCACTGCGCGCATCAGGACCTTCTGCCCCCGGAGTGCGATGAGAGAGACTTTGCCCGAGGTCTCGTCCCCCTGCAGGACCCCGTCTCTCAGGGCCGTTCTCTCCTTGGTGGAGAACTCATAGACGCCGCGCACGCGGACTCCATCGTCGACGAGCGAAAGGAATCTCCCTCCGGGGTAGATCGTATCCAGACGCGCGGTCCAAACGTCGCGCATTAAGCCGGGAGACCGAAACGCAAGACCCAGGGCGAGCAGGGCTGAAAGAATCAATGCCTGCGTTTGCAGAGGGCGTGCCTGCCATCGCGCCCAGGGCCGCGCTTGGAGCACGCAGGCGCAGGCCAGCGCGGCCCCGGCCGCGGCGAGGAGGATGGCCGCATCGTGTCTGCTTGCTCCCGCCGAGGCCGCCAGGGCCGCGAGAAGCGGCACGCAGCGCTGGGCCTTTCCGGCCGGGCGGGCCAGTCCGCGTGCGGCGCGCGCGGCGGCGGCGGCGGCGGCGGCGGCGCTCAGCCAGACCTGGCCGAGCACGAATACGCCCGAGGTCCGCGGTTCTTCAAGGAAGACGGCGGAGGCCGTATTGAGCCCCAGAAAACGCAGAAGGACCGGCAGGAGGGTGATGAGAAGTCCCGCTCCCGCGGCCCAGACACGGGCCTCGTCCTCATCGGGCCTGGCGGCCCTTGATTGCAGGATGATGCCCGTGCTGGCGGCCGAGCCGGCCAGGAGCACGCCGAGCGCCGGGTCGGCGCACCAGGTCCCGAGGAGACGGGCCAGGGCCGCGCTGGCGCAGAGCGTCGTGACGGCAAGCCACCAGGGGGCCGCGGCTCCCGGCAGGAAAAGGAACGCGCCGGCGCAGGGCAGGGCCGCGAGGAGGTTCATCGCTTATGGGCGCAGTCGCGGCAGAGCCCGAAGACCTCGTGCCGGTGCCAGCGCGGCAAAAATCCAAGGCGCCGGCAGGCCTCCTGCTGGAGGCGTTCGAGCTTGGGCCAGCGGACCTCGCGGATGTGCCCGCAGTCTATGCAGATCAGATGGTCATGGTGGGGGCGTCCGCGGTCGATCTCGAAGCGCGGAGTGCCGTCGCGGTCCACGACCGGGGAGACCAGTCCGCACTCCTGGAGCATCTTCAGGGTCCGGAACACCGTCGCTCGCCCCAGGCCGTGCACGCGCAGGGCGGAGTGTATCTCCTCCTGAGTGAGATGGCGCTCCGTCTTGAGGAAGAGGTCGAGGATGCGTCGCCTCTGTCCGGTCAGACGCAGGCCGTTCGTGGCCAGGTGTTCGGTAAACACTCTCATGACGAGTTTCCTCATGCGTGAGAGGATAACCCTTCGGCGCATGGTCGTCAAGCGCGCGATATTTCCGTAACAGACTCATGCTAAAATCGACGAATGGTGAGTCGGCTTTCCTATCGTGTCTTGGCCCTGGTCCTGTTCGTTGCCTGTGCTTGCTCCGTGTCCGCCCAAACGGAGGAGCCGGTCAAGAAGGCGAAGAAGGCCTCGGTCAAGTCTTCCGCGAAGGGTCAGTCAGGCGCGAAGGGCAAGACGGCGGTGAAGTCGCTCAAGCCTGCCTTGTCCAAGAAGTCCGAGGTCCCCGAGGAGTCCCCCCCACAGCCTCCTCCTCCCCCCGCCGTGCCGTTGACGCCGGTCACGCCCGTCAATCCCTGACGTCCTCGTGTCAGAGGCGTTCGACCGAGGAGGCTTGAATCCAGCCTTTGGCGCCTTCCGTGAGGATACCGACCTCGAGCCACGCTCCCGAGAAACCCAGCACCCGCACGCGCCGCCCCTCGGGCACGGTGAAAGCGACGCCGAAGCCCGGTCCCGGGCCGTGTCGGACCTCCGCGTGCGGCGTGACGATCACGCCGCGGTTCGGGGGCAGGGCCGCGCGCAGACCCCCCCACCAGAGAGCAAAGACCAGCCAGACCGAGAAGGCAGCCGCGGTCCAAGGCGCCAGTGTCTCACGGCGGGTGTCGCGCGAGAGCAGGAGGACCGCGGCGAAGCTGAGCGCCGTCCAGGCCGTCAGCCAATGCAGGCCGGCCAACTCGCGTTCGGAGAGCGCGGTGAAGATCCAGAACAAGACCGGGGGCGCTCCCGACGGCACGAAGTCCTCGCCGGCGAGCTTCAAGGCGAACGCAAGGTTGAAGCGCACGTCGTGATCTCGGGGATCCAGGGCGAAGGCTCTTTCATAACTGGCCACGGCGCGCCCGAGCTTGCCCGATTTGAACAGCGCGTTGCCGAGGTTGTATTGGAGAGGGAAGTCGCGGGGTGTCGCTTCGCAGAGGCGTTCATAAGCTTCGGCGGCTTCCGAATAGCGCCCCGCGTCGTAAGCCTGGCGGGCCGACTCCGTGTCGGCCGAGAATACTCCTGGAGCGCAGAGGAGCAATAGCAGGCTCAAAGCGTTCATCGTCGCATCTCCCTTTCGAGAGTCTTCAGCAGGTCTGCGCTTGCGGCCGCGAAATCCCGCGTCGGCGTGCCGTCGCCTCCGGGAGCAAAACGCCGTTGGCCCGCCTCCACCCAGGCTTCCTTGAGCCTTTCGAGCGTCGCGGCGGAGGGCGGATGCGGCGCGGCCGCAAGCCCGTCGAGCGCCGCCTTGAGCGTCAGGCCGCCCGTGGGCACGTCGAGTTTGTCGGCCACGAAACCCGCGAGAGCTTCGTCGATGAGGGCGGCGGCGCGCGCGGCCTGTTCCGTCGGCTGGTTCGCGGCCGAACGCAAGCGCTCTTCGGCGCGGCGCAGGGCCGCGCGGGACCGCCTGCCGCGCGGGTCAGAGTCGAGCGCGCGGCGGCGCCACGCCATCGCCGCGGCGGCCAGCAGGAAGGCCGCGGGCAGGCCGTGCCAAAATCCCAGTGAGGCGAAGGCGGCCAGGGCCGCGGAGAGGGGCGATCTCGCGGGCTGGGTCTTCAGGTATCGGATATCGGCCTCGATGGAGGTCAGGCTGGGCGCGGTCTGGGGCGCGACGGGCAGATGCGCGTCGGGGGCGCCTGGGGCTGCGCGGAGCAGAAGCGTCTCGGTCGCGGCGCGCCGGTAAGACCGGGCCTCGGGGTCGAAGTAGGAGAATTCGACGGGCGGAAGGCGTATCTCTCCAGACACGCGCGGCACCAGCACGGTGCGGAAGGTCTTGGTGCCTCCGACGCGGTCGTTGGCGCGATCGATGTTCACGGAACTCTCGGTCGTGAAGAAACGCACGGAGGGAAGGTCCGGGCGCTTGGGTTCGGGCACCGACTTGATATTCCCCGCTCCGGAGACGGTGACCGCCAGAGTCAGAGCCTCGCCGACTTTTGTCGCGGGCTGGTCGATCTCCGCCTTGGCCGAAAGCCTTCCGACGAGGCCGGTGAAGTCCGCGGGGCGGCCCTCCGGAAGAGGGTCGACGTCCAGCGTCAACGGGTTGCTGTTCAGCGTCAGGGTCTGAGGGGCGTTCATCGACAGGAGACGGTCGAAGAAATCCGCTTGGAAGGGATCTTCGGCCGCATTGCGCGCGACCTGGCAATGCACGACGGCTGGACCGATCTTCAGGCGTCCGGGCTGGACGGGGAAAAGCGCGGTCTTGATCTCGGAGAAATGGTAGGAGCGGCCGTTGAGTTCAATGGTCCCTTCCCGTACCGGCGGGAGGTCTTCGCTCAGGAAGCCGGTGAGTTTTGGCGCATCATAGCGGGAGTCCCCGAGCAGGCGCGTCGCATAGAGGAATCTCACGCTCAGCGTTACCTGCTGGTTGACGAAGGCGCGGGGCTTGTCAAGCGAGGCCGTGATGAGGATGTCCGGACGTCGCGAGGCGGCGCGGTTGGGCGGCGCGGGCCTGTCCGCGCCGGGCGGCGGCGCGGCCGCGTCTCTGACTACCTCGATCTCCAGAGGCTGCGTCATCTGCGCCGCGCCCGAGGCGCGGATGGGCGGGATCGTGAACTTGCCGACGGCGCGCGGAACCAGGACGTACGTGTAGATGATGGCGGCCGTCATCCTGCCGTTGACGAAACTGAGGCTCTGGCTTCGACCGGATTCGTAGAGGCTGAAGCCGGATAACGGCGGCAGTTGGGGTTCGGGAAGCGAAGCCTGGTCGCCCGAGACCGTGACCGAGAGCACGAGCTGCTCGTTGCTCGCCATGCGGGTGCGGCTGACTTCCGCGGTCACGCCGACGCTCGCGCAGGCGGGGGCGACGGCCAGCAACGCCGCGGCCGACACGCTCAGAATATGTTTCACCAGTCTTCCTGCGTGTTCGGCTTCGGCGGACGGCCGCGCACGGCTTCAGGGGCCTTCTTCGATGAGAGAGACTTCTCGCGGTCGGCGACGGCGCGCAGGACTCGTTCCGCGTCCTCACGGGACATGGAGTCCTGGGGACGAGTGCGCGGCGGAGGCTTCTGCGGGTCTCCGTCTTTATCCCCTTTGTCCTTCTCGTTAGGTTCCGGTTGGGGCTTCTTCTTGTTGTTTTTCTTATCCTGCTTCGGCGGAGGATTCTTTTTATGATGCAGGGCAAGGATGAGGTTGTGTCGGGCGTCCTCGTCGCCGGGCGATAAGGCCAGGGCCCGGCGGTAGGCCGCCGCGGCCTGCGCGTAATCTTCCGAGCGCAGGCGCGCGTTGCCGAGGTTGTAGAGCGCGTCGGCGCGAAGGCCCCGCGGCGCTTCGCGGTGCGAGGCGGCGGCTGCGAAGGCGGCGGCCGCGTCTTCATCGCGCTCAAGGCGGTACAAGGCGTCGCCCGCGTTGAACAGAGGACGCGCGTCGGAAGGCCGCAGGCCCGAGGCGTCGCCATAGAGTGTCAGCGCATCGTCGAACTTCCCCACCGCGTACTTCTTGTTGCCCGCGCGCAGGGTCCCTTCGAGCATGGCGCCGCTCGAGGTCGTCGCCGCGCAGGCGAGCGCTGCGAGTGCGACGAGCGCGGCGCGCGGGGCGCGGGTTTGGAGGGGCAAGATTGGAAGAGCCATCTCCAAACAGATGAGCAGGAACGCCAAGCACAGCGGCCAGGCGTAGCGGTTTTGCCAGCGCGTCGCCGTGCCGGACAGGCCGCGGGAGCCCAAGCCGGCTTTGATCTTGGACACGATTTGGGCGATCTCATCCATCCCTGGGCTGGAGCGATAGTAGTCTCCCCCCGTGGTCCGTGCCGTCTGCGTCAGGGTCTCCTCTCCGAGGCGGCTGATCACGGTCGAACCCTTCGTATTCTTCTTATAGCCTCCCCCCTCGAGAGGGATGGGCTCGCCCTCGGCTGTGCCGATGCCCACGGTGAAGACGCGCACGCCCGAGGCGACCGCCTCGCGCGCGGCCCCTGGCGGGTCCGACGCATGGTCCTCGCCGTCGGTGAGCAGGACCAGCGTTTTGGTTCCCGTGTAGCGCCCGATCATCGCGGTCCCAGTCCGGATCGCCGAGCCGATTGCGGTCCCGGGAGTCGGGATCGCTCCCACTTCAAGAGACGAGAGCAGCTGTTTGGCGGCCTCGATGTCGTGGGTGAGAGGACAGACCGTCTGCGCGTCGCCTGCGAACGCGACGATGCCGACCCTCTCGCCGCTCAGTTGGTCGAGGAGCAGGGAGAGCGATTCCTTGGCTCGTGCCAGGCGGTTCGGCTTGATGTCCTGGGACTGCATGGACAGAGAGACATCGATGGCGACGACCACCTGGCGCATATCGGCGCGCGTCTCGACCAGCTCGACCCCCCATTGCGGGCCGGCCAGTGCCGCCAGCAGGCAAGCCAGAGCCGCCAGACGCAGACGGAAGGCGAGCGTGCGCCCGGCTCCGGCGTCCTCGCTCGCCCGCGCGAGAGTGGCGATCCGTCCAAGGGTTTCAGCCACATGCGCGCGCCGTGATGCGGCCCAGGCGGAGAGCAGCGCCGCCGTGAGCAGTGTTGGGACCGCGAGGACCAGCCAGGAGGGATGAAGGAACATATCAGGGCCACCTCAGCAGGGCCGTGGCCGAGAGCGCGGACTGCGCGAGCAGGAGCAGGAGCGCCGCGGTCAGGGGCCAGGCGTGGAGGTCGCCGACGGCGACCATGTCGGGCAGGCGCATCGGGCTCTTCTCGAGGCGGTCAATCTCGGCGAAGATGCCGGCGAGTTCTTCGCGGTTCTTGGCCCGGTAGGACTTGGCTCCGGTAATGCGTGAGATCTCGCTCAGGAGTTCCTCGTCCAGGTCGTCATCGATCATGACGACGCCCCTGCCTCTCTGCGGGTCGTCGTAAGGCATGGCTGCGGGCCCTCGGCCCGCGGTGCCGATGCAATAGACCTTCACGCCCAGCGCCGCCGCCGCCTTCGCCGCGGTGAGCGGGTCGACCGCGCCGGTATTGCTGCGGCCGTCGGTGAGCAGGACGACGACCTTGCTCTGGGCCGAGCCTTCTCTCAAGCGCCGCACGGCCGAGGCCAGACCGTCGCCCAGGGCGGTCCCGTCGGATCTGGTCATGCCGGCTTCAAGCCCGTCGATGCGTTCGGTGAGGGCGGAATAGTCCACCGTCTGCGGACAGGCCAGCAGAGGCGCGCCGCCGAAGGTTACAAGTCCGATGCGGTCGCTGACGCGTCCGCGCACGAAGGATTTGGCGATCTCCTTGGCGACCTCCAATCGGCTGGGTTTGAAGTCCATCGCGTTCATGGAAAGAGACGAGTCCACCGTGAGGACGATGTCGACGCCGCGGCCATCCGTACCGGCGACGGCGAGCACGCGCTGGGGCCTGGCCAGGGCGACGGCCGCCAGGGTCAGGGCCGCAGCCTGCAGGACGATCGGCGCTAGGCGCGCGGCGCGCGAGCGCGGCGCGAGTCCGCGTGCTCTCAGGAGTTCTCCGGCCGGGTAGGCGAGCGCGGATGCGCGGCCCCAGCGCAGGGCGGCGACGGCCAGAGCCCAGGCCAGGGGCGCCAGAGCCAGAGCCCACGGATGAGCGAACCTCATTTGACGACCGCCTCCGCAGCGGCCGTCGGCGCGACGGGTGTCGTGGCGTCGATCACCAAATCGATGCGCCCGGCGTCGCCCGGGCCGGCGTCACGCTCGGGTTTAAGGCGCGCGAATTTGACCAGGTCGGCACGTCCCAGGACCTCTCGCACCGTGGTCCCAAGGCGCAGGTCGGCCGAGCGGGATCGGACCAAGCGCGCGACCTCTCCGCTGGTCATGGCGGTCGCGTGTTCTCCGTAGCGCGACTCAAGGTATTCGCGCAGGAGGTCCGTCAGCCGCAGATAATAGGCGGAGTACTCTTCCCTCTCCCATAGGCCCGAGGCCCGGAGATTCTGGAGCGCGCGTCGGGCTCTTTCTTCCGGAGGCAGCGGGGGTTCGACCGGCGTTGCGACTCCATCCGGCGCCAAGGGGCGGCGCTTCCAGAACTGCCAAGCGCCCAGAGACAGCAGAGCCGCCAACAGCCACGGCCAGAGAGCGGGTCGGGCGGTTCGCGGAGGTTTGATGTCGCTGGGCTGCTCTCCCTTGGGAACATCAGGGGTTCGGACCAGCATCTCGATGGGGGGCGACTGGAGGGGTTTGCCATCCAGCGTCCAGCGGGCTTTGAAGGAGAGCCGACCCTCCTCGACGGGGAGCAGGGTCCAGGTCCAGGCCGAGGCGACCGCATCGAATCCAGCCGAGACCACGACGAAGTCGGTCGTTGAGGAGGCGAGGGCGTCGGGTGCCAGATGGGAAGTCGCGGGCAGGGTGACGCGGTAGCCGACGACCGTCTCTGATCCGACGACAGCGGTCGTCGCGGCCGCGGTCTTCCACTCCAGGTCCGCCGCGCGGGCGGGCAAGGCCAAGAGGAGGGCGAGCAGCGCCGTCATCGGGCTTTCCTCCGCGCGCGGCGCCGGAAGAAGGCGATGAGCGGCTGGATGGAAGGCGCGTCGGTGGAGGAAATGATCGGTTCCAGGCCGCAGGTGCGGAAGGTCTTCAGGAGTTCGGCGCGGCGTTCGGATTCCTCGTGGGCCAACGCTCCGGCTTGACCGCGCAGATCGAGGGCCGTGCGCGCCCCGCTCTCGGGGTCGCAGACCTCCACGACGGCGGAGATTGGGGGGAGGCTCAATTCCCGGGGGTCGGAAATCACCACGGGGATCAGGTCGTGCTTGAGGGCGCAGAGCTTGAGCGCTCGCTCGATGCCCCGATCTCGGAAATCGGAGATGAGGACGAGGATGCAGCGACGCTTGAGCATGCGCGTTATGTGTTCGAGCGAGCTTCCCAGCGAGGTTCCCCTGTGCTCCGGTTCGTAGGCCAGGATCTCGCTGACCACGGCCAGGGCGTGGCGCCGTCCTTTGCGGGGAGGAAGAAAGAGCTCGAGCGCTTCCGTGAAGATGGCCAGACCGACCTTGTCGTTGTTTTGCAGGGCGGCGAAGGCGACGGCGGCTCCAATTTCGACGGCGGAGTCGCGCTTGAGCCGGTCCGCCGATCCGAAGCTCTGCGAGGCGGAGAGGTCGGCGGCAATGACGACGGTGAGTTCCCGTTCCTCGACGTAGCGCCGCACGAACGGCTTGCCCGTGCGCGCCGAGACGTTCCGGTCGATGTCTCGGGGGTCGTCGCCGTCGGCGTACTCGCGCACCGACTCGAACTCCATGCCCCGTCCCTTGAAGACGCTCAGATAGTCGCCCGCGAAACTTTCGGCGACGAGGCGTCCCGTGGTGATCTCGTGGCTACTAACCTGCGCGTTAATCTATTTCGGTAGCATATTGGTTGGTGTCAGGCTTTAAAATCTTTCAATTAGTCGGTGAGCAATTGAATTATTTTAAAGCCTGACACCGTCGTTACGGAACGTCGACGGCCTCGAAGAGGGCGCGGATGATCTGGTCGCTGTCCACGTTCTCCGCTTCGGCTTCATAGCTGACGAGGATGCGGTGGCGCAGGACGTCGTGGCCGATCGCCTTAACATCCTCGGGGGTGACGTAGCCGCGGCCGTTGATGAAGGCGTAGGCCTTGGCGGCTTGGGCCAGGCAGATGGTCGCGCGGGGGCTGGCGCCGTAGGCGATGAGATGTTTGTGCGAAGCGAGACGGTGCTTCTCCGGTTCACGCGTGGCGTAGACAAGGTCGACGATATAGTCCTTGATCTTTTCGTCGAGGTAGATCGAAGCCGCCACTTGCCGCGCGCGCAGGATTTGCTCAGGAGAGGTCACTGTGGAGCATTCGGGGAGCTTGACGGCGGTCATGCGCTCCAGAATGGCCTTCTCCTCGGCTTTGTTCGGATAGCCGAGGCGGATCTTCATCATGAAGCGGTCTACCTGGGCTTCGGGGAGAGGATAGGTCCCTTCTTGTTCGATGGGGTTCTGCGTGGCGAGAACGAGGAAGGGGTCGGGCAGGTCATGGGTTTTGGGTCCGATGGTCACGCAGTGTTCCTGCATGGCCTCGAGCAACGCACTCTGGACCTTGGCCGGCGCGCGGTTGATCTCGTCGGCCAATACTAGGTTGGCGAAAAGCGGGCCCAGGCGAGGCCTGAACTCGGAGGTCTTCGCATCCAGAATGAGCGTGCCCGTGAGGTCCGCGGGCAGGAGATCGGGCGTAAACTGCACGCGCGAGAAAGTGGCCTTGACGGCGTGCGCCAAGGTCTTTATGATGAGCGTTTTGGCCAGGCCCGGCACGCCTTCAAGCAGGACGTGGCCGCCGGCGACCAGCGCGGTGAGCAAACGGTCCAGGGTCTCGTCTTGGCCTACGATGACCTTGCTCATCTCGCGCTTGAGCTCGGCGACGAACAGGCTTTCCTCGCCGACCTTCCGGTTGAGTTCCTTGATGCCGCTTGTTTCCATTTCTAAAAGCCTCCTTGTCGCGCGGCGGCCCGCTTCTGGGCGTTTTCGTAATCCTTGCGGAGCTTGTCGGCCAAGGCCCTGAAGTCGGCCTTGCGCTTCTCTTGGAAGCGTCCGAGTGTTTGGAGTGCTGCGACCTTCACCTCCGGCTCCGGGTCCTTGAGCAGGGCCGTGACCCAGGTGGAGACCGACGGATCACCGATGTCGCCGATGGCCTTGAGCGAGGCGATGCGCACGCTCTTGTCGATATCGCGCAGGCCCTTGACCAGTCCGCCCAGCAACACGGAATCCTCTCGTCCCTTCATGAGCCCCACGATTTTGACGCGCAGATCCGCGTCGGGGTCTTCCGTGATGAGCTTCTCGAGCAGGGCTCCCAACTCGGGGTCTCGGACGTTATAAAGGAGCTGGGCCGCGGCCCAGCGGACCTCTGGATCCGCGTCCCGGAGGGACTGCTGGATCGTCATGATCTCCCTCTCGGAGAAGATGCTCATGGCGTCCTTGGACGGATCGGCCATGGGCGGCGGGGCCGGAGGCTGAAACGCTTGCGTCGGACGCGCGTACTCCCGGGCCAGATAGCCCGCCGCGGCCAGGAAGACGATCAGCGCGAGGAGTCGGGACACGGCCTATTTCTTCACCGCGGCCGCTTGTTGTTTCTCGAGTTCATAACGCTGCCGCGCCTCGGCGATCGCTTTCTGCTTCTTGTCCTGGAGGTTGTTGAGGGTCTTCATGGCCTGCAGACGCACCTGTTCATCCTGGTCGCGGATTGGGCCGTCGGTGATGGCGCCGGCCACGGAGAAGTCGCCGATCTTATCGAGAGCGCGCAGGGAGGCGAGCCTCACTGCCGGCTCCTGGTCCTTCATCGCGACAATCAACATCTCCAGCACCTCGGGCGAGTGTCGGTTGCTCAGCATCTCGATGACACTGATGCGGACCGAGGGCTCGGAGTCGCGCCGGAGCAGCTCGCGCATCAGGGGCATTGTGTGGGGCGACTGGATCTTGTCGAGGAAGCGAACGGCTTCCAGGCGGACGTTGGGCTCGGGATCCTGCACGGCTTTGAGGACTTTTAGGATATTGGCTTCGGTGATGACCGGAGCGGGTTCGCTGAGGATGGCGGGCGGAGGCGGCGGAGGCGGCGGAGGCGGGGTGGGTTGTGGGAAGCGCTGCCAAACGACGAATCCGAGCGCGGCGACGAAGACGAGGACGCCGAGTGCCTTCATGTTCTCGAAACCTCCGGAATGGGGCCGAGCGGGCTGGTGAGGTCGAGCCTGCGTCGGCTCACCTCGACGGCTTCCCTCTTCGGCACGGCTGAGATCGTTTCGGGCGGGACGAGGCGGGTCCACTCGCCCGAGTCGACGCCCTCGCTGGCCAGGACGAAGCGGCCGCCCCGCATCGCGTAGCTCATCACCGACCAGGGCTGGTCGGCGTGGCAGACGCCGTGCGTTGCCTGGCCCCGGCTCGAGGCATGGCAGAGGGCATAGACTCCCTTGCCGTCGCTGGCGACGGCATTGAGAGAGGTGTAGGGTGTGGTAACGTTCGGGTATGAGGCGCGTTCATTTTCCCATAGTCTCCAATCTTCTTTGACGCATTCCTCGAAAGCCCGCGAGGGGTCATTGGTCGCCGCCAGATGTTTGAGGAACTGCTGGAAATAGACCTCGCTGTCGCTGTCGGTCTTGAGGCTCGAGCGGCGCGGCCCCAGGGCTTCGGCGACCTCTCGCTGGATGGTGAGCGTTCCGTTATGAATGAAGACCCAGCCGTCATCCTTGAAGGGATGGGCGTGCGCGTCATCGACGTCGATCCCGGTCGAGGCGGCTCGGATGTGGCCGAGCACGATGTTGGAGACCGCATCCTCGGAGGCCTTCTCAAAGAGAGCCCTCTGGCTGGAGGCGGGCCTGCCGCTCTTGGTCACACGGGGCCGACCGTCGGCGTCGAACCAGGCCAGGCCCCAGCCGTCCTTCTGCGGGTGGGCCGGATCGAAGTTCGCCTGCCGCAACAGAGAGAAGTCATGATCCACGAGGAAGTCGCGTGCGTTCTCTAGCCGGGTGGAGACCTGTGCGAAAAGACGGCACATATCAGCCCCCCTTCAGGGTTGCCAAGGCCAAGGTTTCCAGGATCGTCAGGGCCTTGTCCGTGTTCTGTGCGTTGATGAGAATCCTCGCGGTCTTGGCTCCGCTCACCGAGGTCCCGTAGACCGTGGTGATGTTGATCTTCCCGTCGGCGAGGGCCGCGGTCACGCGCAGGAGCTCGCCAGGCTGGTCGTCGACTTCGACGGAGATGACGCTGGTCTCCACGCTCGAAAATCCCGCCTGGGAGAGGACCGCGGAGACGTCGGCGTCGTGGGCCAGGGCGATGCGCACCAGTCCGGAGTCGTCGCGGACTTCCGAGGCGATGCCCAGGATGTTGATGTTTTTTTCGGCGAACAGCGCCGCCAGGCGGCTGAGCACCCCGGGCTTGTTCGGCATGAAGATGCTGAACTGCTTGATCTTTTCGACCCTCACGGGTCTATCGTAGCGTTTTGCCGAGTGTTACGGCAAGAGCATCGAATGGCTCCTGAGTTGGACGACGCCTGCGCGAGCCTTCTCGAGAGACTTGCTTGAGAAGGGGCCGCCGATTTCCTTAAAGAGGCCGTCGCCCTGGAGGTAATAGATGCCCTTGCCCTGGGAATCCTTGATGGGAGTCTGGACGCGCCACGCCAACTGAGCCAGCATGGCGGCCACGGGGTTCTCGGTCGTGCCCACGTTGACGACGCTTGTGTCCGGTACCGCGGCCTCCAGCGTGAACTTGTAGCCCCAGGCCACTTCCACAAGAAGGGGTTCCACGGTGACGGCCGTGAGGTATTTCCCCTTGCCCTGATACGAACCGTCGTAGGTGCGCAGGACCTGATAGCGGACGTTGAGCACCGTGACGCCGTAGGCGTTCTTGGCGCTGAAGCCGTAGATAACGCCTTTGGGCGGCTGCCAGCTTGCCATGGAGTCCCAGCCTATGGCGCCTTTCGGCAAGGCCGTGGCGTACTGGGTCCGGACGTCCACCACCGGTTTGTTGTCCACGATGATCTTCCATATCTTCAGGCCGATGTTGATGATCGAGTCGAGGATGACGGTCGGGTCTTGACCGCCCGCTCCGTGCGGTGATGGGATCTCGGTCGGGTTGAGCGTGGGCCCGAGATTGTCGATGCGGATGGTGCTTGCGTCAAGGGTAAAGGCGTCCGGGTCTTTCTGGGCGGCTTTGTATTCCTGCGGAGTGAACTGCGACCAGGCGGGGAGGGCGAACAGTACGAGGGCGAACGCGATGAGGACTCGGCGGGACATCGTTACCTCCACGTAATCAGCGGGGTTGGGGCTGGCAGACGGGACGACCCATGCAGGATAGTTTCGGAGGCCCAGAAAAAAAGGGTCTTAGGGCCCAGCACCTCATAGGACCTTTGGCCTAGGCGTCGGCGTGCTTGATGGCGGGAGCGCGGAACAGGCCGACCAGAATCATGGCGATGACGACGGCGAGGGCGCCGAGGTACCAGTAGGCGCCGGCGAAGGGGTTTACTGCCGGGATGTTGCTGAAGGCCGGCTTCATCGCGAGCATGGCCAGGATGGTGAAGGCGGTCACGGTCGCGCCCTGGGACGACAGGGCGTTCTGGACCTGGACCTCGACCTCCTTCTTCTTGGCGGCGTCCTCTTTCTGTTTTGCCTCGGAGTCGCCGGGCTTGCTGTCGTACTCGTTCGGGTCCGGCAGGCTGTCCATGAACAGCGCGGCCAGCTTGATGGAGGCGGCGACTTGGAAGAAGCCGAACAGGATCATGCCCAGGTGCTGGATCTGCATGCCCGCGAGGTAGGCGAGCGCCGCGTTGGCGGTGAACCAAGCGGGCAGGGCCACGAAGGCGCCGAGCGTCGTCACCGGCAGCGTGAACACCGTCAGGCCGATGAGCGCCGGGATGCCCAGCGCCGACCAAAGGATCACGGAGCGTCGGCGTTTGGCCTCGTCGGCCGCCCGCTCGGTGCCCAGGAGAACTTTCTTCGGCTCCCGACCGCGGAAGAGGAGCACGACGAGCGAGATGAGCATCGGCAGGAGGGTCAGGATGAAGGCGAGGAACAGGCCGCCCATGCTGAAGAAGCCGACGATGTCGCCGGCCGCCGCCGACATGCCGGTGGTGCCCGCGGTCAGTTTGGCGTAGCCGGGAGCCCAGAGCTGGTACAGCAGCATGTTCTGCATGCCGAACATCGTCATGCCGAGGAACGAGTAGCGCAGGAGGGGCGTGGTCATGACGTACTTGGCGCCCTGGTAGATGCTGGAGGACTTGATCCAGTCACCCACGCTCTTGAGTGAGGCCTTGGGAGACCTGATCACGGAGCGGACGCCGTCCTTGATTGACGGGAACAGGCCGGCCGCCAACTCGTGGAGGAAAGGTGCGATGCCCTTCACGACCTCGCGCAAGCCGCCGGTCGGGCCGTTGGCCTGCGATAGTTCCTTGGGCATATTGCGGGTGGCGAACACGAAGAACAGGGCCGCGAGGATCAGTGCGGGGAAGATCGCCGTCACCATGCTCGCGCCGGCGGTGGCGACGAGGGCCCCGAACTTCATCGGGGCGTAGACGCCGATGATCTCGGCCAGGAACTGCCACCAGAGTTGGAACTTCTCCTGGGCGCCGCCCTTGGAGCCGATCATGATCTTGCGCAGGGTGCCGTCGGCGGTGAGCGTGATGCCGGTGACGATGCCGTTGACCGCGTAGAACGCGTACATCAGCGGGAGCATCACCGCCACGGGCAGCAGGCCCGCGCCGAGCAGGTAGACCATCACGCCGATGGAAATCGCGCGCAGCGTGTGTCCGACATAGTAGGTCCTGACCTTGCCGAGCTTGCCGATGACCTTGGTGGCCAGGGACTGGCCGACGATGCTGCCGAGCTGAAAGAAGATTGAGACGACGGCGAGGATGGAGAAGTCGCCGAAGGCCTCTTCGGTGAGCTGGGCCATGGCCGCGCCCTGGGCCTCGCGGCCGACCTGCATGATGAGCATGCTGAGCATGAAGACAGCGGCGGTGATGATGTACGGGCGGGCCTTCGAGAGGCCCCGAGGGCCTTCAGGCTTGTCGGTCTTTCCTTTCAGGTCGGGCGGCGCCGGCGGAGCGTTGTCGCCGCCCGAGTTGGCGACCTTGGAGGCATCCTTGCCCGACGGCGCCAGGGCCGCGTCGAGCTTCGAGCCGGACGTGTTCGGAGCGTCCATTGCCGCAGCGGAGACCGCGGAGGCGTCGGGGGCGTCGGTCGGGGCGGACTTGCGATCGAAGAAGTTCAGCAGTTCAGCGAAGCGCACGGCGACGCGGCGTCCGACCGCGGCCGTCTTCGGGCCGGACAGCATCGCGGTCTCGTGCGAGGTTCGCGCGGGGGCGGTCGTCGGGACGTCGGCCGAGGCGGCGGAGCGGGCCGGGATGGCGGCGGCGACGGGCGCTGCGGAGACTGGGGTCCGGGCGGTCGAGGCGATAGGCGCGTTCAGCGCGGACACGGGCAAAGACGGGATGGCCGATGGCGCGGAGAGAGCCATCGGGTTGGCTGAGATGGCCGCGACGGTCGGGATCGCGGAGGCGGCGCTGTTCTGGATGCGGGCCGCGGAGCCGCTGGCCGCTGAGGCATTGCCGTTTACGGGAGCCGAGAGGCCGGAGATCTGGACGGTTGTCGCCCAAGCCTCGGGTCCGAAGGAGACGTGGACCAGGGCGAAGCTGATCAGGAGGGCCGTCGCGCTCATCACCGGGTTCTTCTCCTGCATATTCATAAGCATATTCATAATTGTAGCGGTCACGCCCCCCCTCCCGCCTGGGCCAGCCGGGAACCTGCCCGAGGCCCAAAGGTCCCAGGAGGACTGGGCCCCCGGCGGGAGCAGAGAGCCTTGATTTATCCCTCTTTCAGGCTCTATACTGAGGGTCATGGCCCCCGACCTGGAACTGCGCCCCGCTCGTTTCAGCGACCGTTTCCTGGCCTACCTGCTGGATACGGTCCCCTTTGTCGTCGGCGCCCTCATCTCCCTCTGGATCTGGGGCGGGCCTTTGGGACGGCCTTTCGACGACCGATCCCTGGCCGGCATCGCCGCCGCCTGGACGGGCCTGGCCGTGTTCTGGCAGTTCCTCTGGAACCTCTCGGGCGGGACCCTCGGCAAGAAGCTCTTCGGTCTGCGTGTGGTGACGGCTCAGGGGACTGTGCCCGGCTTCTTTCGTTCTCTGGTCCGGGCGGTGGGCTGGCTGCTCAGCACGCCCTTGGCCAATGTCGGGTTCTTGATTGCGCTCGTGCACCCGCGCACCCGGACCCTTCATGACATGATCGCCGGCACCTTCGTCGTCGAGTCCTCCTCGAGCCGGGCTTCCGGAGCGGCGGCCTTCCTGGCGGCGGCGCTGATGGCCGTCGGATTGGTCGCTTTGAATTATGGGACCGCTTATCTGCGACCGACGCCCAAGGACTTGGTCGCCATCGCCAAAGCCGACGAAGGTCTCGATGTGATCGCGCGCATCCAAGAGGCCCATCGGGAGAAGCATGGGACCTACGCGGGCACGCTTGAAGACCTGGCCGAGGCCAGCGGCGACGCGGAGGTATTCCGCAAAGCCATGCTCGAAGTCTTTTCCCCCACACCCTTCATCCTCGAGGCGGGCAATCGCGGCTGGTGCGTCACCGCCGCCGCCAAGGACCGCCGCCTCACCCGCGTGCGTCGTTGCGGCCCTTAGCGGGCGCGGACTTCGGCCAGCGACCAGCGGCCGAACTCGCGCCATGACGCGATGGACGACTCTCCGCCGGACACGGTCCGGGTGAAGTGCGGGCGCTCGAAGGAGCGGAGGATCACGAAAGTCCTTCCTCCGATTCTTGGCAGAGCGCGCACGTCCGCGTCGTCGCCGAAACGAGGCGCGTTGGCGGGGTCGCGCTTGGCGTAGTGGAACTCTCCGACGAATAACACCATCTTGTCGACCGGGCGGCCCGCATAGAACGGCAGGCCGTGCAGGTATGTCCCGTAGGTCCAGACCTGGTCCTCGGGGCGGGCATTCGCGCGCACGGCATGTGCGGCGTCCTTGGCGCTCAAGATCGGGGCGAGTGTGCGCAGTCCCAGGAACAGGCACAATCCGGCGAGCGCGCCTCCGCCGGCGAGGATGGCGACCGGACGACGCGACGAGGCAGCAGCGAGAAGAGCCGTCCCCAGCGAGGCGAGGAGGAAGATGAGCAGGGCCGCGAGGGTGGGAGCATCGACGGCGGGCAGTCCGGGCGGCGGCCAGAGGGCGGCGGGCAGGCGTGCGGAGGCGAGGATTGCGGCGGCCAGAGCGGCGATCGCGAGAAGGATTGCTCCGAGCGTGCGTTGGAGCGCTTGGGCCCAGCGGGGCAGTCCTTCTTCGAGCGCTACGACCGCGAGAAGGCAGGCATGCGGCAGCGCGGGGAGGATGTAGGTCGCCAATTTTGAGTTCGAGGTCGAGAAGAACGCGGTGATGCCGAGGATCCAGGCCGCCAGTGCGGTGCGCCTATAGTCTTCGTCCAGCGGAAGGCGCACCCCTCGGGCGAGTCCGGCGAGAGCCGGCGCGCTCCATGGAATCAGCCCGGCCGGCAGGACCGCGAGGAAGAACCACCAGGGCGCTCCGCGCTGGTACTTGGGCGTGAGGTAGCGCTGGAAGTGCTGTTCCACGAAGAAGACGTGGAGGAAGTCCGGGCGGCGGCGCTGCATCGCGGCCAGCCAGGGGGCGACGGTCGCGAGGAAGAGGAGGACGCCCAGAGGAGAGAGCAGGCACCGGGCGCCTCTTCGCAGCTGTGGAAATAGGACGGCCAGGCCGACGACCCAGAGTCCGGGCAGGAGAAGCGCGATCAGCCCCTTGCTTAGGAAAGCGAGCGCGGCCGCCAGCCAGGCGGCGGGCGCCGCCCAGCGAGCGTCCTTGGGGAAAGCCATCGCACGCAGGGCGAGCGCTGTGGCCCAAAGCAGGAACACGCTCACCGGCATGTCGAGGGTCATGTTGTGCGAGAGGAAGAGCCAGAGCGCGGAGGTCGCGGTGGCCGCCGCGGTCGCGCGGCCGGTTCCGGCGGAGTACAGCCACGAGCCGAGCCACCAGACTCCGGCCGCTCCCAACAAGGCCAGCAGCATCAGCGGCAGGCGCGCCGCGGCCTCGCTCGTGCCGAAGGCCTTTTCGCAGGCCGCCGCGGCCCAATACCAGAGGGGAGGCTTCTCGATGTAGGGCATACCGTTGAGGGAGGGCTGGACCCAGTCGCCCGAGGCGGCCATGGCGCGCGGGACCTCGGCGTAGCGGGCGTCGTCCACCTCGATGAGCGGCGAGGAGAGCCCCATCAGGGGCAGGGCCAGCGCGCAGGCGAGCAGCCAGGCGGGAACGGAGTTCTGGCACTTCAAAGCGTGAGCACGACCTTGCCGAACTGTGTTTTGGCCTCGAGGTATTCGTGGGCTTGGCGCGCTGCCTCGAGCGGGAAGGTCCGGTCCACCACGGGCTTGAGGCGGCCTTCAGCCGCGAGGGCCCAGACCGTCCGCATCTCGGCGAGGTTCCCCATCTTGGCGCCGATGATCTTGAGCTGGCGGCTGAAGACGTAACGCAGGTCGATTTCGAGCGTCGGCCCCGAGGTTGCTCCGCAGGTGACCAGGCGACCTGAAGGCTTCAGGCACTTGAGGGCCGAACCGAAAATTGCCGGACCCACATGCTCGAAGACCGTGTCGACCATGCGGCCTTTGGTCAGGCGCCGCACGGCGCGGGCAAGGTCCTCCGGCGGGTGCTGGATCGTCGCGTCGGCTCCCAGGTTCCGGGCGTACTCCAGCTTCGCCTTCGACGTCGAAGTGGCGATGACCCTGGCCCCGGCGAGCTTCGCGATCTGGATGGCGGCCACCGAGATGCCAGCGCCGGCTCCAATTATGAGGACCGTCTCGCCGGGCTTCAGGGCGGCCAGGGTCATGAGCATGTGCCAGGAGGTCAGGAAGGTCAGCGGCATGGCGGCGCCGTCGCTGAAGGACATGGTGTCGGGCATTGGGAGAAGATGCAGGGCGGGCACGCAGATCAGCTCCGCGTAGCCGCCCGGCAGGCCTCCGTAGGCGCCGATGATTCCGTAAGACGGGCAATCCGGGTCGCGGCCTTCGCGACAGGCGTCGCAGAGGCCGCAGGAGCGCCCCGGGTGCACGGCGAAGCGGGTTGCGAGGGCGACGGCGCGCGTTCCGGGTCCGAGGGCGACCACCTCACCTGCGATGTCGCAGCCCAGGATGTGCGGGGGCTTGACCTTCGAGGATGGAAGGCCTGTCCGGATCCAGAGGTCGAGATGGTTGAGCGCGCAGGCGCGGACCTTGAGCAGGACCTCGCCGGGGCCGGGGACAGGGTCCGGCAGGGTCGCCGGCACCAGATTCTCGGGGCCGCCGAACTCCTTGAGGATGATCGCTCTCATGCGATAATTTTATAACAAGCAGATGGACAGATGGGGTCAGGCTTTAAAAAATTTAAAATTAAAGGGGGGTTATTTAAAAAAACTGAATAAAAATGAATCTTTTGAGGTTTCAACTCCTACCACTATTGCCGGAGTTAGAGGGACATCTTTTATTATTGATGCCCAAGAAAAAAGTTCTAAAATAGTTGTTCTTACCGGCGAGGTTTCTGTAACCAAAGACAACATAACAAAAGAAATAAAAGAATTAAAAGAAGTTACAGTTGATGAAAAAAAAATGGAC
>CAYHNV010000014.1:0-26049 GCA_964358065.1 uncultured Elusimicrobia bacterium | reverse complement strand
CGTCAACGAGTTCGATTGGGGCTTTGTTCAGTTGCAGAGCCCGCAACTCGTCGAGAGTAATTCGAGGTGTCGCCGCATGCGCGGTTGCGCCCATTATTCCGATCAACAGCACTGAAGTTAATTTCATTTCTTCATCCTCTTGTCGCCTTCAAACCGCAGTTCATCATGGCCTAGTTCTATGGGGAGACGTCGCGCCAATTCTCCAACCCTTACATTTTCTTCAACTGCGCATCCTCTTCCGTCCTGTAAAGTTCTGCCCAAGCAATTGCTTCCAACTCAGCATCTTTAAAGTGCTCACTTTCGGCAGGAGACCTGGTCAGGATTCGTGCAACGTGGACATACACAGGCCAACTCTGTATTGGGAATAACGAATCCCCCATGTGTCGCGTCGCAACGGCCACAACATTAATATCGTTCGATCCAAGACCGTAATCCTGCCCAATAAGTGGCGGCTCGATTTGAATCAGAAGGAGATCATCTCGGCTTTCAGAGCAAACGCGTTTCAGTGCCCTGCAACGTCGTGGGTGTTCAAACCGTTTGCTTTCAGTAGAGGCTAAATAGAAATCGGGAATATTCATAGATTAATACTCCGGGTTAATTCCTTGGACATTCGTTAGCCGTACTTGTACGGCTGGATTTGGAATAAGCAACTCCCGCAGCCCTCCTGAATTCCCTGCGAGAGGTGAAGCGGATTTTTGTATCACCCCCGATGTGTTCACCAGGTAGCCTGTGCTTACAAATCGCCCAGAGTTTTCCGCAGGTAGACCTGCCAAGTTGCGATAGTTGGCAACGGTTCCAGGGTTCACGGTCGTCCAAGAACGTCCGTTTGCTCCAGAATCTCCACCCCACACCCGATATACTTGTGTGCCTTCTGCCAGTACGGCGCCGGCAGCGGCACCATAGGCCAAATATGCGGCACCTGCTCCGGCTGTGAGGATGCCAGCCGTCACCCCATATCCAACCACGTTTCCAGCTTGATATGCGAGGGAAGACTGCTCGTAAAATCCACCAGCCGATCCGATTCCACCTAGTGAGGCACCATTCCCAAATCCACCAATTGTGTTCAGAACCGCGTTGCCAAGATCTCTGCCCAGATTTCTTCCGCTTGGGCACAACCCGAGCGGGTCGTTAAACAACTGAGGGTTATTGGCCGCGTAAGCGTATAGATTGATGCTCGGGATCGGATCTTCCTCAATGAAACGTCCCGTGTCTGGGTCGTAATACCGCGCCCGGTAGAAGTAGAACCCCGTCTCGGCGTCGAACTCGCGCGAGGTATACATGAACGTATTCCCGACCGTCGAGGCGTCGTGCGGGTTGCCTTGCGCATCCTTGATCGCCGTCTTGCCGAAAGCGCCGTACTCGTAGGTCTCGACGATGTTCGCGCTCGAATCCGTCAGCGCGACGACATTGCCCAAGGCGTCAGCGTGGTAGAAATAGTCCGCCGTTCCCCGTCGCATGATCAGCGGCGAATCGATCCCCGGCCCGTGCGTGAACAGCGCCAGCAGGTTGTTGTTGGCGTCCAGTATCGCCAGGATATTCGGCCCGTCGTAGACGAACCGGGTAACCGTCCCGCCCGTATTCTTCTCGACGCGCCTTCCCGCCGCGTCGTACTTGTAGGTTCCGACGGCGACCCCGGCCACGGCCGCCTCGGTCACCTGATTGCCGCTGTTGTGGACCAGCGTCGTCATCACTCCCGTCACCCGGTTTGTTCGCGACGTGACGTTGCCGTTGGCGTCGCTCGTGTAGGTGTAGCTCGAGTCCGAGACGAGGCGGTTGGCGCTGTTGTAGACGTAGCCGGTTCTGACCGCGTCTGCGGTGCGATTGCCCACCGCGTCGTAGGCGAAGCTCTCGCTGAGACCGGGATGCAACGCTGTGGCAAGCCGGTTCAAGGCATCATACGTGAAGGCGTGGCTCCCACGGGCGTCCGTCAGCCCCGTCCGGTTGCCGCTCACGTCGTAGACATAGTTCGTGAAGGCGATGGCCGTCTGGCCCGCCGTCTTCTGGTGGAGCACCTGCCCGATCTGACCGGCGGCGTCGTAGGCGTAGTTCGCCTGCGTGCCGTGGGGATAAGCCATCTTCGTCCGACGACCCAGCACGTCGTAGGTAAAGGTGACGATTTGTCCGTATGGATTTGTGATGCTCGTGACCCGGTCGAGCGAGTCGTAGGCGTAGCTGAAGTTCCCTACAGGCGTCGTCATGCCCGTGCGGTTGCCGTTGGCGTCGAATGAATAGCCGATCGTGAAGGTATAGCCGTTGGGCAAGGTCTGGACCACCTGCGTCACGCGGTCGACCTCATCGTAGGTCATCGCCAGCGCCGAGCTGTTGTAGCTGCTCGCCGTCAGCATTCGGCCCGCCGCGTCGTAGGTCATCGCGATATTACCCTCCGGCGGGGACAGCTGCGTCAGCCGGTCGAGATTGTCATAGACGAAGCCGATGGCTTGGCCGTTTCGCGTCGTGACGCTCGTCGGACGGCTCTTAGCGTCGTAGCCGATCGACGCGGACTGGCTGAGCGCGTTGACAGCACTCGTCACCCGGCCCTGGATGTCGTAGTTCATCGTCGTCGTGTGATTCTTAGCGTCCTTGATCGTCTTGGGCAGCCGCTCATCGCGGCCTTGCTCGTAGGTGACGATCGTGGCACCATTGTTCGCGTCCGTCACCTGGGTCACGTGATCGGCCGCGTCGTAGACCATCGCCGTCCTCTTGTTCGCGGGGTCGGTAAAAGCCGTGGCGCGGCTCAGACTGTCGCGGACGGTGCTCGCGGTCCGGCCCAGCGGATCGGTCACGGCAGTCAACGCCCCGTTGTTGTTGTAGGCCATCGCGGTGATGTTGCCGAGCGCGTCCTTTAAGCCCACGACGTGCCCAAACGCGTCGTAACTCATGCGCGTCGAGTTCTGCTGAGCGTCCGTCACCTGGATCAGATTACGCTTGTCGTCGTACGACATGCTCGTCAGATTGCCCCTGGCGTCCGAGACGCTGATCGGGAAGTTTCCCCCCGCGCCGTACGTCGTGCTCTGCCTGTTGCCCAACGGGTTGGTATGCGTTTGACTGATGAGGCTGCCGTCGTCGTTGTAGGCGGTTTGAATATTCGTCGTGCGCCCGAGCGGGTCGGTCACCGCGCGCGGGTTCATCTCGGCGTCGTAAAGGATGCTCGTCACTCCGCCCGCGGGGTCTATGATCTTACTGAAACGCTTGAGCCCGTTGTTCTCGAGGGTCTCATAACGCGTGGTGCGGCCCAAGGCGTCGGTCACCAAAGAGCTCGAGCCGGAGGACGCGTACTGAGTGAAGTTGACGCCGCCGTCCTCGCTCGTCGAGACGACCTTGCCCCCGGCGTCATAGGCGAAACTCAAGCGGCCGCCGTTGGGATAGGTGATCTGCGTCATCTGGTTCTGGGCGTCGTAGGCGTAGGCCGTCGGGTCGCCGATCGGGTTGCGCATCGAGATCCGTCGCCCCTGCAAGTCGTAGGTAAAGGCCGTCGTGCGACCCGCCCAGTCGTTCGTGCCCGTCAGGCGCCCCGCGGCGTTGTAGACGAGGTTGATGAAGCGGCCGTGGCTGTCCTCGATGCGATCGACACGGCCCTCGTTGCTGCGGATGTACTTGATCAGGCTGCCGTTCTTGTCGGCGTACTGCGTCAGCCGGTAGGCGCCGGTCGAGTTGTAGTACTCGTAGGACTCCACGTCGCCCTCGCTGTTTTTGATCTCGTGGTAGGCCGCGATCATGCCGGCAACACCGCACGAAGCGGGCCGAGGATCGGGGCCGGGGCAAACCGTGAAATGATCGCCCGTGCTCGCGCTGCACCCGCCTGAGGTCCGGCTCCACGAGTAGCCGTGATACGTGAGCACGGAGGCCGCACCCAGGCAGACGGCGCCGTAGCTGCTGGTGGGAGAGGGATTGGCCAGCTGCCGGTCCACGTTCACGGGCCTGGCGAACAGCGGGCCGGAGCCGTTGAGCGGCTGGAGCAGGTCGCCGACCGGGGCGTAGACCGTCTCGGCTCCGTCGGGGCCCTTGACCGAGTAGGTGCCGTCCGGGTTGATCCTGATCTCGTAGCCGAAGTCCGCGGCCCAACCCACGCCGTACTCCCCGCTGGCGCCGTTTCCCAGGAACCGGAAATCGAGCCCGATGCCGGGTGAGCCGCAATTCTTGGGAAGCGCTGACGCTGCGATGTCCGGCGTCCTTGCCATGGTGTTGACGTTCGGATCCCGATCCCCGGGAGCCTTGGCGTTGGCCTTATGACCGGACTTGGGCCCCACGGCGCATGCGGAAACGCTGCCGGCCCCCGGTGCCGCGGCGGCGACGGCGCTGACGGGTGCTGAGAACGAGACGCCGCCGCCTCCGGCGCCGCTGCCGGCCATACCGACACCGCCGCCGCAGGCGCGGCCGTTGTCATTACCGGCCACGATGTTGGGTCCTGAGTAGCTGCGCGACTCAAGTGTGCCGGCGGCGCATTGGCTCAGGGCATTGACCAGCGCCTGAACGCCCTCGCAGCTCGCATGGACGAGGAATATCTTGACCGGGACGACGACGCTTTGTCCCGGCAGCAACACCGGGATTTCGTCGAAGGGCAAAGTGACCTGCACCGCCGCGGAGCCGCTGAAGTTGACCTTGACTGTGGTGGCCGCGATCAGGCCGCGGTTGGTGATCGTAAACTGGCTGTAGGCGGTCTGCCCGCCGACCATGTTCAGGTCGATCATGGGCGGATCTGAGACGAGCAGGGGTGCCGGCACGTCGGTGCGGAAGGTCGCCGCCAAGGCGATCTGATATTTGTCGGTGATCGTCGTGGGCGTGACCTTCCACTCATAGGTCACGACCGAGGTGACGAGGATCGCCTCGACGAGATTGGAGACACCCGGCTCGATGACGACGGTGCCGGACTTGGCCTGGAAGCCCGAGGACTCCGCGCGCCAGACGTAGTTGCCCGATGGGATGTCCGTGAAGCTCGCGACACCGTTGAGGTCGGCCGTGACCTTAAACAAGAGCCCTGAGACGTCGAGGCTGATCAAGGTCAGGGAAGCGCCCGCAATCCCCTCGCCCTGGCCCGAGGCGCTTCTCGGCTTGTCGGCGTTGATGACGCTGACCAAAGCTGCGCCCTTGCGCGTCGAGGTCACGGCGACCCCGCCCAAGATCGCAAGCGCCGGGGCGTTGGCCGAGAGGACCTGGAGCAGGGGACTCGGGTTATAGGTTTGATTGGGCTGGGCGAGCGAGGGGGCGATAGCCAACGTCACCGTGATGTTGCCGCCCGGCGGGATGTCGCCCAAGCGCGACGGCCCCTGAAGGGTCACGAAGGACAGCGCCGGCGTGGAAAGCTCCACGTCGCGCCAGGTGTCGAAGCCCTTGTTGCGCAGGACGATCGACTGTAGGCGCGTCTCGCCGCCCAGGACGCCGACTAAGAACTGCTGGGGCTCGGCGGCGGGGATGACGACCGCGGGGAAGACCGTGGCGACGATCGGAAGCGCGCGATTGTAACCGTGGTCCTCGGTTGCGACCAGGTTGACCGTTCCCGAGGAAGCCGTCGGGCTTGCCGACACCGTGACGCCGATGATCGCCTGCGCCCCGGCGGCAAGCGAGGCCGGAAGGCTATCGAGCACGACGCTCAACCCCCTCCCGGACAGCGTCGGCGTGCTGAAGGCCAAAGTCGCCAGCGCCGCGGCGCCGGTGTTCTTGAGGATCGTCGTGAAGCGGTATGAGCTGTTCTGCGCGAGCGACACGTTGAAGCTCGTGAAGCTGAAGTCGAAGCCCACGATCGAGAACGTCGCTTGCGCCGAGCCCGCGATGGCCTGCGGGTGGAAGGCGGAGACCGCGTAGACGCCCGCCTCATTAGGGAGCGGGTTGAAGACCGTGGTGAACGCCCCCGAGGCGTTGGTGAGCGCGAACAGCCGCCGGTCAAAACCTTCGGAGAGTATGCGCACGGCGACTTGGGAGTTCGTTGCCGGCACATTAAGCGAATCAAAGGCGGTGCCCGTCAAGGTCACGCTCGAGCCTTGGTCGTAGAACGGCGATTGCGGCGAGACCAAGGCACGGTACGGGAGCTGCCGGGCGACCGCCTGGGATACGGCGCTCGCGAAGCTCCGGCGTCCGGGCGCGCGCACGAAGCCCAGGTCGTAGGTCGGCGTACTGACGACCGCCGACACCGAAAGGCTGCCGGAGGCCGAGTCCGGGACGGGGACGAGCACCGGTTCGGTTAGAAGCGAGCCGCCCGGAGGCACGGTCACGAAGTAGACCTGCCAGCCCGAAATCAAGGTGATCGAGGCCCCCACGGTCTGCTTGATCCCGGCTGCAGCCAGGACCGTGCCGTCGGGGGTCTTGAGCCGGACCGTCACAGCGTCAACCGCCGCCGTCGTCGAGTTCTCGATGCGTGCCGTCATGACGTCCATGGAGGCTGAGCCGCGGTTGTAGAGGCGCACGCGCACTGGGCTCAAGCCCCCCGCCAGGAGGACGTCGGGCAGGGCCTCGATGAGCGGCTGCTGCGGCTCGGCCGCCATCACGGAAAATAGGCGCGTCAGCGAGACCGCGGCGCCCACGTCGGTCGGAAGAGCGAGGGTCAGACGCACCGCGGCGGAGGCCGCGAGGTCGACCGGTGTGGCGACGACGGCGGTCAAGGTCGCGGTCTGCCCGGCCGGAACGGAGACCGCGTTCGCCGTCGCCGAGGCCGCGACCACACCGGCCGCGATCACTTCCGCCAGCGCCGGGCCCACGCTCAGCGCCTGCCCCGAGGCGTTGACCGCACGCACGCTCAACGCGTCGAAGTAGCCGCGCGTGAGCGTCGGGGCTGAAAGCCCCAGCGTCATGGCCGGGACATTAGCGCGCGCCTTGGGACCCTCGAAGCCGCGCGCGTCGACGGCAGACACTTCGTAGACGTGAGCGCCGCTTGTGTAGCCGACGTCCTCATACGAGACGCCCGCATGAAGGCTTGAGCTGACGCGGCTGCCGTCGCGGTAGACGCGATAGGCGACCACGTCCGGCTCGGGGGCAGCCCACGACAGCAGCGCGGTGTCCCCGATCACGACCGCGAGCGATCCCGGTGCCCCGGGCGCGGCATCAACGGTGAAGGAGATCGTCCGCGCGGAGACGTTGCCCGCCGCGTCGGCGGCGGTCAATATCAGGCGGTAGGCCCCGTCGCGGGATATTAAATCACCGGAGCGGTAGGCGACGGTGCTCCCCAAGGAGTCGTTGACGAGCAGGAAGCTCGAGGTGGCAAGATGGAGATCTGAAGCCAAGACCGTAAAAGAGGAGGCGCCGACGAGCAAGACGCTGTCGGCCACCCCCGCCGCGAGGACAGGCGCGGTCTTATCGAGCGTGAAACTCACGGTGACCGTCGCGGAGTGGCTCTCGAAGTCGCTGGCCGTAATGGAGAGGGAGTGCGCGCCTTCCTGGGAGACCGTAGAGCCCGAGGCGAAGGGCTGGCCGTCCAGACGGGCGGTGATCGAGGCGGGATTGAGGTTGGCGTCGGTCACGGTGAAGGCGATCACGAGGTTCTGGTTCGACATCCGGCCGTTCGTGACGCCCGTAATCTCGATCACCGGCGCGGCCTGGTCGAAGTTTTGGGTCGCGGTGTTTGACAGCGCGCTCTCGTTGCCTGCGGCGTCGCGGGCGGTGACGACATAGCGGTAGTTCCCGTCGGCGCCCGGCGAGGCGATGAAGGGCGAGACCGCCGAGCGCGGGACGAGGCCAGCCACCGTCGTGATCGGGACGGTCGCGCGGTAGAGGCGGTAGTTCTCCGTGTCGGCGCTTGCCTGTGTCCAGGTCAGGTGTATCTGGCTGAAGCCGTTGAGGGAGGCGGCCAAGGCGAGCGGCACGGAGGGCGGAACCCCGTCCGCCGTGCCCGAGACGGCGGCCGCCGTGCTGGCGTTGCCGGCCGCGTCCATCGCGACGATGAGATAAGAGTGGAGGCCGTCGGAGGCGACGTCGGCATATGCGCCGGTCCGGTCCGCCGCGGGAGCGACGGTCGTGAGTTGGACGGAGTCGCGCAGGATGCGGTAGTGGGCCGGCAGTTCGCCGGCGTTGCCGCTCCAGGCTATATCGATGGCGCCTCCGGGGCCGGGATTGGCGCGCGGCAGGATCGGCGGGTTGGGTGCTATCGTGTCCACGATAAACGAGGTCGCCACCCCCGTCAACTCGGTTGCGACGTTGCCGAGCGCGTCAGTCGCGGAGTAGCGGAAGACGGCCGTGCCTTGAGGCGTATTGGCCGCGACCGAGAGCGCCGCCGTCCAGGTCCGGCCATTGAACCCCCCCGCTTCGCTCACGCTCAGCGACCGAGACACGGCGCCGTTCGCAGTCCAAGACAAGGACGGCGTGGAAATCGCCCGCTCATCGAGCGAAAGCGTCACCCCCACAACATCAGCGTTTATAGGGGAAGGCCGCGACAGCGCGATTACGGCGACCGGGCCGCGCGTGTCGAGTGCTGCGGCTGCGCCGGCGGTGAGCGTCGTTCCAAGGTTTGAGGCGAGGTCGCGGCCCTCGAAGGCGAAAGCCGCCATGCCCGGATTCATCGCCCCCGTCACAGTCAAGGTGCCGCGCCAGACCGTGCCCGTCACGCCCGTCAAGGTTTGAGCCTGCGGCGAGCCCAACTGCGGCGTGAAGGTCAGCACCGGGACCGCCGACAGAACCTCGCTGAGCGTCAACGTGAACGGATACAAGCCGGGCCCCAGAGGCGTCATGGTCGTCATTGACACGCGCGCGCTCGGAGCTACGCGGTCGACCAAAGCGTAGGGCGCGTCGGACAGGAGGCTCTCGTTGCCCGCGCCGTCGCGCGCGGTCACCGCGTAGAAGTAGAGGTCGTCGCGGAGCGGCGCGTCCGTGAACTCGGTCAAGGTCAGACCGCTCGCCACGCGCAGCGCGGCGGGCGCCGCGGTTCCCGGGATCAGGTTGAGATCGTTCGTCGAGCGATAGACGTGATAATTCGCCGCCGCCTTTCCGGGACCCGCCTGCCAGGAGATCTTCGCCCGTCCGTTCGAGAGCAAGGCCGTCTGCACCAAAATGGGCGGGTTCGGCGCCCTCGTCGTGTAGGTCACGCGAACGGGCGCCGACGGCCCGCTGAAGCCGCGCGGCGCGAAGGCGACGGCCGTGAGCGCGATCTCACCCTCGGCCGGCAGGATGACGGTCGGGAGCGACCACGCGCCAAGGTTGGTCACGCTCGCGGTGGCGACGTCCAGGCTGTTGACCAGGAGTTGGACCTTGGTCCCGCGCTCGGCCGCGCCGGAGACGCTGATCGTGGCCGCGCTGGTCGCGAACCCGTCCGCCGGCGAGGCGATCCTCGGGGCGGCCGGCGGGGCGTAGCTCACGATCACGGGGACGGCCGCGGCGCCCAGGTTGCCCGCCGTATCGAAGGCCCGCGCCCTCAAGGTATGCGGGCCGTCGGAGAAATCCCTGGTGTCCCAGAAAAAGACGAAGGGCTGAGCCGTCGCCGTGGCGAGCGCCACGCCGTCCACGTCGAAGACCACTCTTGCCGCGCCGTTGGCGTCCTCCGCCGACGCCGTCACCGTGAGCGGCCTGGAGACAGTCGAGTTTGCCGCCGGCAAGGTGACGGCCGCCTGGGGCGGAGTGTTGTCGACCGCGTAGAAGGGGTAAGTGCTGATGATGAGAGCCGCCCCGGCCTCGTCCCGCGCGTCCGAGAGCCGCAGGAAATAGCGTCCATCCGGCGCGGTCGAGGGGATGACGGCGGCGGCTTCCCACGAGATAGGACTAAGGAAGGTCCCGGAGCCGACGGCGAAGGCGTCGAAGGGCGAGGTCAGGCTGTAAGTCGCAGTCGGCTGAATCTGGACGTCCATGCGGTTGCTGAACTTCACCCGGAACCGGACCGTCTTGGACTGCGTGGGCGAGGGGTCAAGGAGGGCCACCGAGGTCGCCTCGGGAGGCCGTACTTGGTCCGGAGCGGTGAAAAATGGGATGAAGTCCACGAAGTCGGAGACGCGGTCGCCCGCTCCCCCTGGATTGGAGGAGTGGACGGGGCCCGCGCTCGAGCCCCACCAATTGAATTGAGCCGAGACGCGGATGGACGAATTATTATTCTGCACGCCGAAGTCGGAGTTGCCGTAAATCGAGGACCGCCGCACGTCGGCCCTGACGGCGCCGCTCGTAAAGACGCCGACTCTGTTGGAGCTGATCGTGACGTCGAAAAGATCGAGGACCGACCCGCTTTGGGCGTCGATGCCGCTCGTCTGCGAATGACTGAGTTCGCCTCCTGTCAACGAGATCGTACTCCCGTTGATCGCCGAAAGCATCGGTCCGACGAAGCTGCTGCCCCCATATCTGAAATGGACGTTGATCAGCGTCGCGCTGGAGGCCGAGCCGTCTAGCCGCACGAATCCCCAGTTTCCGGGCACGGGGCTCGTGACACTGCCGTCCCCGTTGGTATCGCCGGCGACGCTGTCGTCATTGAGACTGGTGAAAGTAATCGGCTTGGCGGGGCTACCTAGAGCGTCGAGACCCCCGCCGAGCAAGAGCTGGGCGTTATTCGTAAGGGCCTTCACCACCGCCCCCTCCGTCACCGTTAGGGAGGCTCCGGGGTTGAAGATGACCTGGCCCCTAAACACGAAGGGCAGGGACGAGCCCACCCAGGCGGCGGGAGCCGTCACCACCGACGGGAAACCCATGATTTCGACGCCCATGATACCGCCTGTGCTGGTGCGGACAACCGTCGTGTCCTCAAATCCATTGAGGGTCACGCCCGGATGAACCTCCATGGCCTGACTCGTGAGGTCTTCAAACGTGTTCCCGTTGGCCTGGATGGTCTGGGGGACGGCCACGCGAGCTCCCTTCACGCCGGTGAAGGTGTTGCCGGCCAGGAGGGGAATCCGGCCGCCGATAACATTCAACCCCCAATTCAGGTTGCCGTTGAAGGAAACGGAGGAAACCGAGATCATGGAACTGCCTTCCGACTTGATGCCGTCCGTCTGCGAATGACTGAGCTTGCCTCCTGTCAACGAGATCGTACTCCCGTTGACTGCCGAAAGCATCGTTCCGACGAAGCTGCTGCCCCCATATCTGAAATGGACGTTGATCAGCGTCCCGCTGGAGGCCGAGCCGTCCAGCCGCACGAATCCCCAGTTTCCGGGCACGGGGCTCGTGACACTGCCGTCCCCGTTGGTATCGCCGGCGACGCTGTCGTCATTGAGACTGGTGAAAGTAATCGGCTTGGCGGGGCTACCTAGAGCGTCGAGACCCCCGCCGAGCAAGAGCTGGGCGTTATTCGTAAGGGCCTTCACCACCGCCCCCTCCGTCACCGTTAGGGAGGCTCCGGGGTTGAAGATGACCTGGCCCCTAAACACGAAGGGCAGGGACGAGCCCACCCAGGCGGCGGGAGCCGTCACCACCGACGGGAAACCCATGATTTCGACGCCCATGATACCGCCTGTGCTGGTGCGGACAACCGTCGTGTCCTCAAATCCATTGAGGGTCACGCCGGGGTGGATACTCATGGCCAAGATCGAAAGGTCCTTGAATAGGTTCCCCTGAGCCCGCACCGTCTGCGGCATGGCGATGCGGGCTCCCTGCGCGCCATCGGCGAATACGTTTTCGCTGAGATGATGCGTCAAGCCGCCGGCGTTGAAGCCCCACGCCAAGTTCCCATGGAACGCGACGCTAGAGGCCGATAGGACGCTCCTCGCGTCCGACTGCATCCCATCCAGCCGCGAAAAGGCGATCTCGCCTCCCGTCAACGAGATCGTGCTCCCGTTGACTGCCGAAAGCATCGGTCCGACGAAGCTGTTGCCCCCATATCTGAAATGGACGTTGATCAGCGTCGCGCTGGAGGCCGAGCTGTCTAGCCGCACGAATCCCCAGTCTCCGGGCACGGGGCTCGTGGCACTGCCGTCCCCGTTCGTGTCGCCGCCCACGGAATCGTCTTTGATGGAGGTGAAGAAGATGGGCTGGCCGGGGCCCCCCAACGCGCGCAAGGCGCCGCCGCTGAAGATGAGGCCGCGACTCGCGTTAAATTTTACGACGACGCCGGGGTCGACGTTCAAGGTGACACCGACCACGGTCACGTTGCCGGTGACGACGACAGGGCTGTCGGTGAGTCGCCAGGTGGTCGTCGTAACGATGTTGCCGCTGACCATGAGGGCCTCGGCTGAACAGGCCAACCAGGGCAGAAGAAAGGCAAGGGTTCTCGCCGCGTTCATGGTAACCACCACATCTATAGCCCCGGAAACCGGGGATGTCAATTACAGTTGGTTACACTTGGTTACAGGGAGCGGCAGCTCGCGGGGGAGAGAGACTCAGCCGATGAGTTTGTAGCCGTGAGGGATCGCGATGATCCCCTCGGCCTCGTCGAACCCCAGGGCCTTGCGCAGCCGATGGATGGTGACGTCCGCGATTTTTACATTCTCGGTGCCCCCCCAGATCCGGGAGAGGATTTCCTGCCGGGAGACTCCGGCGGCGTTCGTCATCAGGACGCGCAGCAGGTCGAATTGCTTGTAGCCGACGCGCGGTATGAGGCGCTCTCCGATCCAGACGCGCCTCGACTCGGGGCTGATGCGGACTCGCCCGCGCTTGAGCATTGCGTCGTCGGGTTTCCGGGCGTTCCCGGCCCCGAGAAACCGTGACATGTGTTGGAGGAGCTCGTTCTCGCCGAAGGGCTTGTGGAGGTAGTCCTCGATGCCCAGTTCCTTGACGGCGCTTTCGATGATGCCCGCCCTGCGGTCCATGGCGCTCATCGCCAGGATCGGGATGTCCTTCGTCTCGAGGTCCGCGCGGAGCTGATGGCAGACTTCGACGCCGTTGAGGTCGGGCAGGCCTAGATCAAGGAGAATGAGATCGGGCTTGAGCTCGCGGGCCATGCGGCAGCCGTCGCGGCCGGTGCTCGACGCGTGGACCTCGCATGCCCTGCGCGCGAGGGCGAGCCGGATGAAGTCTTGGAGCTCGGGATCATCCTCGATGACGAGAAGCCGATGCGTCGAAAGCGCCTTGTTTTTGGCGACGGCCGCGCGCAATAATCCTAATAGGCTCTCGCGCTCGACCATCACGTCGAGCTTGGCGTAAAGGCCTTCCGCGCCGGCTCTTTGAGCCGCGAGCTTCTCAGATTGGCGCCGCTTGATGCCGGAGAGCATGATGACGGGGATATCGCTCGTGGATGGTCCCGCTTTCAGCGCCTTCAACACCGCGAGGCCGTCGATGCCGCCCGGCAGGACCCAGTCGAGAAGGACGGCTTGGGGATGTGATCGCTGGATGGCTCGGATCGCCTCCGCCCCGCTGGCGGCGCCGACGCCGCGAAACTCGGTGCCCTGGAGGCATCGAAGCAGGCCGTGCCGGACGTCGTTGTCATCGTCTACAACCAGGACGATTCCCCCGCGGCGGACGGCCGCTGGGGGTCCTGAAAAGCCGCTGGACGGTGGCATGGCTCCAGGATAGTGGCTCTCTCGGGGCTTGTCAATAGATTGAATCTCGCGCCGTATAGTACAATCGCCACACGAATGTTAAGCGTTTCCGTGGTCGTCCCAACTTATAACGAGCGGGAGAACATCAAGCTTCTCCTGCCCTTGATCCATGAGGCCCTTCAAGGCCGCCCTCACGAGATCCTGGTCGTAGACGACTCTTCCCCGGACGGGACTGGAGCCGTGGTGGGGGAGATCGCCCGCGGCCTTCCGCAGGCTCGCCTGCTGACCAAGCCGACCAGAGAAGGGATCGGCGCGGCCCTGCGCTCCGGCTACGACCGCGCGGCCTGCGACGTCATCCTCTCGATGGACGCGGACCTCTCCTTCTCGCCCGCGGACATCCCGCGCCTCCTTGAGCAGATCGAGAGGGGCTGCGATCTGGTCCTGGGCTCTCGGCACTCACGCGAGGGCCGCTACGAGACCCCCAACGCCGCGATCGCCCTCAAGCACGCCTTCAGCATCTGCGGCAACGCCGTGGTCAGGGCCCTCTGCGGGGTCGACGTGCGGGATTTCTCCGCCAACTTCCGGGCCATCCGCGCCCCGCTCTGGCGGAAGATCCAGACGCGCGAGAACACGAACGCCCTGCTGATGGAGATGATCCTCAAGGTCCGCCACTGCGGGGGGCGCATCAAGGAAGTCCCGGTCTCGTTCACCGCCCGCCGCTTCGGACGCTCGAAGCTCAACCTCTGGATCGAGGCGCCCAAGTTCCTCGTCAAGCTCCTGTATTATTCCATCCGTCTACGCGTCCTCGGACGTCCATGAACAAAAACTCGCGCTAGGCTTGGGAACGATACCAGGCCACGGTTTTCGCGATCCCTTCCTCGAGGCCGACGCGCGGGTGGAAGCCCAGCCGCGCGGCCAGAGCGGTGTCGCCGACCCGGCACGGCTGACCGTCCGGCTTGCTCCGGTCGTACGTGATCGGCGCGCCCAAGCCCACGACCCTGGCCACGATCGCCGCCAACTCGCAGATGCGGACCTCCGTGCCGTCGCAGAGATTGACCGGCTCAGCACAAGCGTGCTTCTCGGTCACCAGCATCAAGCCGTCCACGAAATCGTCCACATAAAGAAAAGAACGGGTCGGCCGGCCCGTTCCCCAGACCGTCAGGGGCGTCTCGCCCGCGCAGGCCCGGCGGATGATCGAGGCGATCACGTGCCCGGTCTCGTCAAATCGGTCGCGCGGGCCGTAGGCGTTGAAGGGGCGCGCGATGGCCACGCGCAAGCCATACTGCAGCGAATACGCCCGCGCCTGGACCTCCGCCAGGCGCTTGGCCCAGCCGTAGCCGAAGTTGGAGGCTTCCGGATCTCCCAGGAAACCCTCGGACTCGGGTGTCGGGATGGTCGCGTCGCGACCATAGACGCAGGCGGAGCTGACGACCAGGTGACGCTCGACTCCCGCGCGGCTGGACGCCTCGAGCATGTTGAGGGCCAGCAGGCTGTTGGTCTGGAACATCGTGCCTTGATGCGACTGGTTGTAGGCGATACCCCCGACCTTCGCCGCCAGGTTCAGGACGATCTCCATGCCTTCCGCCGCGCGGTCGCAATCATCCCGGCGCATGAGGTCCACGCCCAGGCATTCCACACGGTCGCGCGCCGCCGCCAGGTTGACGGAGGCCAGCGGACCGGGCAGGTCGGCGACCCGCACGCGCGCGCCGCGCTCCAAGAGCTTCTCGACGAGGTGTGAGCCGACGAAGCCGGCTCCGCCCGTGACGAGAACGCCCTTGCCCTTCCAGAAGTCCGCCCCGGACGCGGACACCGGTCAATATTGCGACAAGGGCAGGACCAGCTCGCCCAGCTTGCCGGGATTGTACTCGTCCGAAGAGACGGACTTGCCGCCGCGCTTGACGCGAACCGCCAGCACACCCGCGTTCTTGGCCTCGAGCATGTCCCGGTCGCTGTCTCCGAAAAAGAGGACGAAACGCCCGTCCTGGAGATGCAGGTGCTTGTTCTCGGGCGCGCCGACGAAGACAAAGCCCCGGGGTGCCAGGCGCCGCCATTCCTTCCTGAGGGCGTCGCCCCCGGCGGCTTGACGGTCGGCCAGGATGCGAATGCGGAAGCCGAATCCGCGCAAGACCCAAGCCAGGCTGTAAGACAGCATCTTCGGGGTCTCCAGGTCGTAGGCGCTGTTGACGATATTCCAGTATTCGGAACTGCGCAGCGGCTGCGCGGAACGGGCGGCCTTGGCGAAGGACTCCGAGGACTGGACCAAGGTGTCGTCGTAGTCGAAGGCCACCCCCAGGCGCGCGATGGTGACAAGGCTGAAGACGAGCCCCCAGACGCTCATGGCGGCCAGGAGCTTCTTGGTGGTGGTCCACGTCTTCTCGACTTTCGCGCGGACGTCCTTGAACACCATATCAGTCCTCCTTGAGCGTCATCCGGCCCGCAGGGGGTGCAACGACCGTCTTCTGCCTCTCGGCGCACTGACGCAGGACTTCGCGAGCCAGGACCCCCGTCGGCTCGCTGGCGTCGGCTTGCGAGAACGCATTGAAGCCGTCGCCGCCCATCACGATGAAATCGAGGGCCGCGACGGAGTAGCTCTTGGCGTCGTCGATCGGCGCGCCGCCCAGCTCGGCGGAGACCAGGCGCCGCCCCTTCGGTCGGCCGCGACGGAACACGATGGAGGGGCCGGCGATCTGATTGATGCGCGCCATCCCCGCTCCGTGGTCCAACACATCGCGCAGGACCGCGCCCTTCATTTGGAGCTTCACGAGGGCGTTATCGAAAGGCATCACGTTGAAGATGGTGCGCGGGGTCATCGGCCCGGCCGGGATGTCGGCGCGGATGCCGCCGCCGTTCTGGAAGGCGGCATCGACGCCTGCCCAATCCTTGTAGCAGTCCGCCATCCAGGACCCGAGGCCCGACTCCCTGTCCGCCTCCCGGTTCATCGCCGCGGCCGCGGTGGCGATGACGGTCTCGAAGAGCTTGCCCACGGCCTGCTGATGCCGAGCCACGATGGCCTGGACCGAGGCGTCCGAGCCGACGCGCTCGGGACGGAGTTCGACAAGCTCGTCCTCGCGGGCGAGGACCTTGTGGGTCTTAGCATCGAGAGTCAGCGTCGCGCGCCCGGCGCGGACTAGATAGCAGCCGGCCTGGACGATCAGGGTGCCGTTGCGGGCATCGCGCAGAGGACGCAGCAGCGTCGTGTGGGAATGGCCGCCCACGACGAGGTCGATGCCCCCGACCTCCCGGGCCAGGGTCTGGTCCCCTTCGAATGGGACCTTGCCCTCTTCCTCCAAGCCGATGTGGGTGACCGCGATGATCACCTCGGCTCCGGCCTTCTTAAGCTGCCTGACGGCATCGCGCCCCTCGTCCACCTCGCGGCGAAACTTGAGGCCCTCGATGTTCTTCGGGAAGGCGAGCCGAGGCATATTCGTGGTCGTCAGGCCGAAGATGCCGACCTTGACGCCCGCGACCTCCTTGATGATCCAGGTCTTCACCCAGGGCGCGTGCTTGCCGTCGTCCGTGTAGGTGTTGGCCGAGAGCACGGGGGCCTTGATCTTGCCGATGAGTGCCCGGAGGTCCGCGGCACCCGAATCGTACTCGTGGTTTCCCACGACAAGCGCGTCGTAACCGATGGCGTTGAAGATATCCGCCACGGCCTCGCCCTTGGACAGAGAGCCCTCCGGCGTGCCCTGCCACCAGTCGCCCGCATCAAGGACCAGCTTGGGGCCGGTCTCCTGGCCGATCAACGAGGCCAAGGCGGCCGCGCCTCCCACAAGGCGTTCGGGCTGATTCTTGTCGGGCCGGGACATGATCCAGCCGTGGATGTCGTTGGTGTGGTAGACGCGGATGCGGATGGTATCCGGGGCGGCGGCGCGCGCGGCACGGGGTGCGACGGCCAGCGCCAGAATGAGGATGAGACGAAAGCCGCGGCTGTTCACTCGGCCAGGCTCCCGGCGAGGGCGTCGCACGCCTGCTGCACGGCCTCGGCGGCCGAGCTCAACAGCCCGGCGATCCCCGCGCGTTTGAGGGATTCGACGAAAAGCGCGGAGTCATCCGACTCGGCACGGACGGCGCGGCACATGCGCTCCACCTCGCAAGCATGACGCTTGGCCTCCACCAGAGCCTGGGCGCGGGCCGCACCCGCGAGGCAGGCGGCGCGCAAGAGAGCTCGGGCCGAAAGCCTCAAGGCGGAGGATGAGGCGGCAAGCTCCTCGTCGTGGGGCGACCCTAGGCGAGCGGCCTCGCTGACGGAAGCGACCGCATGCTCCACGGCTTCGCGCAGGCAGAAGGAGAACTCGCTGATATCCGTCTTGCCGGGTCCGCTCCGGCCGCGGGCCGCCGCGACGCAGACCTGACGCCGGCTCCGGCAGCGCAGCCGCGCGGTGCGCGCGGCCGAGAGGAGCGCCGGCGTGTGGTCGCGAAACCACCCCGCGGCCGCGTCGGCGGCCGCGCCGAGGGTCTCCGCCTGGCCGCGCAGGGGATCGAGCGTGTCTTTGCGCATCGCAGTCAGTCTACGAAATCCCCGGCCACAAATCGAATCCGGCCATGGAGAAATGACGGTCAAAGGCGAAGGCGCGCTTGATGCGGTGGTGCCGCATGAGAGCGAAGGAAGCGCAATCGGTGAAGCTGACGTCCTGGTCCGCGAATTTCTCGAACAATACCAGCGCCTCGCGATCCTGACGCTCGCTCGGCCGCAGAACCGTGAGCGCCCCCGAGTCGAGGATGTGCCGCGCGCGCTCCGCCGCGAAGGCATAGCCCGCCCGGCGCGCGAGAAGCGTGAAGGTCTCCGCCAGGACCAGGCTGCTGGTAAAGGCCGCGGCGCGCTCCCGGCTGAGCTGATCCCATCCGGCGGCGGCCTGCGCGTGAAGACGATCCTCCGCGACGTAGCGCGCCAGGAAGGCGCCCGTGTCGATGAAGATCACTCCGGCTCGCCGTAAAGATAGCGGTCATGCCCCTCCGCCATGTCTTTGGGCGCGGCACCGCGATAGACGGCCTCGTCTCGCAGAAGACTGTCGCCTCCTTGGCCGACGCGTTCGCCGAGAAGCGCTGCGCTCAGGCAGTCACGGACGAGCTGGCCGAGGGACACCCCTTTTTCTTGGGCGCGGCGCAGGGCACGTTCGTGCAGAGTCTCCGGCAGCATGATGGTTGTTCTGTGCATAATGACATAGCCATAATACCATATAAATCGATGGTTGTCAATGGCCTGTCTTCCTCGTCAGCGCGACTCGAGTACGGAGAGCAGGCAGCGCACCCCGCCCAGCTCCGCGCCTTCCACCGGCGCCTCGCGGACCAGCGCCAGCCCCGCCGCCTCGAAACGTTCACGGAAGTGACGCCGGTGCGCCAACTCCGTGCCGCCGCCGAATCCGTGGGCCAGCAGCAGCCGGCCTCCGGGCTTCAACCAGGAAGTCACGCGCGGGAAGAGCGCCTCGAACTCGGCGGCCACCCCGGGGCGGTCTAGATAGTACAGCACGTCGCCCAGAACGATCGCGTCGTAGAGCTGCTCCGCGGGCGGGGACCACGTCAGCAGGTCTGTCTCGTGAAATTCGGCGGCGGTCACGCGCCGACGCGCGCGCCCCAAGGCCACGGCGGAGATGTCCAGGGCCGTCACCCGGTCGGCCAGCTGGACGAGCCGCTCGGTGAAATGGCCCTCCGCGCAGCCCGCCTCCAGAACACGGCTCCAGCGGCGTCCGGAGAGGGCGGCCTGCATCGCGTCCAGACGCGCTTTTTCATACGGGAACAGGCCATACGAGAACGGGTCCTCACGACGACCGAACTGACGGTTCATCTTGCGCCGGGTCTTGAACGCCTGCCAGCGCACGCGCAGGCCGGACCAAAGGCTCACCGGCGCCTCGGCTCGATGAGGCGCTCGGCGTCCCGAAAAGCCTCGCGATGAGAGAAGACGAGATAGGCGGGGAAATCATCGACGGATCGGCGAATTGTGTCCAAATTATCCACAGACAAGGTTCCAACCCGCGGCCCCTGGGGCCGCAAATAACGGAAGCCGCCGCGCGGGGGGGGTGCCTCCCTCAATGGGTCGAAGGCCGCAATCAGGCCGAGATCCCCGCATATCTTCTCCATGATATTTCGATTCCACGCCGCACCCCGAGGCTGCCAAACATAGCGAAAGCGACCCCGAGGGAGCTCTTTGAAAAAACGATACATGTCCCGCAGGCGGTCCGGTCCCGGCTGGAAGGAAGCGGGATTTTCGAACACCACGATCCTGGCGCCTAGCGCATCAGCGGCATTCCGTGTGGCCAGCCAGGCCTCACGAACATCCAGGCTGTCCCGGAAGGCGCCGCACTGAATCTGGCGGGGCTTGGACAGCTTCTTGCCCGCCGGCGGAAATCCACGGTCTTCGGGACCATGGGTGATCAGGCGGTAGGCCTGAAGCGAGATCTCGGCGCCCGCGGGCGCGTCGGCCTTCCACCCGATCAGGGTGCCGGGGCGCGGCATCCTCTCTCCGGTCTTGGCTTCGACAAATGAGAGGGTCCCCCAGTAACGGTCCCTTCCAACGGGAAAACCGGCACAGCCCACCCTCACCATGGGCTAGTCGAAGAGGGAGAACTCAGGCTCACGACGGGTCCGTTCGACGGTCTCGGGCAGGCGCAAGCCCCAGCGCAGGCAGTACCAAGCCAATCCCAGGCAGGCCGCTCCATAGGCCAGCTCGAAACCGGCGTAGCGCAGCCACTGCTGCTGGGTGATGAAGGCCCACTTGGCCGGGGCATAGAGATTCGCCTCGGGCTCGCCGTAGAAGAGGTCCCATAGCCCCTTAAAAGAGACCAGCCCGCCCCACCCGGCGAAAATCGCCGAGGCAAGACGAGCTAGTCCGCGAATCTTGAGCACTTCCAAAATGATCGTCTCTGCGGAGACGCCGGATCAGCGCTTCGAGTACTGGAAGCGCTTGCGCGCTTTCGGCTGACCGCTCTTCTTGCGCTCGACCATGCGGGGGTCGCGCGTCAGGAAACCGGCTGCCTTGAGAGCTTTCTTATTCTTCTCGTCGACCTTGACGAGCGCGCGGGCGATGGCGTGGCGGGCCGCCCCGGCCTGGCCGGAGATGCCGCCGCCGATGACCTTGATGACGTAATCGCTGCCCTTGGCGCCCTCGATGAGTTCGAGAGGAGAGCGCACGTCGCGGACCTGGTGCGGCAAGCCGTTGAAGTACGCTTCGACGGGCTTTTTGTTGACAAAGATCTTTCCTTCGCCCTTCGGCAGGATGCGGACCTGCGCGATGGCGTTCTTGCGGCGGCCCGTCGCCCTGATCGCTTCGCTCTTAACCATGGTTGTTTACTTGGCCTTCTGATTGAGGATGCCGTGCGGATGCGTGTCCGCGACGTATATCTTAAGGCGCACCATCTGCTTGCGGGCCAGACGGTTCTTGGGCAGCATGCGGCGCACGGCGAGCATGACGACCTTGCGGGGGTCGCGCTCCATCTGCCGCTTCATCGGCGTCACCTTGGCGCCCCCGGCGTAACCCGAATGGGAGAAGTAGAACTTCTGCTCCAGCTTGTTGCCGGTCAGCTTGACATGCTTGGCGTTCGTCACGACGACGAAATCGCCGCAATCGACGTAATCCGTATAGGTCGGCTTCAGTTTCCCGCGAAGGAGATCGGCGGCCTTGGTCGCGATGCGGCCAAGAACAAGTCCCTTCGCATCGATGTGGTGCCAGCGGCGCTCTTTGGCCGCCTGGATGGGGCTGTGCATGTAGCTCTTCTGAGGCATAATGGGGAGGATAGCAAATTGCCGACGGAGGCTCAAGGATCTTTCGGCGGACGGCGAGTCCCGAAGGCGGTCCCATCACCGCCCCTCCAGAACACCTCTAAGTTGAGCTTGCCCCGGCGATAGACGAACGCCCCGGCCTCGGTGAGGGCGCCGCGGCCGTCGAAAAGGGACTTGCCGCCCCGGTCCTTTAGCGTGAAGACCGACTTGGCATCGGCGCCCTTGGACTCGAAGTATTCGATGGCATCCTGGGTCAGGAGGAACCAGTACTTCTCGTAGCCCCCCTTGGTCAGACGGGACGCGCCCGGCAGGGCGCCCGCGCGGGGCCTGGCCGTCCAGGCACGCTCGCCGCCGGCCCGGCGCCTCAGGAGCGCCAGCGCGTCGCCCTCGTCACGGCGGATGCGCTCCAGGAGCTCGTAGTCGTCAGGGCTCCACGTCTTGCGGTCCGGAGGCAGGATGCGGCGCTGCCACAGCTCCTCCAAGAGAGCGCGGCGCGAGCCGGCCGCATCCGAAGCCTGCGCGACGGCCGGCTCGGAATGGCCGCCGCCGACCCCGGTCGAAGCCGCCGGACCCGCCAGGAGGACCAGGAGGAGCAGGTTCACTTCTGGGCGAGGATGCGCGGCAGGACCACGCCGACCTGGTCCATGTACTTGCCGCGGCGGTCCGAGTAGGAGGTCTCGCAGAGCTGGTCGCCCCCGAAGAACAGGAGCTGGGCGATGCCCTCGTTGGAGTAGATCTTCGCGGGCAGAGGCGTCGTGTTCGATATCTCGATAGTGAGGTAGCCCTCCCAGCCCGGCTCCAGCGGCGTCACATTGATGATGATGCCGCAGCGCGCGTAAGTGGACTTGCCCAGGCAGATGGCCAGGACCTCGCGCGGGATCTTAAACTTCTCGAGCGAGCGCGCCAACGCGAAGGAGTTCGGCGGGACCACGCACTGCGGCGCCTTGAAGTCGACGAACGCCTTCTCGTCGAACTTCTTCGGGTCGACGACCGTGCCGTGCACGTTCGTGAACACCTTGTACTCGTCGGCCACGCGGATGTCGTAGCCGTACGAGGAGAGCCCGTAGGAGATCTTGCCGTGGCCGTCGAGATGCTCGACGAACGGGTCGATCATCCGATGCTTCCTGGACATCTCGCGAATCCACTTATCGGACTTGATCACTCGACTACCTCCGCTCGACCAAGAACAACTGCTCGGTCACATGGATCGAGCGATTATTCAAGTTCCTGCCGCCTCGGAAGGTGTTGTATTGCGTTTCAAGGATATCCACCGTGCCGAGTTCTTTAAGCATCGCGCGCATTTCGTCCGGCGAAATGAAGCCCTCGTCGTTGAATGACACCATCAAGAACGGCGCATCGATGGCTTGAAGCAACGATCTCAACAAAGGAAGCGATTTCGCGCGCACATTGTAGTCGGAGCGTCGCCAATCCGTGGGAATGCCGGAGACGCGACTCATCTCGCGCGGCCGCTCGTATCGCACAAGCAAGTTCAGCATGAAGTAGTTCGAACCATACGGATGCTGGTTGTAGGGAGGGTCGATATACGCGAGATCGAGGCCGCGCAGATGGATTGCGGCTGCATTGGCGTCTTCTTGGAGGACTTGGCTATCGCACTCGAAGTTGCTCAGGACAGGCAGGTCGAGACGGACTTCGCCGGTGATCCTTGTCAGCGCGTCCGAACCGCTCCCGCCGAACTGGCCGATTTGGGTAGCCCGATTCTTATAGAAACCCTTAAAGACCCCGGCGGTATTGGCATGGACGGACGCCCTGCTCAGGAGCGGGCCCATCAGCAGGTCTCTCATGTCGCAGGGCGCAGCGTCGATGAGCCGACGGTAGTTGTCAAGGCGCCGGGCGTTGCTCTTGGTGTAAAAGACTCGGTCGTCTTTGGTGATGAGCTTCTCATCTCGGGGCGAATACAACTCCTCAATGAAGCCTGGAGGCAGCCCGCTGTCCAGGACCCGGCTGTTCAGGTCTGCGATGGTCTCGGAGATGGCCGCCAAGTCAACGCTGCTCCTGTTGCTCAGGTAGCAGCGCGCCGTCACCGCCGCATAGTCCTCCAAGTCGTTGCTGATGATCGACGATGCATGCGCCTTGAGAAAGCGGGAAACAACACCCGAGCCGCTGAATGCATCGAACACGCGAAGTCGCGTCTTCCCCAGCCTGCGCTTGACACGCTCGACCGCATTGCCGATCTGGCCCAGAAGGGAGCGCTTGTTCCCTATGTAGGTGAGCAACTGCCGAGAGAGATACTCGGGGTCTTCTGTGCTGGGATGGTCCGCCCACAGTGCCATCTGGCCGTTCTTCACGGCAAGAGCTGACTGTTGCGATTTGGTCACCACATCCTCCACGGCCCGTATTATAGCCTGTTTTCTCCTCGTGGATGGGCGGCGCACGACCCTGAAATCGTCTGCGCGACGATATGCCCGGACAGGCAGGCGCTTTCGATGGTGGCCGGAAGTCCGGTGCGGGTCCAGTCCCCGGCGAAAGAGAAGCCGGGCATGCCGCTTCCGGGCTCGGGGCGCTTGGCCTCCGCGCCGGGAACGGGCGAAAGAGTGGCGAAAGGCTCCTTGACGACCTTGGAAGCCAAGACCTTGGTCTTGGCGAACTCCGGCAGGCAGGACGACAGGTCTCGGATCATCGAGGAAAGAATCCTCTCCGGGGACAGGCCGATCTGAGCGTGGGCGCCGGAAATCACCACCGCCAAGGTCTGACCGCTCTCTCGAAGACCATGGATCATGGTCTTGTTGAAGACCCAGTGCGTCTCGGTGTTCAGCATCCCGATAAACCGCTCGGTCATGACCGGGCGGTCGAGACGAATGGTCGCGCCGACGATGGGCGCGGGGGCCAACGTCTCCCAGGAACCGCGCAGGACGCCGGGCAGAGCCAACCTTTTCAAATCCCACGGCGGGAGGGTCGAGACGACATGGTCGGCAAGAAATCTGGAGTCCATGTCGGTCACGATGCCGCGCACGCGCCCGCCTTCCTCGATGAGGCCGGCGGCCTTGGCGCTCGAGATGACGCGCCCGCCGCGCGCCTCGATGAAATCGGGAGCGGCGTCCGTGTACAGTTCAGACAATCCCGACTTGGCCGACGCAAAACACGAAGCATCTCGTCCTGTGAAGAACATCTCGCGCAAAGCCTGGATGAAGCCCGCGGCCGAGGCGACCTCGGGCTTGTCGTTGAGGACGGCGATGGCGGCGGGGTCGAAGAAACGGGTCTGGAAGTTCTTGGAAATCCCAAGCGACGAGAGCCACTGCCGGACCGTCATCTTTTCCACGACCTCCGGCACCGGGCCCGACTTCATGGACTTGAGGGCCCGGTCGAAAGCGAACAACGCCTTCTTCTCGATGAGAGAAACGCCCCGAAGACCCAGAAGACCCGCGGCGAGATGGAACGGAGGCGGAAGCCATGATGGACAATCGAGACTGTCCCGCTTGCCGCCCGGCTCGGCATAATCCACGACGACCTCGTCGTGGATCTCCAGCCTGTCTTGCGTCCCGATCGTCTTCAAGAAGCCTCGCGTGGCGCGGTAGCATCCCATGAACAGATGCTGGCCGTTGTCGACCTCGAGGCCGTTCTCGTCGAAGGAGTAGGCCCGGCCGCCCAGGTGAGGCTTCTTCTCTAACACGACCACCCTGCGGCCCTTCTCAGCCAGGGCGACGGCGCAGGACAGCCCCGCGAAACCGCCCCCAAGGATGAGGACGTCCGTCTTTTCAGAAGCCATGGCAGTAGAACCAGGCCTTCACCGCCAGGAAGGCTTTCCGCGGAACCGAGAGCCGCGTCTTTTGGAACAGGACGCGGAAATCTCCGTCTTCGATCTCGTCGAGCAGGCCCTCATAGACATGGGCCATGACCTCGGCGGGCAAGAGGCGCGGCCGGTCGCGGAAGTCCACGCGCTCCCGGGCGCGGGTGTAATAGTCCTTGGCGCGCTTGTACTGGACCCGCATCATGCGCTCAAAGGCCTCCGACGGCTCGCGCGCGACGAGCCGCTCCATGGAATAGCCGGCCGCGCGCAGGTCGGCCAGGGGCAGGTAGACGCGCCCCAGTTCCAGATCGGCCCCGACGTCGCGGATGATGTTGGTGAGCTGGAAGGCGTAGCCGAAGTCCGTCGCGAACTGCATCATATGTTCGTGGGAAGTGTAGTCCCAGCCGAAGATGTGCACGCACATGACCCCGACCGAGGAGGCAACGCCGCGCATGTAGCTCTCGAGGTCGGTGATGGTCTCGTAGCGAGTGCCTTCCAGGTCCATCGCGCAGCCCCGGATCATCTCAAGGAAAGGCTCCTGAGGGATATTGAACTCGGCGATGGGGCCGGTCAGGGCCTGAGAGATGGGATGGGTCGCGCGTCCTTCGTAGAGACCCTCGACCTCGGCGCGCCAGAAATCGAGCTGCCCGCGCGCCTCCGTCTTCGGGATATTGCCGTCATCGACGATATCATCGATCAAGCGGCAGTAGGCGTAGACGGCGGAGAGGGCCGAACGCTTGGCCCGCGGCAGGAGCAGGAAGCCCGGGAAGAAGTTCGACTTCTTCTCGGCTCGGGGCGCCATCGCGGTCACGCCCCGATGAGGGCGCGCGCGACCAGCGGGATCCAGTCCCGCTTCTTGAGCGCGGGGCGCGTGCGCAGGGTGTCGAAATCGAGCTTATGGATGAGCTTAAGGATCTGCATGCCCCCGAGCCAGGTGAGGCGGATCTCGAGCGAAAGGGGCCAGCACAGGCGCCCAGGCAGGGGCTTGCCCTGGTCGAAGAGGGAGCGCGTGCGGGCGAGCTCGAACTTCATCAGGGCCTTGAAGCGCTCGTTGCACACGCCCATGCGCAGGTCGGCCTCCGAGTAGCCGTGGGCCTTGAAGTCCTCCTCCGGGATATAGATGCGGTCCTTCTTGAGGTCCACGGCGACGTCCTGCCAGAAGTTGGTCAGCTGGAGGGCGGTGCAGACCGCGTCCGAGTAACGGAAGAGCTCGGAGTCGCGGTAGCCGTGCATCATCAAGACGATGCGCCCGACCGGGTTGGCCGAGCGGCGGCAGTAGTCCAG
>CAYHNV010000013.1:12200-26171 GCA_964358065.1 uncultured Elusimicrobia bacterium | reverse complement strand
GCGCGAGCGAGTTGTTCCAAGGGCGTCGCGCTCTGCTACTGGCCGGCGAGTCGCTCGGACTCTTTGAAATAAGGAAGAGAGACCAGGCGGCCGGATCCACCCGCGCGCACGGGATGGGCGGCGTCTCGGCGCTCGCTCAAGGTCCGCGAGGCGTCGAAGTAGGACGAGATGCGCGCGAGGTCGAGGTCCGCGAGCTTGCGCAGTTCGGCGGTGCTCGCGCTCGCGTCCACGGCTTTCGACACCATCCGCGGGAGAGCTTCCTTCAGGGACTGGATGGCCGCCAGAAGCCTGTCGCAATCGAGCGGCGTCTTGGTCTGGGGGTCGAGGACTCGGCCGTCGTCTTCGAATCGGTAGCCCAGTCCCGAGAGGGCGTCCTTCACGCCGTCCGGCAGTCCGGCCTTGCGCCAGTCCGCCGCGACGGGGGCGTCGACGGCCGCCGCTGCGACCCGGACGGGGGCGGGGGCGACAAGGCACGCGGCGAGGAGCAGGAACCGCATCATATCGTCGATGATAGCGTAAAGAGAACGGACGCTTTCGTCAAGGGACCATGGGCCCAATCGTTCGACGACGAAGTGTTGATTCCACCGACGATAAATGCTATAGTGGCCAACGTTATAATGCTAATTATAGCTAATAGACGTCAAAATATGGACGCACAAGCCCATCTCGAGGTGCCATGTACCTAAAATCGATCGACATCTGCGGCTACAAGTCCTTCGCTTTGAAGACTCATGTCGAGTTTGAGCCGGGTATTACCGGCGTCATCGGGCCCAACGGTTGCGGCAAGTCGAACGTGATGGAGGCCGTTCGCTGGTGCTTGGGTGAGATGTCCTGGAAGTCCCTGCGTGCGGACTCCATGACCGATGTGATCTTTGCGGGCACGACCAAGCGTCCGCCCCTATCCATGGCGGAGGTGACCCTCACCTTCGACAACGCATCCTCCCTGCTCGCCGTCCAATACTCCGAGGTGACCGTCACCCGGCGTCTCTTCCGCTCCGGTGAGTCCCAGTATTTCCTCAATAAAACGCAGTGCCGCCTGCGCGACATCCGCGAGATGTTCCTGGATACCGGCTTGGGCGGCGACGGCTACGCCATCATCGACCAGGGCGGCGTCGACGCCATGATCCGCTCCAAGGCGGAGGAACGCAGGGCGTTTTTTGAAGAAGCGGCCGGAGTCGCCAAATATAACGCCAAGCGCGAGGAAGCCCTTCGCAAGCTCGACCGCGTGGACATGGACCTGGGACGCCTCCAAGACTCCGTGGTGCTCATCGAAGAGCATGTAAAGAAGCTCGACAGTGACGCGCGGCGGGCCAAGCTCTACGCTAAATATAAGGAAGAACTGGCGGCGATGGAGACCGCCCACATCCTCGAGCAGGCGACCGCGGCCGAGACCGAGTTGGCCCAGATGCAGGAGCGCATCGGGCCGCTCGAGCAGCTCCTGGGCAAGCGTCGCTCTCAGATCGCGGCGGAGGGCGCCAACCTGGCGGCCCTCAATCTCGAAAAGACCGGAGAGCAGAACCGCCTCATCGAGGCCAACGTCAAGGCTGCCGAGACCAAGACCTCTATCGGCCGCCTTGAGGAGCGCCTGCAGAGCGCCTCATCCGCGATCGCCGCAATGGACGCTCGCGCCGCAGCCTGCCGTGCCGAGGCGGCGGCCGACGGCGTGCGCGCCGCGGCCATCGCGCCGGAGATCGCAGCCGTCATGAAGTCCATCGCCCAGGCGGCGGCCGCTTTGTCCGAGGTCCGCGCCCGCGCGCGGGCCGCCGAGGCCGAGTTTTCGGCCATCGAAGCCCGCGCTCGCCAGGCGCAGGCGCTCAAAGACGCGCTCGCCAAGGAGGTCTCCTCCAAGGTTCAGGAGTCCTACGACTTGGGTCGCCGTCTGTCCGGCGCGGAGTCGGAGCTCACTCATGCCGTCGCCCAGGCCCGCGCATCCCTGCGCAACCTGGAGCGCGACGCAGTGGCGGCCGCTGAGACGCGCGGCCGCTGCGCCGAGGTTCGCGAGGAGATTTCCGCATGTTCCGCGCGCCTCAGTGAAGCGAAGGCCTCTTCCGAGTTCGCCGAATCCGCAGCCGAGGCCTTGCGTCGGCGCCAATCCGAACTCGGAGAGGAGAGCGTGCGTCTTCACTCCGATCTGGCCCAGGCCGAAGCGCGCCAGGAGTCGTTGGAGAGCCAGGGCGGGCAGAATCCTTACTGGGTCGGCGCCCAGGCCGTGCTCAACGCCGGCATCCCCGGAGTCGTGGGCATGGTGCGCGGCCTTTTTCGCGTCGATGACGCCTCGAAGCCGGCCCTGGAAGACTTGCTCGGCGAGCGGCTGTTTGCCGTCGTCGTCGAGGATTCCACCGCCGCCCGCGCGGGGATCGACCTGCTGAAAGCTGCCGGCAGCGGCCGAGCCCGGTTCCTGGTCCTCTCGGCCCTTGCGGAGGCGCCGGAGAGGTCCTATCCCGAGAACTCTCGGCCTCTTCTGTCGTCTCTTCAGTTCGATCCGCGACACGAGAAGATCGTGAGACATCTCTTCGCCGAGGCCTACGAGCTTGGAGGCAAACTCTTTGGAGATCATTGGGTCTATGGCGGCTGCGCCCCCAAGGACGGCGCTCAGCCAACGCTTGCCGACCTGGGTGAGCTCAAAGCGAAGGTCGTGACCCTGGAGTCCCGCGGCACGCAGCTCGCCGGTGAGCGCGCCCGCGCGGAGTCGGCGCTGGGCGAAGCTCTCGCGGCGGCTCGCGCGGCGGCTGCGGCCCTCTCGGCGGAGTCCAATCGCGCTCATGGGCTGAAGGCGCGCGTCTCTTCTCTCGAGCAAAGCCTGGAGAACCACATTCGCAATGAGGAACTCTCCACGGAGGAATCAGCCCGCGCCCTGGCCCAGATTGCCGCGGCCAAAGAGGACATCTTCGGGGCAAAGAGCGTCCGGGCCGAGGCGGAAGCTCGCGTCGCGTCCGCCCGCGGCGAGGAGTCGAAGGTCAGTGAGGCTCTCAACGCCACCCATGTGGAGTTGGCCGGCAAGCGCGCCGAGTTCGCGGCTCAGGAATGGCAGTTGAAGGGAGTGCAGGACCAGATGACCGCTTATGAGTCTTCGCGCAAGCGCTTGGACGACGAGAAGAACGCCCTCGAGGCGTCTATCGCGCGTTTGGCTGCCGAGGCCGAGCAACTCTCACAGCGGAAGTCGGAGACCCTTGCAAGCCAGGAGCGCATGCGCGGTGAGATCCATGAGTTCTCGACGACGCTCGCCGCCCAGGAGAATGCGGCCAAGTCCGTCTTCGAGCGCATGCAGGACCTCCAGTTTAAGATCGATGGGCGCCTCTCCCTCTTGAAGACCCTCCAAGCCGAGTATGACCAAGCCCAGGCCGACTTGAACGTGCACCAGGTTCACGCGGCCGCGCTCAAGAGCAAGCAGGACATGCTCAAGGCCCGCCTCTGGGACGAATGGCAGATGACTTTCGCCGACGCGCAGGCCAAGTATAATGGCGTCGTCGCCGACCAGGAGAGGCTTGAGATGCTGCGCCGCCGCATCGCCGCAATGGGCAACATCAACATGGCCGCGCCCGAGGAGCATGAAGCCCTGGCCGAGAGGCAGAGGTTCCTGATCGGGCAGATCAACGACCTGCTGAAGGCCAAGGACGACCTGCTGGCCGCCATCACGAAGATCAACAACGCCACGCGCGAGAATTTCCGCCAGACCTTCACGGACGTGCGCGAACACTTCCGTCGGCTCTATGCGGTACTCTTTGAGGGCGGCGAGGCGGACCTTGTCCTCACCGACCCGGAGAACATCCTGGAGACCGGAGTGGACATCGTCGCCCAGCCCCCGGGCAAGAAGCTTCAGAGCATCTCGCTCTTGTCTGGCGGCGAGAAGACCTTGACGGCGATCGCGCTCTTGTTCGCCTTCTTCATGGTCAAGCCCGCGCCCTTCTGCATGTTGGACGAGGCCGACGCCGCGCTCGACGACGCCAACATCGAGCGCTTTGTCGCGCTCCTGCGTGAGTTCCAGAATAAGACCCAGTTCCTGATCATCAGCCACAACAAGCGCACGATGGAGGCAACGGACGTCATGTATGGCGTGACGATGGAGGAGAAGGGCGTCACCCAGCTCGTTTCGGTGGACTTCCGCAAGAAGGCGGGCTCTGGGGCTGAGTCGGCCGAGCGCAATATCCTCCAGCAGGGGCCCTTCGAGCCGGCGGGGTGATCTACGGGGTCTTTTCAGACATACACTCGAACCTGGAGGCGTTGAAGGTCGTCCTTGAGTTTTTCAAGGAAGCAGGCGCCGAAGGTTATCTTTGTCTGGGGGACCTCGTGGGTTACGGTCCGGACCCCGAGGAATGCGTCTGCCGCATCGCGGCTCTGCCCAACCTCTTGGCCATTGCCGGCAACCACGACCTGGCCGTTATCGAACGCTTCGACCTGGAGTGGTTTAATCACTACGCGCGAGCGGCGGTGCTCTGGACGCGGGGGCGCTTGTCTGCGCGCAGCCGCTTCTTCCTGGAGGGGCTGACCGCGCGGCTGGAGACCCCGGAGTTCACCCTCGCCCACGGTACTCCCCGCAACCCGGTCGAGGAGTACCTTCTCAGCCCCGTGCAGTTCCAGGATAATGTCCCCTTCGTGAAGCGCTGGCCGCTGTTTGTGGGCCACACGCACATGCCGATGCTCTTTCGCTGCGCCGACTCCGGCACTGGGACAGTCGAGGCCCAGTTCCTCGAGGAGCGGGAGATATCGCTCGTCCGAGCGGCGGGGGGGGCTTTCGCCCCCGTGGCCCTCAATCCCGGCGCCGTGGGCCAACCGCGCGACCAGGACCGCCGCGCCTCATGCGCTCTCTTCGACTCGAAGGCGGGGACTTTCCACGTCTTCCGCCCACCCTACGATATCACGGCCACCCAGGCCAAGATCCGCGCCGCGAACCTGCCCGAGTACCTCGCCCTGCGTCTTGACTACGGGCAATGACTTTTTCACTTGATTCTTCAAATCCCCATAGTCTAGAATCTGGTAGCAGTCGGCGGCCTAAGTGCAATCTTTTAATGCCTGGCACCAAACGCGTTAAGGAGATCTGATGACTCTGACGACATGCCGCGTTCTTGTCCTTGCTCTCGCCGTCGCCGTTCCGTCGGCGGCCCAAGCCGCTTCCGAGGCCTTGTCGGCATCGGCCGCGCTCAGTTTCCAGGCGACCGCCTTTGGTCCAAGCGCGCCGTCTTTCCGGCCTCATCGCGCTGGGGGAGTCGCTCAGGCCGCGCGGATATTGGGCGTGCTCGACTCCCTGGATGAATACTTGCGTGATCACATCAGAGTCGTGGGCGAAACAGCCGTTGCGGTCATGGCGCCGACTCTCGTGGCGGACCTCGACTTGAAGGTCCTTCTTAACAGGCAGTTGAAGACGTCTCTTCGCTTCGACATGGGGGGCAGGACCGTCTGGTGCGGGGGGGTTTTCGACCTCCAACAGAACGCCTATCTCAGCGTCCTTGTCGAGGGGGAGGCTGCGCGCTACTATAATGTCAAAGGCATCTACAAGCGCGAGAAGACGCTGAGGATCGGCTCCAAGACCTACAAGCTTTGGCTCTCGCCGAATGTCTTCGATAAGATCAAGAGCGAGATCGTCTTCACCAACCGAGACGATGAGTACGATGAGACGCGCTTTACTCTCAAGAAGATGCTGTCCTCGGTCGCGGAGGTGGGCGCTCCGGTCCCGCTTTCCGGCCAATCCTACCGGGTGTTCTACGCGGATGGTCTCCGCGGCGATCAACCCGACGCCTCCGCGCGTCTTTTCACTTTCGCGATGACCGGGCCGAACGGAGACCTCCATGTCTACCTGATCCCGGAGGCGCTGGTACCCTCAGATCGCATCGCGATCTTCAAGATGTTCGCCGATCAGCCCGTGGGCCTGACGCGCCAGGCAGACTTCCTCAAGATATACGAGAATCCCTGATCCTCAGTAGTGCCAGGCTTGCAGATATTCACGCATGGTCCTGGCGCTGGGACCTTTGTCCGGGACCTGTTGGGACCTCCGGCCCATGCCGACCTCCGGCTCCAGTGTTACGATGGGAGCAGAATCTGGAGGTTGATCAATGAAAAGAGAACCCGTTCCCAACGGCCGCAAGCACGGACTGCGCGCGCGCGTGCCGCTTGAGACGCGCAATAAGACGGTGTTGACCTGCACGAGCGAAGCCCGGGCCTATCTGTGGTCCACCGATCGTGCCCGCGCGCGGGTTGTCGTGAGACATTGAGGAAAGCCCGGTCGCCGCTGGCGGCGACCCTTGTCTTCCTTTTCAGCCCGGCCGCATCGCAGGCTTCGAGCATCGCGGCGGATTTCGGTCTCATGACTCAATGGCTCAGTCATGAACTGGCCCAGGGGCTGGCCTTCAACGCCGGTTCGAACTTCGATCCCCCGCGAGAGGTCAAGGGCTACTCTATTCAGCCCGACTTGTCTCTCGGTGTCGGCCGCATGCCGCTCGACAAGCGGAACTTCCCGGAACTCCAAGTGCAGGCCTTGAAGGATTACGGCGGAGCCGGCATCTTCCCGAACTCCGTGATGTTCCCCAACCTGGCCCTTCACTTGCGCATGGGTCTGCCGTGGAGAGGCGATCTCTACTTCCGCTTCGCGGACGCGACGACTCCGCCCGGCTACAAGATTTCTCCGACGATCACGTCCCAGGTCCAGACCAACTCCTACGGCGCGGGTTTGCGCCAGCATTTTTTCGGGGGAGATTGGCCGGGGCTCACTTTGGGCGCGCACTACAATCATGTTCGCGGGCGGACGCATCTCAAAGGCGGAGTCCATTCCGTCAATGCCGGCATTACCACGGACGCCGATTTCCTGGGGGACATCAATTGGAACATCAACAGTTTCGGCCTGACCGCCACCGCCCGCTATAGCTTCGATTCTTTGACCCCTTTCGTCGGCTTCGGCTACAACTACGCCACCGGCTCCGTCCGCTCCCGCCTCGTCCTTAGACCCCTGACCGTCCTGATCAACAACGGCAACGACATCATCGGCGAGGGCAGCGAGCGTCCGGAGTCGAGCCAAGGCCGCTGGATCTTCGGCCTTCAGTACGAGCGTCCGACCTGGAGCGTCTTCGGCAACGGGGAGATCAAGGCCCTGGGCCAGCTCCAGTACCGCAGTTTCATCGCCCAACTCGGCGTGGCCCTGCCTTTCGACATTGGCCGGGGCCCGTCTGTCTTCTACAAAAAGCGCCGGGCGGCGGCGGTGACGCCCAAGCCCGCCATCGATGACGAGTCCGCGCCGGCGCCCTCGGAGATGATCTTCCTGCGATGAAGAAGAACATTCCCGCCGGCAAGCGCATCGTCGCCGCCGCGCTGAGTGCGGCGATCTGGCTCTCAGCCCTTGCCCCGCAGGCCGCCTCGGCCGCGGCCCGGCAGGTGTCCGCTGCGCGCGCGGCCGCGCATCTGCCGGCCGGTCCCATCGTTCTTCCCGCCTCCGCCGTCATGCCGTCCGGGTCGGTGGGTATTCTGCCGTCTCTCGGGGCGGTGCCCCTCCTCGCCGCGTCCGCTCTCCCCGTCATCGTCGTCCCTCTCCCCGCCGCGCCCGTCGCCGCCGCCGCTGCGGCCATGGTGAAGCTCGAGGAACAAGTCGCTCTCCCGCTGGCCGATCCGAAGGCCGACGTCGCGGCGCATTTAGGTCGCGTCTTCGATTCCGCCGAGGCCCCGCGCGTCTCCGAGCTCGAACGGGCCCTGCGCCAAGCGCAGATTTCCCTGAAACGTTCCGCCTCGTACAAGATCCTCATCCTCAACCCCGACTCCAAGGAGCTGGAGGACCCCGGCCTCTACGCGGGCCTTTCCGGCGGCTTCGCCCAGGTCACGACCCTGCGCGCAGCCGAGCCTCTTGCCGCGCTGGCCGAGGCTGTCGACCAGGGTTACCAGGCTGTCGTTCTGGGCAACGCCTCTTTGTTGCTGCCGCCCGCGCGGTCCAAGGATGCCCTCCGCCTGGAGATGGCTCTCAAGCGGCTTGACTCCGCCAAGCTCAAGGGCCTGGGTGCGGCCGACCTCGTGGACCGTCTCTACGCCGGTCTGGGCGAGCGCGGCATGGTCTTCATGTCCTTCGCGCCCGAAGACCGCGGCGTCGCGACCTGGGAAAAGATACTGCGCTGTTGGGAGGCGTCTGACGGCGGGAAGTTCCATGTGACGCGCGTCGATTTGGAGGCCGGCGGCCACATTGTCATCCTGCGCAAGGTCGAGGCGCGCGTTGGACTCTGGCTGCGGCCACTTAAGGGCGGACGCATCGAGACCTCCGTGATCCGGGCTTCGGACTCCGCGGAGGGCCTGGCGGCCGCGCGCCGATCTTTGGAGGTCGCGGGCTTCACCGAGCATTTGGCGCTTTTCGACAAGCTGGGCGTGCGGGTTCGTCATGTCTTCGGCGCCGACGTTGGACGCCAAGAACTCTATATCACCATCCCCCGGAGTAACGTGACTGCGATTCATAAGTATGTGAGCTCTACCGCCAAGATCGTATCCTCGCAGACGCAATTTTCTTTGCAGCTCATGGACTCCTCCGCGCTCCAGGGCGTGCCTCCCGTTTGGAAGCTTGGCGTGACCGGCTCGGGCGGCAAGATCGCGTGGGTGGATACCGGGGCCGACGCCTCCCACGAGGACTTCGGCGGCCGCCTGGATGTCATCGACATGGTCAACGAAGGCCCCGAGGACTGGTACGGCCACGGTACCCATGTGGCCGGCATCTCGCTTTCCGGCAATGCGGGCTTCTTTGGCATGGCCAAGGCTGCGCTTGGAACGATGTTCAAGGTCTTCTCCCGGGATCAGGACGCCTCAGACGGGGATATCATGGGTTCGGCCGTGATCGCGCTTAAGAAGGGCTGTGACGTGATCAGCCTCAGTTTCGGCGTCCGGTCGGCTGAGAACCTGGCGGAGTTTCTCTCGCAGCTCACCCATCAAAAGAATTCCGCGGGGGATTATCCGATCATCTCGGCCAGCGCCGGAAACTCGGGCCCCTTTGACCAGAGCGTGAGTGATCCCGCTGGCGGCGCCGACGTGCTTGCCGTGGCGGCCGCGGCCAAGAGCCTTGATGACGGTCGTCCCGAGATCGCCTCCTACAGTTCAGTTGGCCCAGTCATCGGCCGCCGCTTCGCCATCAAGCGCTTTCGTCTTAAACCCGATATCACCGGCATCGGCGGCATCGACAAGTACGGCGTCTATTCGGCGAAGTCGAAGGACGCGCCGCGCTCCGCTTCCGACCTGGAAGACGACCGCCACACCGGCAAGTCTGGGACCTCAATGTCGAACCCCGCCGTCGCGGGCGTGGCCCTCCTGGTCAAGCTCGCCATGAAGGCGGCGGGGGTCATCACGCCCTTCGTGGCCGAGAACCTGCCCTTCGCCGTGAAGGCCGTGCTCATGCGTTCCTCCAAGGATCTCGGCGTGCCCGTCTGGTTTCAGGGCGCGGGCCTGGTGGACGCCGGGGCCGCGGTCAAGCTCGTCACGGCGGCCGCAGGCCGCGAGTTGGGTTCGCGACTCAAGAGCCTCTTCTCTCCCCTGCCCGCTCCGGCCGAGGGTTGGGGCTGGCTCGAGCGACTCAAGGCCGTCACCGACGCCGAGGATCGCGTCTTCAGAGAGGCCGAGACGGTCAAGCGCTTCAACGAGGCGCGCGAGGCGTCGGTCCCGGCTCTCATCCAGGCGCTCAAGGACCCTGTCTGGCTTGTGCGCCTGCGCGCCGCCTTCGTCTTAATGAACTTCCGCGCGCCGAGCTCAGTCATGGCGCTGGCCGAGGCGGCGCTGGGCGACCGCGAGCCGCGCGTGCGCCAGATGGCCTTCCTCGCTTTGGCCGAGATACCAACGCACGTCGTGGACGTCCTCTTGAAGACGGCGACCAAGGATTCCCGCTGGGACGTCGGCGCCTACGCGGCTTACGTTCTGGCCCGTCGCGGCGACCGCGGCGGGGCGGCGCGTCTGCTCAAGGAGTTCTCCAACCCCGACAAGAGCGCGCGCTACACCGCGACCTGGCTGGCCGGCCAGCTCGGCGTCCAGGCGACCGCGGTCGAGGCCGAGGCCCTTTCGGCGCGCCTGAGCGACCGCGGGGAACGAGATAATATCCGCGATCTAGCGACCGCGGCGCTCACGAACCTGGCCGATGCCTCTCCGGAGTCGATCAGCGACCGCGTGGTGACCGACCTGCTTTCCGCCGCGGACCGTGAAAACCTGCTGCGGACGCTCACCTTGAATAAGTTCTTCCAGGTTGCCGTGCATGATCGCCCCTTCGTCGCGCGCCTGCGCCGTGAGCCGCTCAAGCCCATCGTCACGAACTTCGTCCTTGAGAACCGTGGTGCGCTTCAGAAGCCGGGGGACTGGGCCGAACTGGTCCAGCTCCTGGCGCGTGCCGCCGGCATCCCCCTGGATGCTCCAACGGCTTTCCTCGACCCCACCGGCTCCGGCGTGCGCGGTGTGGACTCGGCGATGGGAGCTTTGGACATCCTCGTCACGCCTCCGGTGGGCCGGGTCGTTTCCGGGTATGCCGACGAGAGCGACGGCGAGTTCCTGTCCCGCGCGTTCTCGGCGGCCGGGCTGGACGCGGCGACCCTTCGCCGCTTTGAAAGCTCGGCTCGCGCCGCGCTTCCCGTCTCCGGAAGCCTGTGGCTCTCGGTCCCCGAGCATGAGCTCTACTCCCTGACCCTCGAGCTCCAGCACCGCGGCTTCGGCGTGCGTCGGGCCGGGCCGGATTATCCTCTTTCGCGCGCCGTCGCCGCAGAGGATGGCCTCACCCTGGACCTGGAGTCCGAGGCGGCTCCGTTGGTGCCGGAATCCGCCGACCTCTCCTTCGTGAAGGTTCGCGCGGCGGCAGGCGTCTGCGAGGCGCGCGTGATGGCCGCCCTCGAGCAGGTCGCCTTTCGCGCCAAGGGGCGCGCGGTCGTCCTCTCCCTGGCCCTGGCGGCCCCGACTGCGCGCCGCACGCCGCTCTCCGCCCTGGTCGACAAGCTGGTTCTTGCGGGCTTGGGCGTGGTCGTGGGGGCGGGCAACGCAGGCCCGTCTCTGGGCACCGTGGCTTCGCCTGGAGACTCCAAGCTGGCCGTCGTAGTGGCCGCGGCCTCGCGCGAGAAGGGCCTCCAGTTCTACTCTTCGCGTGGCACTCCCGATGCGCCGCGCATCACCTGGACCGACCTGGTCGAGGATCTCAATATCGGCAGCGCGCTGGCCGAGGTCTCGGCCGCGGCCGCGCAGATCTTCCTCGGGGCGTCGGCGCAGCCGGCGCCCCCCTCAGCCGCGTACGGCACAGCGGCCGCCGCCGAGTCCACCGCGCGCAAACTTGCCTCTCTGGCCCGCTTGATGCAGGCGGCTTACGCGGCACAAGGCCGGCCTCTTCCAGCGGGCTGGTTTCCGTTTCTTGCGGCACTCGCCTCTTCGACGCTGACTCCCATTCCCGACCACGGCAAATACGAGGTCGGAGCGGGACTTTTCGAAGATGAGGACAAGGTCCGGGCCGTCCTTGAACTGCGCCTGCGCGACCTTGACGCGGTCCAGCATGAGTCCGCCGTCTTGGCCGCGCGCGCCCGCGAATTGGTCTCTCCTAGTTCTTAGCGGCGGGGGCGCAAGGGCGAGGCCTGGCCGTCCTTTGTCGCGTAGCGGGCGCGCAGGGCGCGGGAGGTCGGCACCGCGGGACGGGGAGCGGCGATGGGAGAGCATAGCGTCACGCCGATGCGGCAGGTCTGGTCGAAGCGTGCACTCTTGCGGACTTGGAAGACCTCGATGCCCGCGGCGAGCGCGCGGTCGGCCAGTTCTCCCGCCAGGTCGAGCAGCGCATCCGTCGGCCGGAAGCACCACGGGCAGGTGCGGTGATTGACGGAGAGACGTCCGCAGGCGGGGCAACAGCGTCCCATCTTGGTGCAGCCTTCGCGGACCAGCAGGAGCTTGACGCAGCCCTGCTGGAGGGCGGATGCCGAGGCTTCCAGGCCCGCGACGGCGCCGCCTTTCTGGAGTTCGTCCAGGAAGTGCTGGACAAGGACGTCCTGTCGCAGCTTGCGCGCCTGACCCTCGTTGTGCACAATCCGGTCCGTGACGGCCTCGATCGGGCGCTCGGGGTCCAGCAGCGGCTCGAGGATGAGGTTCTTCTTGAACTGGGGCGACAAGTACGTGCTGAACCGTGACGCGAAGACGGGATCTGCGCCCAAAACGAGGCGGTCGGCGTGGCGGCTGCGGCTCAACGCTTCTGTGCGTGCCGCGAGCCCGGCGACGGCCGCGCCGGAGAAGTCCTCCCTGAGGGCTTCGATTTCGCTCGACTCATGCAGGTATATCTCGAGCAACCGAGCGCGGTTTTTGTCAGCGAGCAGGACCAGGAAGCGTGAATGATCTCCTGCCAGCGTCATTAAAGGGCGCAGATCCGGCCTTTCGGAGACGGAGAGCCCGGCCTTGACCGGTTCGGGAGACGAGAAGACCTCGAAGATCCCGTGTTTGGCGCAGGAGAAGGCGCAGAGCCCGCGGCGCGCGGCCGGCACGAACTGGCTGCGCACATAGAGTGAGAGGCGTTCCAAGTCTCGCCCCAGGGTCTTGAAACGCGCGTCGGCGAGTGAGGAGTCTCGAACGAGCTGCTCCGACAGTGCCAGGTAGGCGTTGGTCGTATCCACGGGGAGATGGAGGCTGACCATGTTCGGCTCGGGGGAGAACCAATCGACCAGGGCTTGGGCGCGATCGGCGCTGAGGAAAAGGGGCGGGGTTTCGAGCGGCATAAGGGAGTTCCTGAACTCTCCCGTTGAGGATAGCACCGGCAGGCTGATCCGTCAACCCAACTTATGGTGAAGTCAGTCGAGGAGGACGGAGGGATCGATGCGCTGCGACCAGGCGACGATTCCTCCCGCCACGTTGACCGCATCGTAGCCCTTGCCGATGAGGAACTCAACCGCTCGGGCGGAGCGGGCTCCCGACTTGCAGTGGACCACCAGCTTCCGAGACTTATCGAGTTCACAGCAGCGCGAGGGGAGCTCGGCCAGCGGGATGAGCGTGGAGCCCTCGATGCGGGCGGTCTCGTGTTCTGCGGCCTCGCGGACGTCAAGGAGGATGAAAGCCTCCTTGTTTGCGAGCTTGACCTTCAAGTCTTCGACGGAAATCTCAGGGGTCATCGGGAGAGGCGTTCGATGATCTTGTCGAAGTCCGCGATGGGGTAGGCGCCGCGCAGCGGCACGCCGTTGACGAGGAAGCCGGGCGTGCCCCGAAAGCCGAACTCCTGGGACTCGCGCACGTCCGCGGCAATCTTTTCCTGAACGGGCTTGCTGTCCTTGTCTTTGGCCGCCTTCGCCGCGTCCAGGCCCAGGTCCTTGACGGTCTTGCGGTAGAACTCGTCGCCGAGCTTGTCCTGGTTCTCGAACAGCTTGTCGTGGAAGAGCCAGGCCTTCTCGCGGGATTGGAGCGCGACGGCCTCCATCCAGAGGGCGGCGGGGAGGGCCTCCGGGTGGCGTTGGTTCGTCGGCTCATGTTTGAAGACGAGGCGGACTTTGGCGCCGTACTTCTTGCGCACTTCTTCCATGGTCTTGGAGCCCCTGGTGCAGAATGGACACTGGAAGTCCGAGTACTCAACGATGGTGATGGGAGCGTTCGCGTCGCCGCGGACATGGGCCTTGGCGTCGATGACGGGTTTATAAGGGTCCGCGAAGGCTTTTTCGTAAGCCGCCTTTTCCAGGGCCTCTTCCTCTTTCATCTTCGTCTGCTGGTATTCCTTCTGGGCATCCATGATGAACTCGAAGAAGTCGCTCTTCTTCGAGTTCTTGAGGGCTTCCAGGACCAGGTCGGGGTTGGCGGTGAGGGCCTTCTTGAGGTCCTCGCGGCTGACGGCGGCCATGGCGGGGGCGGCAAGAAGAACGCAAAGAAGGCGGGCGGCGTATCGGCTCATAAGGGTCTCCTGTTAAGAATTGCCAGATATATATCATTTTCCAGCGGCCGAGTTCATGGGATGCGCCGTCCCTCGCCCCCGGGGGGGGGGGGGCGGGGGGGGGGCCGCGTGCGCACCCCCCCCGGGGGGGGGGAGCCCCGTTTGTGGGTGGG
>CAYHNV010000013.1:1167-12190 GCA_964358065.1 uncultured Elusimicrobia bacterium | reverse complement strand
ATTTTTTTTTCCCCGGGCCCTTTTTCGGGCGCGGCCCGCGCCGCCGCCGGGGGGGGGGGTGCCACGGCGGCTGTCCAGCTTCAGCAACCGCAGGGAGTCTTCGGACCCATTTTGGCGTTCCTCCTATCCACGACTTTGTGCTGTTCAAGCAGCGAGCGGGCCACGGGACCGACTCGCTTGAAAATCCTGGCGTCGCGCCGGCATTTCGCAAGCATGATCGTCCCTTCGTAGAGAGCCACCAGGGCTTCTGCGGTCGCTTTCGAATCCAAGCTGGGCTGGAAATAGCCGGAGGCCTTGGCGCGCTCAAGGCAGTCGGCCATGCCGGAGGCCCACACGGCGAAGAACCGGCCCACGCGTTCGCGGAAGGCCTCATCTTTATCGCTCATCTCAAGCGCGATGTTGCCCACGAAACAGCCCGCCTTGCAGCCGTTGCCGCTGAAGAGTTTCGCGGCCTGTTCGAACATGACCGTCACGGCCTGTTCAGGATTTGCCTCCGCGCAGAGCGGCTCCACGCGGCGGGCGTGAAACTCGGCGATCTTAAAATCGAGCGCGGCCAGCGCGAGCTCGGCCTTGGAGCCGTAATGGTGGAACAGGTTGGCCTTGGTCATGCCGCAGGCCTCGGCAATCTCGTCCATCGACGCGTCGCCGAAGCCTTTGAGATGGATGACATGTTCAGCTTCCTGGAGAATGCGCTCTCGGACAGCGAGGTCTGGTTTTCGTCCCATATTGACTGACTGGTTGGTAAGTAAACAATAGCAGACGCTCTGCGCGCTTGTCAAGCGCACGTCGCTTGAGGCTTGCGGGGCCGGGCATTCTCCTTTATACTTCGGCTTATGGGTGAAATGACTTTTCGGCAGATGCTCCATATCAGCATCGCGATGCCTCTTCTGCTCGTGCTTTCGGTCCTGGTTCTGGCACAGGTGCTGGAGAGGATCTATGTGTTCTGGGTGTCCCATCGGCTTCCCGAGGACTTGTGGCGGAAAGTCAACGCCAGGCTTGACGCCGGAGACCTCGCGGGAGCCCTGGGCCTGTGCCGCCACTGCCGCGGCCACATGGCCGAAGCCCTGGAAGAGATGCTGTGCATCCAGGGTCCCACCATCGAAAAGCTCGTCGAGACGTTCCAGCTCTACCGTCAGCGCATGCAAATGGACCTGTCTCGCCGCCTGGGATTCTTCGGAACGGCGAGTTTCATCTCCCCCTTGATCGGCCTGATGGGAACGGTGCTGGGGATCATGCGGGCCTTCCACGACCTTTCCGTGGCGGGGGCCGGAGGTCCGACGGTGGTGGCCGCGGGAATCTCGGAGGCATTGATCACGACCGCCGCCGGCATCGGGGTGGCGGTGGCCAGCGCGATCTTCTACAACTACTTCACTTTGACCGCCCGCCACCAGATGAGCACGGCCGATCTCTGGGTTTTCGAGTTGGCCAAAAGACTCTCCACCCGGCGCGGCGCATGAGCGACCCCTTTCGTCAGGCCGCGCAATTCCAGGAGATCAGCGAGGTCAACGTCGTTCCTCTGGCCGACGTCTCCCTGGTCCTGCTGATCATCCTCCTTCTCCTCTCCCCGATGATGACCCAATCCATGCTTCACGTCAAAACCGCGGCTCGATCGGCCGATTCCAGTCAAGCGCCGCAGCCGCCGCCCCAGTCGCCTCCCCCCCGGGAACTCGTTCTGGCGGTGGAACTGACACCCCAGGGCCTTTCCGTTGGAGGCATGCAGTTTCCGGAGGCCGCCCGTTTTACGGCCTTCATGAAAACGGCCCTTTCCCGCCGCGCGGACAGGAAGGTGTTCCTGTCGCCTCATCCGGACGTCGCCCACGGCCGGGTCGTCGACGCTTTGGAGCTGATCAAGTCCTGCGGCGCCGAATCCGTCGCCCTGGTCCAGACAATGGAAGAACCAAACTCCGATGGCCAAATACCCGCTTCTGCGACTGCGCCATAACGAAGTCACGGCTGAACCCGTGACCGAGGTCAACATCATCCCTGTCATCGATATTTCCCTGGTCCTGCTCGTCATCCTGTTCGTGACCGCTCCGCTTCTATCCTATCCCAGCCTGCCCATCAAGCTTCCGGGGGCCGAGGCCCCCCAATCCAGCGACATCACGCTGGCCGTCACCTACACCCAGGCCGGCCAGCTGGCCGTTCGCTCGGCGGACGTCGATTGGGCGGGATTATCGGCCGCGATCAAGGGGGAACTCCAGCGGCATCCAGAATCGGTGGTCCTGCTCCGCGTCGACCAGGCCGTTTCCTACCGGATCGTTCAGAGGCTCCTGTCGGCGGCCAAGGCCGCCGGCGCCAAGCAAATCGCCCTGGCCACGGAACCTCGCAAATAACATGGCCGCCCCCGCCTTCCGGCTCCTTTGCTTGGCGGCGGTCCTGCTGAGCGCTCCGGCGGATGCGGCAGCCCCCGTTCAGCGCAAGTCGGGCATCGACGAGGACATCTCGATCCAGTCGAAAGCCGCGCCCGCCCTTCCGATTCAGGCGCCCGCGCCCCGCGCCGACGGACCCATCGTTGACGAGGTCATCCGATCCTTGGATTTATATCGGTCGCAGTACAAAGCGGAGGCCCGCCGCGTCAGGCTTCCGGGAGGCCCCAAGCGCCTTCGCGCCCCTTTCCCGGAGGCCCCGTTCCTTGTTTTTTCTCCTCGACTCGTGAGCGCCGCCTACCAAAGCTGGACCTTCGAAGTCGTGGACGGCGGCCGCGTGATCTGGGAGACGGAAGGCACGGGGCCACTGGCCGATCGTCTCGCGTGGCACGGCGCCGATGCTTCAGGCGAGACCCGCGTCCGCGTCGAGACGGATTTTTATTTTCGTTTCATCGGGAAAAACGGCGCGGAAGAGTTCGTGTTGACCAGCGAACCGGTGACCCTGCAATCCCTCTCCTACAAGAACGACGGCGGCGACATCCGCCTGGAGGTCGCGAACTCCGTGCTTTTCGATTCCAACAAGGCCGGCTTGAATCCCGGGGCCGCTCCCTATTTGAACGCCATGTCAGATCGCCTCAGGGTCATACGTCTTCGCAGGGATGAGTCAATCCAATGCATCCTTCATGACAAAAAGCCCTCCGGGCGGACGGCGTCGGCGCGGGCCGAGATTCTTAAACGCACCTTCTCACGCGCGCTCTTGATCGACCGGCGGCGCATCGCCATCGACATCCGGGCTCCCGGCCCGCGCGGCCTTGCCCTGGCCTGCGTCCTGCCCGCCGGGAAGTCAGACGGGGTCTATCCGGGCAGATAGGTCCGCAGGAACGCCGCGACGCGCGCCTCGTAATCCTCCGGCGCGGCCTGGCGGCACTTGGCGTGGGAGGCGCCCGGGACCATCCAGTATTGCTTGGGCCCGCGTGCCAGCGCGTAGAGCCGACGGATGTCCCTCGGGGGCATGATCGCGTCGTGCTCGGCCGCGATCAAGAAGACGGGAGTCAGCGCTCCTGGAAGAAACGATTCCGGACTGTAGGCGTCTATGTCCCCGTGGCCGGAACGCAGCTTCGCCATCAGCAGGACCATCATCATGATGGGGAAGTACGGTACCCGGAACTTATGCCACGCCCAGCGGCGGCCGACTTCCTGGAAGTCGGCGAAGGGGCTTTCGAGCACGGCGGCCTTGATCTCGGGATGGGCCGCGAGGGCCATGGCGGCCACCGCCGCTCCCATCGAAAGGCCGAAGACCCCCAGGTTCGCGGCGCAACGCGGCCGGGCCTTCTTTAAGTAGTCCATGGCCGCGGAAAAATCCTTGAGTTCCTGCTTTCCCAGCGTGACCTGCGTGCCCTCGCTCTCCCCATGTCCGCGGAAATCGAAATAGAGAAGGTTGAAGCCTTCGGCGCGGTTGAGGAACACGGTCTGCTCCAGGATCTCCCCTTTATTGTCGCCCCAGCCGTGGCAGATCAGGAGCGTCTTATCCTGCCCCCGCGGCGAGGGCAAAAACCAGCCCGACAGCGCCAGGCCGTCCTTGGAGCGGAAGGAGACCTTCTCGTAGGCTAGGCCGTAGCTCTCGGGGAAACAGGTCATGGGGCTCATGGCAGGAGGATGGATCAGTATCCCCGCGCCGTAATAGCCGAGGGCCAGAACCGCCGCCAGCAACGCTGCCGCGCAGACCGCGATGACGAGCAGGGAGGGCATGGCGCATTCTATCTCACGGCGGTTGCTCGGGGCAAGAGCCCGCGATATTTTGCTATTCTCCTAAACGCAGGGAGCCTATGGATTTCGAGCTCACGGAGACGGCCAAGGAAGTGCGGGAGTCGGCGCGGGCGTTCGCCGCGCGCCTCAAGCCGCTGGCCGCCGCGTGGGACGAGGATGAGGCCATCCCTCCCGAGTTCCTGCGCGAGGCAGGCCGCCTCGGCTTCTTCGGGCTGATGGTGGCGCAGGAGTACGGCGGCATGGGGCTCGACGCCCTGAGCTACGTCGTCGCGATGGAAGAACTCGCGCGCGCCAACGCCAGTTATCAGGGCTGTCTCAGCGTGCACAACTCCCTGGTCTGCGCCGCGCTCTCGCGCTTCGGCACGCCGGAGCAGAAGAGCCGATATCTGCCGAAGCTCGCCGCGGGCGAGTGGATCGGCGCCTACAGCCTCTCCGAGCCCGGCTCGGGCAGCGACGCCGGGTCCATCGCGACCGTGGCCAAGCCCGAGGGGGACGGCTTCTTGATCAACGGCGCGAAGTGCTGGGTGACCAACGGCGGCATCGCCGATCTGTTCGTCGTTTTCGTCTCAACGAGCCCCGCCAGCGCCAGCCGCGGCATCAGCTGTTTTCTCGTCGAGAAGGGAACCTCGGGATTGACCGTCGGCCGCAAGGAAAAGAAGATGGGCCTGCGGGCTTCGGACACGCGCGAGTTGTCGTTGCGGGACTGCCTTGTCCCGCGTTCGGCCCTGCTGGGCGCTCTCAACGGGGGCTTTAAGATCGCGATGAGCCTGCTGGACGGGGGCCGCGTCGGCATCGGCGCCCAAGCCGTGGGAATCGCCCAGGCCGCCTTCGAGGAAGCGGTCTCCTATGCCAAGGCGCGCCGTCAGTTCGGCCGGCCCATCGCAGAGTTCCAGCTTGTCCAGGCCAAGATCGCGGACATGGCGACCAGTCTCGATGCGGCGCGACTGCTGGTTTACCGCGCAGCGGCCCGCCTGGCCCGCGGCCAACGCTGCACGAAGGAAGCGTCCATGGCCAAGCTCTTCGCCACCACGACGGCCAACCGCGTCGCCTACGACGCGGTGCAAATCCATGGCGGCAACGGCTACGTGCGTGAGTTCCCGGTGGAGCGCTATTTCCGCGACGCGCGCGCGGGCGAGATCTACGAGGGGACGTCCGAGATCCAGCGCCTGATCATCGCGCGCGAGGCCCTGCGCGCCAGGACCGCATGACCGCCGCCAATCTGCCGGGGCGTCCTTTGGGCGGCATCCGCGGCCCCTTCTCCGGCTTCGAGCGCCTGCGCGTGCTCGACTTCACCAAGCTCCTTCCGGGTCCCTATGCGACGCAGATTCTGGCCGACCTCGGCTGCCGCGTGACCAAGATCGAGTTGCCGCATTTCGCCGATGAGGCCCGTGAGATGCCGCCGAAGATCGACGGCGTGGGCTCCACGTTCCAGATGGTCAACCAGGGCAAGGAATTGCTGTCCGTGGACTTTCGCAAGCCCGAGGGGCTGGCGCGCGTGCGCGCGCTGGCTGCCGAGGCCAATGTCCTTGTCGAAGGCTTTCGTCCCGGCCTCATGGACCGCTGCGGGCTGGGTGCGGCCGAGCTCATGAAGCTCAACGGGCGCCTCATCTACTGCTCGCTGACCGGCTATCCCGACAACGGACCGTGGCGGCGCAAGGCCGGGCACGACTTGAACTTCCTCGCCGTCAGCGGCTTTCTCGGCTTGAGCGGCACGCCGCGCGTCCTGCCGACCCAGGTCGCGGACCTCTCCGGCAGTCTCGCGGCGGCGGCGGCCGTCCTCGCGGCTCTCGTGGAGCGGGGCGTCACGGGGCGCGGCCGGCGCGTCTCGGTGTCCATGGTCGAGACCGTGCACTCCCTTCTTTCGGTCCCGCTGGGCGAGGCCCTGGCCGAGGGCAGGGACCCCGCGGGCCCGCGCTGGTGGAACGGAGCGCATCCATTCTACCGGCTCTACGAGACGGCCGACGGCCGCCGGCTTGCCGTTGCCGCGCTTGAGAAGCCCTTCGCGCTGTCTCTCCTGGACGCGCTGGGACTTGGCGCCCTGCGCGAGCTTGCCGATAATCCATTGGCGAATGCCGAGATCCTGACGGCGGAACTGGGACGCGTCCTGCGCGGGGCCTCCTCGGCCGAATGGGATGAGCGGCTCAAGGACAAGGACGTCTGCGTCACGCCCGTGCTCGGCTTGGGCGAGGCGCGCGCCTTCATGGATGCGCTGCGCGAGCCGGTCCCGGAAATCAAACCAAGGAGAAAAACATGAGGCTCAAGGATAAGGTCGCCATCATCACGGGTGCTGCCCGCGGCATCGGCCTGGCCGCGGCCGAGCTGTTCGTCGCCGAGGGCGCCAAGGTCGCCGTCGTCGACGTCGACGCCGGCTTGGCAAGGGACGCGGCCGCGGGACTCTCCCCCGACGCTTCGACCGCGATCGGGCTGGCCTGCGACGTGACCAAGTACGACCAGTGCGAGGCCGCGGTCAAGGCGGTCATCGAGAAGTGGGGCAAGCTCGACGTGCTGGTCAACAACGCGGGCATCACCAAGGACAACCTGCTGCTGCGGATGTCGGAGGCGGATTGGGACCTGGTGCTTGACATCAATCTGAAGGGCACGTTCAACTTCATCAAGGCCGCCGTCCGGCCGATGATGAAGGCCCGCAGCGGGCGCATCGTCAACATTTCGTCTCTGGTGGGTCAGGAAGGCAACGCCGGGCAGGCCAACTATGCCGCGTCGAAGGGCGGCGTGATCGCGATGACGAAGTCCGTCGCGAGGGAGTTTGCCTCGCGCCAGATCGCCTGCAACGCGGTCGCGCCCGGCTTTATCAAGACCCGCCTGACGGACGCGATTCCGGAGGAGGCCAAGAAGAAGCTTCTCGAGAAGATCCTCCTCGGACGCGTCGGCGAGCCGATGGAGATCGCGCGCGCGATCCTATTCCTGTCCTCGGAGGATTCGTCCTACATCACCGGCCATGTCTTGAGCGTGAATGGCGGCGGGTACCTGTGATATGGACTACGAACTGACCGAACAGCAGAACGAGATCCGAGAACTGGCCCGCCGCATCGCGCTGCGCGACATCAGGCCCGCGCGCGAGCGCTGCGATGAGGATGAGCGCTTCCCGTGGGACTTGGTCGAGAAGTTCCGCCAGGCCGACCTTTACGGCGTGTACCTGCCGGAGGAGTACGGCGGTCTCGGCGGGGGGCTCTTCGATCAGGTCCTCGTCGCCGAGGAGTTCTCTCGCGCGTGCGGCGGCATCGCGCTCGCCTTCGGGACGACTACTCTTGGCACCCTGCCGATTCTTCTTCTGGGCACGGCCGAGCAGAGGGCGAAGTGGCTGCCCGATCTGGCCTCCGGCAAGAAGCTCGCGGCGTTCTCGATCACGGAGGCCAACGCCGGCTCGGATGCGACCGCCACGCAGTGCCTGGCCAAGCGCGACGGCGACCACTACGTGCTCAACGGCTCCAAGATTTTCGTCTCCAACGGGGAGGTCGCCGAGACCTACGTCATCTTCGCGACGACCAACCCGGCGCGCGGCGCGCGCGGGGTGTCGGCCTTCGTCGTGGAGAAGGGCACGCCCGGCTTCAGCTTCGGCAAGAAGGAGCGCAAGATGGGCATCCGGGCCAACCCGACCCACGATGTCTGCTTCCAGGACTGCCGCATCCCCAAGGCCAACCTCCTTTACAAGGAAGGCTACGGCTTGTTCACAGCGCAGACCACGTTCGACTGCTCGCGGCCGGGCGTGGCCGGCCAGGCGCTCGGCATCGCGCAGGGCGCGCTCGATGAGACTTTGGCCTATATCCGCCAGCGCAAGCAGTTCGGCCAGCCGGTGTCGAGCTTCCAGATCATCCAACATATGATGGCCGACTGCGCCACGCAGATCGAGGCCGCGCGCGCCCTCCTTTATGCCACCTGCAAGGCGCTCGACAAGGCGATGAAGCCCGTCATCGACAAGGCCGTCGCGGAAAAGGCCATCGTCTACGACGTGCTCCAGAAGAGCGACGCCCAGCGCTGGACCAAGGAGTCGGCGATGTGCAAGCTGTTCTGCTCGGACGTCGCGATGAAGGTGACCACCGACTGCGTGCAGATGTGCGGCGGCATCGGATATATGAGGGATTTCCCGGTGGAAAAGTACATGCGCGACGCCAAGATCACGCAGATATACGAGGGCACCAACCAGATCCAGCGCAATGAGATCGCGATGATGATGATCAAGGAACTGGCGTCGGCGGAGAAAGCCGCGGCCTAAAGGAGAGATCGTCATGTTCGCCGAATCAAAGAAGATCGTCTTGTGCGGGGGGGCGCGCACGCCGTTCGGCCACATCTCCCGCTCGCTGTCGGCGATCCGGGCCGAAGACCTCATGACGCTGGCCCTCGACGCCGTCTTTCAGCGCTCGAGGCTTGCGAGGGAAGCCGTCGATGGGCTGATCGTGGGCGCGGTCGGCCAGGCGTTCTCCGCGCCGAATATCGCCCGCGTGGCGGCGCTCAAGGCCGGGCTGCCGGAAAAGACCCAGGCCGTCACCGTCCAGAATAATTGCGTCTCGTCCATCGAGGCCGTTTCCGCGGCGGCGCGCTTCATCCTCGCCGGCGAGGGCGAACTCTATCTGGCGGGCGGCACGGAGTGCATGTCGCGCCTGCCCTACACGATCGACGGCACCCGCGCCGCCAAGCCGCTGCGCAGTCTGGCCGTCGTCCGGGAGAAGTGGGGCGGACTGCTCCAGGACCCGGACGTCGCCCTCGTCGATTCGATCGAGGAAGGGCTCACCGATCCCGTCGAGCGCATCAACATGGCGGGCTGCGCGGAGGTCAGCGCGCAGATGCACGGCGTGACGCGCGAGGCGCAGGATTCGTTCGCGCGCGAGAGCTTCAGACGGACCATCGCTGCCTGGAACGGCGGCTTCTACGGCGCTCACGTGGCGCCGGTCGTCGGGGCGGGCGGCGCCATACTCCTCGAGAAGGACGAGTATCCGTTCCTGCGCGAGGATCTCGTCAACAAGCCGCAGATGTTCGCTAAAGCCGCGCCTTTCTTCGACAACTCGACCTATCCGCTCAGGGACTTTTATCGCGACCACGGCCGCCACGTCCTCGGCGGGACCTATCAAGAGGGTGCCAAGGGCACCGTGACCCTCTTCAACTCCTGCGCCCGCTCCGACGGGGCGTCGGCCGTGATCGTGGCCACGGAGCGCCGGGCCAAGGAGTTGGGCCTCGAGATCCTCGCGGAGCTCAAGGGCTGGGGCTACTACGGCAACAACCCCGCCCACATGGGATTTGCTCCCGCCCTGGCCGCGCCGGTGGCGCTCAAGCATGCGGGCGTTGCTTTCGATGATCTCGACTTGATCGAACTCCACGAGCCCTTCGCGGCCACCGTGCTCGCGATCTTTAAGGTCGGCCTGAAGAAGTTCGGCCACGATTGGGAAGGCAAGCACGCGGCCGGCGCTCTCAATGCGCACGGCGGCTCGCTCGCCCTCGGCCATCCCCTGGGCGCGACCGGCACGCGCCTGCTTCTCAACCTCATCTACGGCCTGAAAAAGAACCCCAAGGCGCGATATGGAATGCTGGCCGCCTGCGCCGGAGGCGGGATGGGCGGGGCCATGGTCATCGAGAAGCTGTCCTGACCCGGCGCCGCTAGGCGGGAACGATCTTCCCGAGGATGCGGACTCCCCGAGCGCCCGTCGCGGCCGGCTCGGAGTTCGGCTTGCCGTCGAGCGCGCGCGCCGCGAGCCAGGCGAAGCAGGCGGCTTCCTTCGCCATGACCGGAAGGCCGTGCGCCGACGCGGAGGTCACCGGGATCGGGGAGAACAGCAGGCGCAGGCGGCGCATCAGGTGGGCGTTGAGCGCGCCCCCGCCGGAGACGATGACCCCGGCCAGGGGCGCTTGCGGCGCGTTCTCCAGCACCGCCAACCGCAGCGAGCGGGCCGTCAGTTCCGCCAGCGTCGCCAGAGCGGATGGCAGACGCGCGCGCGTCAGCCGCGGGAAATAACGGTCCAGGAGCGCGGGCCCGAAGTTCGCTCGGTCGAGAGACTTCGGCGGCGACTTCTTGAAGTAAGGGTTCATCAGCAGCCGCTTGAGCAGCTTTTCGTCGGGTACTCCGCGCGCGGCGAGCTTCCCGCCGCGGTCCAACTCAGAGCGGCCCTGAGACGCGCGCCGCACGGCCTCATCCATCAGCGCGTTGCCGGGTCCCGTGTCGAAGGCCGACCACAACTTCCCGCGCCCGACCAGCGAGACGTTCGCGATGCCCCCGATGTTCACCACGGCCCGCAGCGGACCGCGTCCATATAGGAACAGGTCGAAGGCCGGCACGAGCGGTGCCCCCTGGCCCCCGGCCGCCATGTCGCGCGGACGGAAGTCGGCGACGGTCGTCAGGCCCGTGCGCTCCGCGATGACCGCCGGCTCGGCGATCTGGAGAGTGTTCGGCGGCACCGCGCTGGGACCGTGCCAGACCGTCTGGCCGTGGGAGCCGATGACGGAGGGCTTCGTTCCCCGCGCGATCTTGAGCGCGGCGCGAGCGAACGATTCGCCGAGCACGAAGTTGAGACGGGAAAGGCCGGCGGCACGCAGGAGCGGGGCGTTCAAGACAAGCTGTTTGAGGCGGGGAGGGTAAGGATATGTTTTGAAGCGACGGACCTTCACGCAATCGCAGGACACCGACACGAGCGCGGCCGTCACGCCGTCGGCCGAGGTGCCCGACATCAGTCCGATCGCCAGGGTCTTTTTCATCATCCCGGCTTTATTATGGAACTTTTTCATGGGGTGCTCCGTATCATAGTATGCTCTGGAAGCGCGCGTTGTTGTGGGTCGTGGTTCTCGGCGCGGCCGCGGCTTTCGCCGCGCGCCGCGCCCGCGCCCACTCTCCCCGCCCCCCCCCCGGGGGGGGAGCCGGCCCGGGGGCGCCGCCGGAAGCGGGGGGG
>CAYHNV010000013.1:0-1157 GCA_964358065.1 uncultured Elusimicrobia bacterium | reverse complement strand
GCTCCCTCTTAAATCACTTCTGCGTGCCCCGGGGGGTTGGGGGGGGGGGGGGCGGGGGGGGCGGGGGCGTGCCTGGCCCCCGCCCCCCCCCCGCGCCCTCTCTCCGCGCCGCGACCCGGGTTGGATCGCGGCCCGGGGAGAGACTCGGATCGCGGGTCGTTTGGTCGGGCCGACGCGGCGCGCCCGCTCCGGTTGGAAGGTCCTCCTTGAGTTCTCCTCTCAGACCGGATACCAGCGCGCCCAGCTCTGGATGCCGAAGGGGGAGGACCCACGGTCGGCGGAGCCAGGCCGGGACGTCATCGTGGATGGACGGCTGAGATTCCCCCTGCGTCCGCGCGATCCCGGCGGCTTCGACGAAGAATCCATCCTCGCGGCTTCGGGGGCGGCCTGGGTCCTTCACGCCAGGTCCGTGGCCGTTTCCACCGCGGCCCCGGCGGGGCTCTGGCGCGTGGCGGCCTGGGCCCAGCGCGCGCGGTTCTCGGCTGAGGAGAGTTTTGAGAAGCGCTTGTCGCCAAGCCGCGCGGGTCTTCTCTCCGGGATCGTCCTGGGCGACGCGGCGACATTGGACCGGGACCTGGCGCGCGCGGTGCGCGACGCGGGCGGCACGCATCTGCTGGTGGCGTCGGGAAGCAATGTCGGCTTCGCCGCGGCGGCCGCGGCGCTGGCCGCGCTGGGGCTGGGACTGCGTCCCGCTCCGCGCGCGCTGCTGGCCGTGGCCGCGGGAGGATTCTACGCGCTGATGGCGGGGGCCGACCCCCCCAGCCTGCGGGCCTGGCTCATGCTGGCTGCCGGGAGCGCGGCGAGGCTGCTGGACCGGCAGAGCTCGATCTCGGCGGCGCTCACCTTGTCCGCGGCGGTCCTTCTCGCCTGGAGCCCCTTGGCCGCGCTCTCGCCCGGGGCGCTGATGAGCTTCGGGGCCTGCGCCGCCCTGCTCATGGCCGTGCCGCGCCTGGAGGCGGCCGTGCCGCGACATTGGCCGCGCCCCGCGCGCGGGGTCCTGATCCTGGCGGGTGGCAGCCAACGCGCGGCGATCCGCCCCATCCGCGCCCACGATACGTTGGCCTTCTGGCTTCGGCGCGAGAGCGCACGTCGCCAGTGCCAGACGACGAAGTGGTGGAAGGACGTGATCTTCCGCGAATTGGTCGGCACGGCGAAGT
>CAYHNV010000012.1:2093-26574 GCA_964358065.1 uncultured Elusimicrobia bacterium | reverse complement strand
GCCATAATTTGTGGGTTTTCCTTTGGAACAAAAAGGGGGCTGGGGGCTTTAACGCCCGCCCCCTTGTGGGGGGGTTAATTTGCGCCTAAACCGCCACCCCCCCCCCGCCCGGGGGGGGGGGGGGCGGCCTCGACCAACGTCGGCTCGCAGGAACGCATGTACGCACGATATCCCAGAAGCAGGCGAGGAAATTTATTTTCGATATTGCGATCCGCTTCCAGGAGCACTTGGCTGGAGACCAGGATTTCAAACAGCCGCATTTCTCCGCCGGATAGGATTTCTCTTGCGGCGCCTTTTGCGGAGATCAGGCCGGCGAGCAAGGCGCTGGTATCGAGAAAAATCCTCCAAGGCTTAAAGCCCATATTTTTCTTTGTTTGTTTTCTTGCGGATTTCCTTTAAATCCGACAAAAGGTCCTCAAAGGATATATTTTGTTTTTTCATCTCCTTTTCAAATTTTTTAGCCAACTTCGTGCCCTCGGTCTTGAAGGGAACCATGACCAGGGCTTCCCCCAGCATCACGACGCTGAGCGGCGTGTTGTCCTCCAGGTGAAGCCTCCTGCGGAATTCAACTGGAATCGTGACCTGGCCTTTAGACCAAACATGAGTGAATGCCATAATGACCTCCGTTAATCAGACTTATTCTGATTATCAGTATATATCGGATTGTCCGATTTGTCAATGCGCCCGCCGAAGAAGCATCCGCACCGAGCCTTTTGTTAGAATGAAGGCAGTGGAAGACCCCTCCAAAGCCGCTGACGCCGTCAATCCCGAAGAGCCCGCCGCCGTCGCGCGCATCGTTCTCAAAGGAAGGCCCAAGACCCACGAGCTTCCCATCCCCTGGGTGCGCCTGAAATCGGCCGCCTCGGGCCACCAGCTCTACAAGCGCATGCTGGGCGAAGTGGACCCCAAGGCCCGCCCCGGCGACCTGGTCGCGGTCTACGACCGCTGCGACGCGCCGTACGGCGTGGCCCTCTACAACCCGCGCAGCCTGATCGCCCTGCGGCTGCTGACGCGCGGGATCGGAGCCTTCGACGCCGAGGCCTTCTTCATGGAACGCATCGCCACCGCAGCCCAGTTCCGGCGCGAGGTCCTGGGCCTGGACGCCGTGAGCGAGGCCTACCGACTGGTCCACGACAACGGCGACGGCCTGCCGGGCTTGGTCATCGACCGCTACGGAGACTGCGTGGCCCTGGAGTTCTATTCGCTCGGCATGTACAAGCAGGCCGCGCGCATCGAGCGGGCCGTCAAGGCATTCTATCCCAACGCGCGCTTCTTCCATCGCGCGTCCCCCCACACCCAGAGCATGGAAGGCTTCGACCTCAAGCCCAACATGGGCACCGGCACGCGGGTCAAGGAGAACGGCGTCATCTTCCTCGTCGACCCGTCGAGCGGCTACAAGACCGGCTTCTTCACCGACCAGCGCGACAACCGCATGGCCCTCGTGCCCTTCGCCAAAGGCAAGAAGGTCCTGGATGTCTGTTCCTATACCGGCGGCTTCGGCCTCTACGCCAAGAAGCTGGCGGGGGCTTCGGAGGTCACGGCCGTCGAACTCGACTGCGACGCGGTCGAACTGCTCAAGAAGAACGCCAACGCCAATCAGGTCCGCATCGACACGGTCTGCGCCGACGCCTTCCCTTACCTGCGCCAGGCGGGGCAGAACAAGCGCCGCTACGATCTCGTCGTCCTCGACCCCTACAAGCTCATCGCCAACAAGGAGGGCTATGCGTTGGGGCGGCAGAAATATATCGACTTGAACCGCCTCGGCATGACGGTGCTCGAGCCCGGCGGGATACTCGTCACCTGCTCCTGCTCCGGCATGCTGAGCTGGGACGAGTTCCTCCAGTTCGTGCGCACCGCCGCCGGCTCCGCCGGAAGGCGCGTGCAAATCTTCCGCAAGAGCGGCGCGGGTGCCGACCATCCCTTCACCGCCGACCACCCCGAGGGCGAGTACCTCAAAGTCCTCTGGTGCCGCGTCCTCTGAGCCGATGATCCTCGTCACCGGCGCAACCGGGAAGGTCGGCCGCGAGCTGATCCTGGAGCTTAAGATCCGCAAGCTCCCCTTCAAGGTCCTCGCGCGCGACGCGGCCAAGGCGCGGGCCCTCCTCGGCCCGGTGGACTGCGTGCCTGGAGACTTCAACGTCCCGGAGACGCTCGAGAAGGCCATGGCCGGCGCCCACGCCGCGTTCCTCCTCTCCCCCGCCGACCCGCGCATGGTCGCCTGGCAGACCGCCTTCGCGCGCGCGGCCAAGAAAGCCGGGGTCAAAAGGCTGGTGAAGGTCTCCGCCATCGTGGCCGACGCGAAGTCCCCCATTGCGCTGGGACGCTGGCATGGGGAGATCGAAGAAGAGATCAAGAGGCTTGACATCTCCTTCGTCATGCTCCAGCCGGCCTATTTCTACCAGAACTTCCTCGGACTGGCGCCGCTCATCCTCCGTGGAGTTCTCCCCGGTCCGATGGGGACCTCGCGCTTTGCCATGGTGGACGCGCGCGACGTCGCGGCCGCGGCCGCCGAGGCGCTCGCCACGCCCGCCCATGACGGAAAGACGTTCGTGCTCACCGGCCCCGTTTCGCTCTCCTATGCGGACGCCGCCGCGGTCTTCTCGAAGGTCCTGGACCGGCCCGTGGCTTACTCGGACACGCCTCCCGCGGCCGCGCGCGAGCACATGCTCACGGGAGCCTATCCCCCGTGGCTGGCGGATGCGCTCCTGGAACTGGCCCAGATGTTGCGATCCGGCAAGGCCGACTTCGCCACCGGCGCCGTGAAGGCCATGACCGGACGCGAGCCCATGGCCTTCGAGGCGTTCGTCCGCGCCCACAAGTCCGCGTTCCTTTAGGAACGTCAGGCGAAGATGGAGCCGTCCCGCTCGGGACCTTCGGCCGTGACCACGACCTCGCGTTCTGCCGCGGGGCTCCAGCCCCCCGAACCGATGCGCGCGCGGGCTTCGATGCGGACACGCCCCGCCTGGGGCGCCCAGTCGCACCAGAAGTGGCCGAGCGATTCCCGGCACTCAGCCCACTCGCCCCCATCGAAACGCACCTGCGCCTGTCCGGCGCGCGAAAGGGTAAGACGAATCGAGTAGTGTCCGGGCCGGACGATCTCTCCAGCCTCGGGATAATCGATGATGACCTGAAGCCCGCTCTTGCGAACGGTCTTCTTGACGACGGTTTTTTTCACGGCCACGGTCTTTTTCGACATAGGGAAAACATACCATTTTGTAATTTGATAGAATGCCGCCAGACATGGCATCCATCGACGCCTTCCAGCGTCTCATCGCGGAAGCTCCCATCGCGATCGCCGTCACCACGGCCCCTGAACAGGAAGTCGTAAGCCTCAACCTTCGGTTCACGAAGCTCTTCGGCTACACCCGCGAGGAAGTCCCCACGATCGCCGCATGGTGGCCGCTCGCCTACCCCGACGCGGCCTACAGGAAGACGATCAAGACCCGCTGGGCGCGCCTGGTGGCAAGAACCTTGCGCGCTCAAGAGCGCGCCGAGTCGACCGTGGCCGTCGTTCGGTGCAAGGACGGCAGCTCTAGGCGCATACGCTTCCAGCTCGCGCTCATCACCGGTCGATTCATCCTCTTTCTCAGCGACATCACGGAACAGGCCCACATGTCCCGGAGACTCCTCGAAACGGAGGAGAACTGGAAGTCGATCGTCAAGAACGCCCCGGACACAATCCTCCTCATCGACCGCTCGGGCCGCATCGAATTCGTCAACCGGCCCGGCCCCCTCTTGGAAGGAGTGGCCGCTCCAGGCGCGTCCGTCTTCGACTCCATCCCCGACTCCGCACAGCCCCACGTCCGGGACATCTTCGCACGAGTGATGGAGACCGGCGCCAGCGAGAACTCCACTCTTGAGACGACGGGACGGGACGGGCGGAAGAAACTCTATTCCATCGGCGTCGGCCCCATCCGCAAGGACGGAAGAATTTCCTCGCTCATGATCCTGGCCGCGGACATCACTCAACGCCAGGAGACCGAAAGGAAGCTCGAGCAGACCGAGCAGCAGCTGCGCCAGGCGCAGAAGATGGAGGCGGTGGGCCGCCTGGCCGGCGGCGTGGCCCATGATTTCAACAATCTCCTGACCACGATCCTGGGCTACTGCGAGATGCTGCGGGAGGGAATGCCGAAGAAGGACCCTCGCCAAGAGGAAGTCGAGGAGATCCAGAACGCCGCCGACCGCGCCGCGGCGCTCACGCGCCAGCTCCTGGCCTTCAGCCGCCGCCAGATCCTGGCTCCACGCATCCTGGACATCAACGACAGCCTCAAGGAGATCGAGAAGATGCTGCGCCGACTCATCGGCGAGGACATCGAACTGGTCATGAAACTCGACTCGAAACTCAAGAGCGTCAAGGCCGACCCGGGACAGATGACACAGGTGATCATGAACCTGGCGGTCAACTCGCGCGACGCCATGCCCAAGGGCGGCCGCCTGCTCATCGAGACGCGCAACCTGGTCCTCGACGAGGGCATCTTGACCCGGCATGATTTCGTCGCTTCCGGGCCCTATGTCCTGATCTCGGTTTCGGATACCGGCTGCGGGATGTCCGCGGAGGTCCAGGCACACCTCTTTGAGCCGTTCTACACGACCAAGGAGAAGGGCAAGGGCACCGGACTGGGCCTGTCCACCGTCTACGGCATCATCAAGCAGTCCAACGGCTACATCTGGGCTTACAGCGAGCCGGACAAGGGCGCGGTCTTCAAGATTTATCTGCCGACCACCGACGCCCGTCCCCAGGCGGCGCAGCCCGCCGACTCTCCCGAATCCCTGCGCGGGACCGAGACCATTCTCCTCGTCGAAGACGACGAGTCGGTCCGCAGGATGCTCGCGCATACCTTAAAAAACAAGGGCTACAAGCTCCTTCTGGCCGAAGACGGGGTGAACGCCCTGCGCACGCTGGCTGATCCCGCGGTCCGGACGGACCTCGTGATCAGCGACCTCGTCATGCCGCACATGGGCGGCCGGGAGATGGCCCAAAAGCTCTCGCAGATCCGGCCGAAGCTGAAAGTCATCTTTATGTCGGGCTACACCGAGGACTCCCTCATCCTGAGCGGCGGGCTCGACAACGCCGTCGCGTTCGTCCAGAAGCCGATCGCGCCCAAGGAGATGCTCCGCATCGTGCGTCAAGAACTGGACGGCCGCGGACCCACACCGCCGAAGCCTAAGCGCGCTTGAAGGCGAAGGGACCAAAGGCCTGCATCACGGGCATCATCTGCAGGCGGTTGACGTTGACATGGCGCGGGAGCAGCGTCGACCAGAAGACCGCCTCGGCGACGTCGTCGGCCGTGAGTGGCGCAAGACCCTTATAGGGCAGGCCCGCCTTCTCCGCGTCGCCCTTGAAGCGCACCAAGGAGAACTCGGTCTCGGCCAGGCCCGGCTCGATGCTGGTCACGCGGACATTGGAGCCGATGAGATCGGCGCGCAGGTTGAGCGCGAACTGCTTGACGAAGGCCTTGGTCGCGCCGTAGACGTTGCCGCCCGGATAGGGATAGTCGCCGGCGACCGAACCGATCAAGACGACGTGGCCCTCGTCGCGCGCGACCATGCCGGGCAGGATGGCGCGCACGGTGTAAAGAAGACCCGAGATGTTGGTCGCCACCATCTCATCCCAGTCCTCGAGGCGCGCCTGGTGCGCCGGCTCAAGGCCCAGGGCCAGGCCCGCGTTGGCCACCACGACGCCGATGCGCGCGAAATCCTTAGGAAGGCCCCCGAACGCCTTCCGCGTCGCCTTCCAGTCGCGCGCGTCGAGCACGAGGGTGCGGCAGCGGCGACCGAGTTCCTTCTTGAGCGCCGCCAGCCGCGCCGAGCGACGTCCGGTCGCGATCACGCGAGCGCCTTCCTCGGCGTAGCGGCGACAGATCGCCTCGCCGAAGCCCGAGGTGGCGCCGGTGACGAGGACGGTCAGTGATTTCGGGTCGACTCTCCTGATCATGCCACGGTCAGATTCTGGAAGATGATCCCGATGCCCAGATAGTCGCCCTTGCGATTGCGGACCTGCAGGGTGCTGTAGCCGATGGTCAGCGTCGCGTCTCCATGGAGGACGCGAACCTCCGCGCGATGCACGGTCTTATGCGTGGCGAGCGCGTCGCGGATGACGCCCCGCAGGGCCGGGAAGCCCGAAAGCGCCAGGGTGTAGCACTTCCCAACGAGGGCGCCCACATCGGGCAGATGCAGGATGCGTCCCGCCGTCGGATTGACGTAGACCACCAGCCCGTCCAGGCTCACGCTGAGAAATCCACCGGTGAGGTTGTCCAGCACGCTGCGATAATACTCCGCTTCATCCATCACGGCATTCTACAAATATGCGTCCCTCAGCGGGCTGGCGCCGCACCCCCAAGACCAGCCATACTCTCCTGAGTGAGAGACCTGAAAGACTTGGAGTATCTCGGCGGCGCGCGCATTCCCGGCAGTGGGGCGATTCTGGGACTCTACCGGCATGGAGAGGAGTTCACGCTGAGGGTCCACGACACCGAGCTGATGACCAGTCATGTCCACCAGTCGGAGGACGCCCTCGCCCAACTCGCCTGCGCGAAGATCGCCTCGGCCCCGGAGCCTGTCATCTTGATCGGCGGCCTGGGGATGGGCTACACGCTGGCCGCGACGCTGAAGGCCTCGGGGCCCGCGGCCCGAGTGATCGTAGCCGAGCTCATCCCAGGCGTCGTCGAATGGAACCGGGGCCTATTGGCCCATCTGGCCGGCAACCCTCTGGCCGACCCGCGCGTCAGCGTGCGCCTGCAGGATGTGGCCCTGAGCCTGCAGACCGAGCTGGCGGCCTTCGACGCGATCCTGCTGGACGTGGACAACGGTCCCGAGGGCCTGACGCGGCACTCCAACGACTGGCTCTACTCCGCCGACGGCCTGAGCGCCGCCTACTCAGCCCTGCGCCCGAACGGGGTCCTCGCGGTCTGGTCGGCGACTCCGGACAAGGGCTTCGCGATGCGCCTGCGCAAGCTGGGCTTCGAGGTGACGGAAGTTCGCACAGCCTCCTCCCCCGACGTCCGCGACGACCGCCACACCATCTGGCTGGCGGTCAACAGGACCACGCCTTGATGGCATCCGAAACAAAAGCGTATATTTTGCCGATGCCCTGGCTGCGCGACGCCGTTTATGAAGTGTTTTACCGTCTCGGCATAGTCCGACTCTTCAAGTTCGCCAACCGCCGGAAGATCCCCGTCCTTTACTACCACGGGGTCACGGACAGGCCCGGGGACGGCACGATCCGCAACCTGGAGCGCAACCATCTCCGGCGAGAGGAATTCGAGGCTCAACTCGCCTATCTCACCCGGCATTACACGGTTTTGTCCTTAGGCGAGCTCGTGGACCGCTTATTAAAAAAGAAAGTCATGCCGCCCGGCTGCGCGGCGCTGACTTTCGACGACGGCTACGAGAACAACTATCGGGTGGCATTCCCGCTGTTGAAGAAATTCAATGTCCCCGCCACGATCTTCATTGCCACGGACTTCGTCAAGAACAAGAAGCTGCTCTGGGTTGATCGCGTCGAGATCGCCTTCGCGCGGACGACGGCCAAGGAGTTCTCCTGCCCCATGACCCGCCGGGTCTATCCGCTCGGCGATCTCAAAGAGACCGCCCGCGCCTATCTGGAAACCAAGGCCGCGCTCAAGAGGGCCGATACGGGGCAGCGGGAACAGGCGGTCGCTGAAATCACCCGACGTCTTCTGCCCGGGGGCCCCACGGATCCCGACCCCGACTACGCTCCCCTGACCCGGGCTCAGCTCCGGGAGATGATCCGCTCGGGTCTGGTGGAGATCGGCGCGCATTCCGTCCGGCACGCCATCCTGACACGCCTGGACCTCTCAGAGGCGCGGTGGGAGATCGAGGAGTCGGCCAAGGATGTCGAGGATTTGGCGGGCAAGCGCCCCAGGTTCTTCGCCTATCCCAACGGGGCCTATGGCGCCGCGGTCGCCGACTTGGTGCGGCTGGCGGGCTACGAGGCGGCCTTCGCCGTTGGACTGCGCTTGAACCAACCCGAGGACCTGCGCTTATTCTCGATTAAACGCGTCGCCTTGGCCCAAGGCGACACGCCCGCCCTGTTCGCCGCCACCCTGTGCGGCTTGCGGGGGGCCTTAACCTCGGCCCGGGAAGTGCTCCGCGGATGAGCGGCCTGGTCATCCTCGCCCAGCGAAGCCCCCTCTCCGAGCATTCCATACGCCGGATCGCCGAGGCAAAGAAGGTCTCCGGGGTCATCTTCGAGGAGCGGCGGCGCCCGGCCTGGGAGAAGCTTCGCTGGTGGTTTTGGACGCTCCCAAGAAGAAGAGGTCTGCTCTATTGCTTGGACCGGATGGCTTTCATCCTATACGAAAGGATCTTCCTCCTGGGCGGGGAGCAGGCCGACGTGGCGAGGTTCCTGTCCGCTGCCGGCGGCGAGCGGGGGTTGCCCAAGGACATCCCCGTCTATGAGGTGTCCTCCGTCAATTCGCCCGAAGCGCTCGCCGTCTTGGGGCGCCTCCAGCCGGACATCATCCTGGTGATGGGAACGTCCATCATCAAGGAAGCGACGATCAAAACGGCTCGCCGCATGATGCTGAACATCCATTGCGGCATCACGCCGCAATATCGCGGCGGAGGGAATTTCCATGCCCTCTGCCGGGGGGATTTCGAGAACGTCGGGGTGACCATCCACCAGGTGGACTCGGGAATCGATACTGGGAACATCCTCTACCAGGAAAGAGTGCCCTTCGACGCGCGCCGGGATACGCCCTTTCGGCACTCTCTGCGCTGCGTCGAGAGAGGCGGCAAGCTCTTCCTCAAGGCGATCGATGACATCGAGCGCGGCCGGGAGAAGCCCTTCAAGAAAGCGGGGCAAGACGGCTTTTTCTTGTCCCACACGCTGACGGAATACCTCCGCCTGAACCGGAAACTCAAAGGATTTCGCAAGCTCCGATAAGGTTTACGCGGTCCGAGAGGCCTGGGGGACGAGGTCCCGAAGGATGGCGCCAAAAGTCTCGTCGCCTGGGAACAGCCGAAGCGCCGTCTCGATGAGGAAGACGGCTTCATTGCGACGCCCCAGGGCCACGAGAGCCCGCAAGCCGTTGATGTGGAAGGCCCGCTCCGCGGGATAGCGCAGGACCGCGCGGCGGCAGAGCTCGACGCAATCCTCCAACCGGCCGGCGCGTCCATAGACCGCCGACAGCGCCACCCAGGCATACGACTCCCGGCCTCGGGCGGCCAGCCACTCGCAGAACGCCTCGGCCTCGCCGTACATCTCGAAGGCCAGCAAGGAGGTGAGCAGCGATTCCAGGGCGCGCTGCGAACCCGCCAGGCGCTGGCTATGGAGGATCTGCACGAAATGCCGGCAAGGAGTCCACGCATGGCGCCCCTCGTCCAAGGGCAGGCGCACCAGACGACGAATGTCCTCCGGGCGAAACTTTCCCGCCGAGGGCATAGTGAGAAGAACCGGAGTCGCCTCCCCCTCCCAGGGCTTGAGGCGGCCGAAAGAAAGCCGCGCCCCCGCCGGGATGACGAGCCGGTCCATGGGGAGTTCGTGCAGGACCGGGGCCTCGCGGGGGATGCGGCCCTGCGACAACTCCCGGACCTCGGCCCAGGAGAACTCCACGAAAGTGTCGCGGTCCAAATGGAACTTAAGGCCCGCGAAGCGTTGGATGCCGCACAGAAGGCCGAAGACCTGCCCGGGCATGTGCCCCATCCAAAGGAATTCCTTTCCTTTCGGGGCCCGTAGGCCGCGCCAGGCGACGAATTCCCGCACGCGGTCGCGTGCCGGGAAGAGCGGGACCCAGACGCCGCCCAACTGAGAGTCTTTGTCGGCCCAGACCGGGAAGGAGGCGTCGGCCTTCGTCACGCGCTGGATCTCGCTTTCGGAGATGGGGTCGTCGATGGTGAGCAGGTAGGTCTGCGAGCGCAGCAGTTCCGCATACAACGATGCCCTCGGCGCGCGGGGATCGCGCGCGGCCCGACGGAGGAGATGCTCGATTCTCTCAACCATTCACACAGCTTACCCCCGCCGCCAAGATGCGTCAAGACCCAGCCGAGACCCAGCGGGGCCTGGCCCGAATCAGCGCCGATATGGCAGAATGTCTTGATGCTCGTCAGCCCCGCGGTCCGCAAAGTCACCTTGCTCGGTCGGCCCGTCCTCCGGAAGGTCCTCCGCCGCCTGAAGCCCGATGAGATCCGCTCCGCCGAGGTCCAGCGCCTAGTGCGCGAGATGGCGGTCACCATGCGGGAATACGACGGCGTGGGCATCGCCGGCAATCAGGTTGGCGAGGATCTCTCGGTCTTCGTCATGGGCCTGCCCAAAGGGACCAAGCGCCACCAGGACGGCATCGGACTCACCGTGGTCTTCAACCCGGAAATCCGGCCTCTCGCGGACGAGACCGAGGAAGACTGGGAAGGCTGCCTGTCCGTGCCCGACCTGCGCGGCCCCGTCATGCGCTTCAAGAAGCTCGAACTCACCGGCCTGGGGCTGGACGGCAAGGCCTTCAAGAAGGTCTACGAAGGCTTCCCCGCCCGCGTGGTCCAGCATGAGACCGACCATCTCAACGGCCTCGTCTACCTCGACCGCATGGACGGCCTCAAGTCCCTCGGCTACATGAGCGAGATGGGACGAAAGGGCTAAGGCCGTGGCCGCAGCCATCGAGACGAAAGGCCTCACGAAGGATTACCGCTCTCCGCTCAAGGAGCCGGGCCTGTGGGGCGGGGTTGGGTCCCTCTTCGACCGGCGGTATCAAGACACGCGCGCCGTGGACGCGGTCGACGTCCGCATCGAGGAAGGCGAACTGGTCGGCTTCCTCGGCGCCAATGGCGCGGGCAAGACCACGACCCTTAAGATGCTCTCGGGCCTGCTGACCCCCACGTCGGGCGCGGCCCTGGCGCTGGGCCACGTCCCCTGGAAACGCGAGGCCGAGTTCCAGAAGAAGATCTCCCTCGTGATGGGCCAGCGCACCCAGCTCTGGTGGGAGCTTCCCGCCCAGGAGACCTTCCGCCTCAATCAAGCCATCTATGGGATCGCAGAGGCTGATTTCAGGATTCATCTCGACGAGCTCGTGGACCTCCTGGAGCTGGGGGAGCATCTCGCGGTCCCGGTCAAGAAGCTCTCCCTCGGCCAGCGCATGCGCGCGGAGCTGGCCGCGGCCCTGCTGCACCGGCCGAGCCTTCTCCTGCTGGATGAACCGACCATCGGCTTGGACGTCCTCATGCAGAAGAAGGTCCGCGAGTTCGTGAAGGCCTACAATGAGCGCTACGGCGCGACCATCATGCTCACCAGCCACAACATGACGGACGTCGTCGAGCTCTGCAAGCGCGTGATCGTCATCGAGCGGGGCCGCATCCTCTATGACGGCGCGCTCGACCGTCTCGTGGAGCGCTATGCCGGCCACAAGATCGTGCGCGTGCGCTTCACGACCCCCGTCGCCGCGTCGGACCTCAGGGCCCTGGGGACCGTGGTCCGTGCCGACGAGGCCTCCGCGACGCTTGAGGTCCCGCGGGCGAACGTCGCCGCCAGCGCTGCGGCGCTGCTGCGGTCCTACCCGGTGGCCGACTTGAACGTGGAGGAAGTCGCCATCGACGACATCATCCGGCGTTTGTTCTCGCACTCGTGAAGAAGTACCTCGTCGCCTACTCCATCGCCCTCCAGGAGACCCTCCAGCGCCGATTGACCCTCCTGATGGACCGTCTCGGAGGCTTTGCCATCGTCGTGAGCTTGTATGCCTTCTGGAGCGCGCTCCTCGCCGATCAACCGACCTTCCTCGGCTACACCCGCCCGGAGATGCTGACCTACGTTCTGGTCATCAACATCCTTCGCTCCTTCGTCTTCACCGGCAGAGGCTGGCAGCTGGTCGGCGAGATCTCCTCGGGACGGATATCATCCTATCTGGTCCGGCCCATCAGCTACCACGGCTACGCCCTGGCCCTCGACCTGGCTCAGAAGACGGTGCACGGCATCTCTTCTTTCTTCGAAGTCTCCCTGCTCGCCTGGCTCATCTCCGGGGGCGTCTTCCTGCCGCGCGACCCGGCGACCTGGGTCCTTTTCGCGTGCGCCGCGGTCCTCTCCTCGCTCATCTTCTTCTTCCTTGAGATGCTCGTCAGCTCCCTGGCCTTCTGGACCTCAGAATCAGGCGGGCCGCTCTTCTGCTTCGAACTCTTCCTCCAGTTCGCCGCCGGGGCCTTCTTCCCCCTCGACGTCCTGCCCGAGAACATCCGCAGGCTTCTCGCCGCCACTCCGTTCCCCTATATGGTCTTCTTCCCCGCCCGCGTCTTCCTTGAGAAGGTCCCGCACGCCGAGGCCCTGCGCTTGCTCGGCGCGCAGGCCGCGTGGCTTGCGGTCGTCGTCCTGGCGGCACTCGGGCTCTGGCGCGTCGGCGTGAAGTCCTACGCGGCGGAGGGCGGATGAGGTCGCTCCTCAGGCTGCACGCCCGCATCTGGCTGCGCACCGCGTCCATGGCGATGCAGGCCCAACTCACCTACCGCCTGGGCTCCTTCGGCTTCCTGCTGGGCAAGATGATCCGTCTGCTCTTCTTCTTCGCCTTCGTGATGGCCGTCTTCAACCACGTGTCGACCGTGGCCGGCTACTCCCTGGTGGAAACCGCCCTCTTCTTTCTGACCTTCAACGTCGTGGACATGATCGCGCAGATATTCTTTCGCGGCGTCTACGGGGCGCGCCGGACCGTGACCGAGGGGGACTTCGACTTCTACCTGGTCCAGCCCTGCTCGCCGCTCTTCCGGATGGTCTGCTCGTCCGTCGACTTCCTCGACATCATCACCCTCATCCCCGTGCTGGTGATGGTCGGCATGGTCTTCGCGCGCCTGCCCGCGATGGAGTGGACCCGCTACGCCGCCTACGCCCTCTTGACGCTCAACGGCGTGGCCCTGGTCTTCGCCGTCCACGTCATCGTGGCCGGCCTGGCCGTGCGCACGCAGGAGATGGAGAACGCCATCTGGATCTACCGCGACGTGATGTTCATGGGCAAGTTCCCCGTCGACGTCTACGCCAAGCCCGTCCGATGGGCCCTGACCTTCGCCGTCCCCATCGCCGTCATGACCACCTTCCCGGCCAAGGCCCTGCTCGGCATCCTCTCGCCCGCCTGGGCCGCGTACGCCTTCGCCCTCACCGGGGCGGCCGTCGCCTTCGCGCTCTGGTTCTGGCGCGACTGCGTGCGCCGCTACACATCTTCGTCCAGCTGACGCCCCGCACGAATGGGCGGATTGCTAGAATAGACGCATGCCGGAAGACATCCCCGGACTGCTCGCCCACACCAAGATCCTGCGCGTGCCGAAACGCCGCCTGGCCACCTTCGGCGCCACGCGCATCGATTACCACCTCCTCTCCCCCATCGACGGCCTGAGCGACCGCACGCGCGTGCGCGAGGGCTCGGTCGTCTCCTCGCGCCCCGCGATCCTGACGCCCGACGCCTTCCAGGAGCGCTTCGAGGGCTTCGGCGAGGAAGCGGCGGATTTCGCGCGGTGGGCGGCGACCTCTTACCGGGACCTCCTGCGCGCGCTCGAGTACAACTTCCGCAACCAAAGCCTCGCCGCGCGCGTGCTCAGCTCGGACCCGCGCCTGGTCGCCGAGAAGATGCTGGCCGACTTCGATGCGCGAAGCGTAGAGGACCGCGCCGTCATCCGCTGCCCCGACGGCGCCTGGACGCTGGCCCTGATGAAGTTCACCCTGGACGAGGCCGCGCGCTCATTCCCGGGACACGTGCGGGACCTGGAGCGGCGCGGGATGTTCTCCCCCGACCGCGGCCAGGCGCAGCGCCGCCGCGTCGAGATGTCGGCTCTCCTGGAGCGGGCGCGCGAGGACCGTTCGGTCGTGGGTGAGCTCGGCCGCAAGCTGCGCGAGTACGGCCTCTTCGACGAGTACGAGGACCGCTTCCTTTCCCTCTTCTGAGCGCGCCCGGGCCCTAGACTGGGATCCCCCAGATGTCGCGCGCGATCCGCCCGATGACGTAGGCGAACGCGGCGGCGGCGAAGATCATCGTGACGTTGGTGAGGATGCGCCTCTTGACGTCCATTCCGGAGAGGAAAGCCAGCAGCGTGGAGACGAGCACGACCATCGCCAGCGCGGTCAAGACCGAAGACAAGACCGACGTGGCCCCGCAGACGACGGGCAAAAGCGGCACCATCGCGCCGATGAGATAAGAAAGCGCCACGATCAGGGCCGTGCGCATCGGCAGGTCCCGGGCGGCAGGCGCCGCGGAAGATCCCAGAAACCGCTTGCGGGCCGCCTCGGCAAGGCGCATCTCGTTGGCGGAGCCGGCCGCCACGAACGCCCCCGCGCCCATCGAGAAGGCTCCGGCCGCGGCCACGCTGAAGCCCGCCATCAGCACCATGCTGGAGTCGTGGAAGGCCGCGAAGAAGCCGCTGACCGCGCCCAGTATCTCAACGAGCCCGTCGTTGAAACCGAGAAAGATCGCGCTGATGCGCTCGGGGTCGATGCGGCGCTCCCGGCAACCGGAGACGAGCGAGTCCTCGTGCTCGAACTCGTCGGTGAGGATCTCGCGCACGGCCGCGCCGAGGGGTTGGTCCTTATACGTCTGCCAGACGGCCAGGTACTTGCGCACACCGTAAACTTCGATGGCCTCCAGGACCAGCTGGACGCAGACGGGCCCGAAGAGACGGCAGGCCCCGAGCATGACGATCAGCCGGACGCGTCGCCCGAAGTCGAGGCGATCAAGGCCGGGAAGACCGAAGAACTTCTGCCAGAAGGCGAAGTGCCTCGTCTCGACGGGGATGAGCGCGCCGAGAATCTCGCGCAGTTCCCCCTGGGCGCCTCGGTGCAGAGCCTGATAGAGGGTCAGGTCGAAGAGCTCGTCTAAGACAAGCTCCGAGCCGAGGGGGTCAGGGACGGCTGGGGTCTGGAGGGCCATGTCGGCCGCCATTCTACCAAAGCCGGCGGGGCCGAAATATGATATATGGTCTGACGCACTGGAGGTGGTTATGGTCCGATCCGTTCGAGCCCTCGTGGTCCTGGCCCTGTGTCTTTTGTCGTTGGTTCCCGTCATGGCGCAGTCGCATTCCGCGCGCCGCATCGTCGTGTTCGCCGCCGGCGTGCCGCAATCGCGGCGCCTGCTCCTGGCGCAGTCCTCGGGCGCGATGGTCGTGCGCGAACTGCCGCTCATCCGCGCGGTCGTCATCGAGACCCTCTCCACCCATGTCCACGCGACCGAAGCGAAGCTGAGAACGATGCCCGAAGTCTCCCGCATCGATGAGGACCCGAAGATCAACTGGCTTGCGGCCGTCGACGCGCGAGGCATTGACTTCGCCGCCGCCGACCCGCATTCCCTGATCGCCCCCATGCGCGACCTGGCGCGCCGCGGCGCGGCCGCTCCAAAACCTCCCCGCCAGCAGACGCCGTGGGGCATCGTGAAGGTGCAGGCCCCGGCCGCGTGGACGACCACGCGGGGCGCGGGCGTCAAGCTCGTCGTCATCGACACGGGCATCGACCGCACCCATCCGGATCTGGCGCCCAACATCAAGGGCGGCTGGAACACGATCACCAAGGGCGAAGATTTCAACGACGACAACGGCCACGGCTCGCACGTCTCCGGGACGATCGCGGCCGTCGACAACAAGCAGGGTGTCCTGGGCGCGGCGCCCAAGGTCGATCTCTACGGCGTGAAGGTCCTGGACGCCGACGGCTCAGGGACCTTCGACGACGTGATCGCGGGCATGCATTGGGCCGTGGACAACAAGATGGAGATCGCCAGCATGAGCCTGGGCGCCAGCCAGGGCAATGCCGCCCTCTCCGACATGGTCGCGGCCATGGAGAAGGCGGGCGTCATCCTGATCGCGGCGGCCGGCAACTCCGGCGACTCGGTCGGCTACCCGGCGGCATATCCGGGAGCCATCGCGATCTCGGCCTCCGACGAAAAGGATCAACTCGCATCTTTCTCCAGCCGCGGACCCGAGGTGGCGATCATCGCCCCGGGCGTGGATGTCAAATCCACCTACAAGGACGGCGGCTACGACACGCTGTCGGGGACCTCGATGGCCACCCCGCACGCGTCCGGGCTCGCCGCGCTCTACGTCGCGACCCATAAGGGCGCCACGCCCGCGCAGGCACGCTCGGCCCTGGCCGCCGCGTCGCGCAAACTGCCGGGCATCCCTGATATCGGTCAGGGCGCGGGACTTCCCAGCGCCGTCGAGCTCGTCAAGTAAGCTCATGTGCTAGTATCCCCAATGACCGCTCCGCTCGTGCGTCGCTTGGCCGCCTTCGCCCTGGTCGCGGCCCTCAGCGCGGGCTCGATGCTGGTCGCGCGCGGCGCGCGCAAGCCCTTTTCCCCCGCCGCCCCGCAGTACCGGCAGAAAGGACCCGCAAACGCCAAGATCCTCATCGTGGAGTTCTCGGATTTCGAGTGCCCCGCCTGCCGCTACGCCGTGAAGCCCCTGCACGAGCTTCTGGCTCTCTATGAAGGGAAGGTCCGCTTCGTCTTCAAGCACTTTCCCCTGCGCATGCACCGATGGGCGCCGGCCGCCGCCATCGCCGCCGAATGCGCGGGACGCCAGGGCCGCTTCTGGGAGTACCACGACCGCCTCTACGACCGCCAGGAAGAGTGGGTCAACGAAAAGGCCGAGTCGTTCCTGGTCGCCTACGCGAGGACATTCAAGCTGGACATGAACGCCTGGCAGGCCTGCCGCGCGGACCCGGCCCTGCCGACCCTCCTTAAATCCGAGCTCACGGACGGCGCAAACGCCTGGGTGGGCTCCACGCCGACCTTCTTCATCAACGGCAAACGCTTCGTGGGCGCCAAACAGCTGGGCGAACGCGGCACGACCTTCATCGAGAAGGAGCTTGAGAAATGACCTGCAAAGAGCACGCCGCGCTGGCCGGCCGCCTTGTCGTGGGGATCGTGCTGGTCTATGCCGGCGCCTCCAAGGCCGCCGGCCCCGCCGAGGAGTTCGCCTACATCATCTCGGCCTACGACGTCATCCCCCGCGATTTCACCCTGCCGGCCGCCGCCCTCATGCCCTGGATCGAGTTGTTCGTCGGCTGGGCCCTCATCCTGGGCTTCCAGACGCGACTGGCCGCCGCCGCCGCCGGAGCGATCTTCCTCGCTTTCCTGGGCGCGGTGGGCTCGACGGTCCTGCGCGGCATCACCCTGCCCAACTGCGGCTGTTTCGGAGACTCCCTGCACCTTACTGCCGGCCAGGCTTTCGTCATGGACCTCTGCATGAGCGGCCTCTGCTGGCTGGCCTGGCGCGAAAGCTCCAGCCCCGCAAGCCTGGACCGTTGGACGCAAAGGGGACTATAATGCCGCCCGTGAGCAAGAAACGCATCCTCGCCATCGACGATGACGCCTCAATTGCCGAGTTCTACCTGCAAGCGCTGAAGCTGCTCGGCTATGAGGTTGAGTGCGCGGCCAACGCCCGCAAGGCCAAGGAATGCCTGGCCAAGAGCAAACCCGACCTCATCTTGATGGATATCATGATGCCCGAGCAGGACGGGATCAGCCTCACCCGGGAACTGCGCAGCGCCCCGGAAACCTCGGACATCCCCATCATCGTGGTCTCGGGCCTGGCCGACGCCGGCACCCTCAACGACGCCCTCCTTTTCGGCGCGGTCGACTACATGGTCAAGCCCATCGACGTGGACGCCCTCCACGCCAAGATCGAGCGGACCCTGGCCGCCGTCCTGCGCCGCAAGAAGACCCCCTGACCGTATGGGCCTTAAGGCCCTTCCACCGAACCACCCCCGCCATTATATTCGTCATATGCCCCTCTTCACCCCTCGTCCCGCCGGCCCGATGATCGCCCTCTCGAGGGACTTCATCCGCGTCAAGGAGTACTTCGAGGCCATCGTGGCCTCCTCCGGCGACCTGATCTGCACGACGGACATCCGGGGACGCATCATCTATTTTTCCCCCGGAGCGGAACTCATGCTGGGCGTGCCCGCCGCTCGGGCCATCGACATGCCCGCCCACGATTTCTACGAAGGCGGCCGCGACGCCGCCCAGGCCGTCATGACGCTCCTGCGCGACAGCCGCGAGGGCCTGGTGCGCAACCACGAGATGCGCGTCAAGGCCTCGGAAGGTCGGATCATCACGGTCAGCATGTCGGCCTCTTTCCTCAAAGACGGCCGCGGCCGCATCATCGGCACGCTCGGCGTGGCCAAGGACATCAGCGACCGCGTTCTCCTGGAGCAGAAGCTGCGCGAGATGACCCGCACCGACGACCTGACCGGCCTCTACAACTATCGCCACTTCCACGACCGTCTGCGCGAGGAGTACAGCCGCGCCCGGCGCCAGAAACGCAAGCTCTCCCTCATCGTCTTCGACCTGGACGGCTTCAAGCAGGTCAACGACCGCCTCGGGCACCTGGAAGGCGACCGCATCCTGCGGGTCTTCGCCAAGGCCCTGACCGACAGCATCCGCCGCGAGGTGGACGCCGCCTTCCGCTATGGCGGCGACGAGTTCGTCCTGCTCCTGCCCGAGACGGGCACGGTGGGTGCGGCGCGCGTGGCGCGGCGCGTCTACAAGGCCGTCAAGCTCGCCATGGGCAAGAAGGGCGTCTCCACGAGCTGGGGCGTCGCCGAGCTGGAGAAGAACGACGACATGGCCTGCCTCGTGCGCCGGGCCGACGCCGCGATGTACAAGATGAAGGCCGGCCGCGACAACGTCCGCATGCGCGGCACGGCGATCGCCCGCGCCTTCAAGCCCGAGTCTTTTTCATAATTTATATAAGCACTACTGGGCCTGCCGGGGGCGCGGGGCACAGCCCGCTATTTAAAATATTAACGCGGCCCAGGAGGGGGGGCCCTGGCGGGCCCGGGCGCTCGCCCGCGCCTTCAAGCCCTCCACCCGGGTCTGACCGTTAACTGATATAATCGGCCCCTCAAGGAGATCGATCCCATGTCACAGAATGCGCCTTACATGAAGGACGAACAGCCCGGCAAGAAGGCCTGGTGCGCCTGCGGGGCCACAAAAAAAGAGCCCTACTGCGACGGCGCCCACAAGGGCACGGGCAAGGCGCCCATCGTCGTGGAGTTCACCGAGGCGAAGAAAGTGGCCTGGTGCGGCTGCGGCCACTCCAAAAACAAGCCCTACTGCGACGGCACGCACAAGAGCCTCCCCTGGACCGGACCGAGCTGATGGGGCTCTTCGGGCGCTAGGACTCCGACCCGCGGGTCGCGCGGACGAGAGCGGCGCCCAGGCGTGGAATCCGAGAGAGCAGGCGCACCCCGGCTTCGGCCGCGGGTGCCCAAAGAAGGGAGGATTGGAGAAGGCGTCCCAATCTCAGGCGTTTTGAAAATCGCCCCTGCCAGGTTTTGTCCCAGCTCTTGCCGAGTACCGCGACATCCCCAGCGTCCATCCGCGCGGGGCAGCCCCCGATCAACTCGGCAAGTAGGACCGCCGACTCCAGGGCCATCGCCTGGCCGTCGCCGCAGAGGGGAGCGATCATGCCCGCGGCGTCTCCGACGAAGAACACGTTGCCCCGGCTCGTCTCCTTGGGAGAAAATCCAAGCCCCGCCACGGCGTGAAAGCCCTCCTCGGCGGCGACCAGCGCCGGAAGGCGTTCGCGCAGGCTGGCGCTCCGCTCGCGCATCATGGCGCGGACCTCGTCCCATCGCGGGGCAGCCAGGCTCTGGAGAAGTCTTTTCTCGAGAAGGAGGCAGACATTGACCAGCCCTCCTTCGACACGACTCAAGCCGCAATAGCCGTCCTGGAAAAGATGGATCTCCACGCGCCCACCCAATTCGGAGAACAGGCGCCGGCCCGCCTCCGTGTCCGCCGGGCGATGGTGCCGCTTGAGGCCGAGCGCGCAAGCAGGTTGCTTCAGGAAAGGACGCGCGAGCCGCGCGTCGAGCCCGGATCTGCGGCCGTAGGCCGCCACGACCAGGCGCGCCGACGCGGAGAGCCGGCGTCCATCCTCCCAATCCACGCCGAGGCGTGAGCCTCCTCGGACCTCTTCCAGCCGGAGGACCCGGGCCCCTTCATAAACCGACGCCCCGCAACTCCGGGCATGGCGCAACAGGGTCTCGTCGAGAGACCAGCGGCTGAGTCCCATCGCCGTGCCGTTGAGGTCTAAGACGGCGTCGCGGCCCGAAGGAGAGAAGAATCGTCCTTGGGTGATGTGGGCGGGTCCTCGGGCCAGCACGCCCTCCAGACAACCGACGCGCTGGAGTAGGCTCTGCGACTGCGCGGACAGGAACTCGCCGCAGAGCTTGTGCCGCGGGAAGCGGTCTTTCTCAAGGAGGAGCACGTCGCGGCCGGAGCGCGCAAGCAGGGCCGCCAAGGCGCTTCCCGCAATGCCGCCGCCGATGACCGCAATCTCGCATCGGACGTCCTGCGGGCTGCTCATCGACGGACCACCATCAGCCAGCGGAAGGCCCAGCGCCAGTAAACCTCCGGCTCGCTCAAGCCGGCGCGCCGCGCGAGATCCTCCAGGTCACGGCGGCGAAAGGCGCGCAGGACCGAAAGCGGGGCGTCGTGTCGGATGAGACGGTTCTTGGAGAGAAGCCCGGTCAACGCTGAGATCGCATGGTAGGCGACCGGGTGGCGGTGGAGGTCGTTGACCACCAGCCCCAGGCGGCAGAGCTCGAACATCTTGGCCAGGGCCGGGACCGCCGTCCCGTCGGGAAGATGGTGGAGGACCAGGGCCGCATGCACGACGTCGTACTTCCGGGTCGTCGGCAGGTCGAAGAGGTCCGCGGCCGCAAATTCAAGTTCGGGCAGGCCCGCGCTCATCCGGCGCGCGTAGGCGACGGCCTCCGGCGCCAGATCGATGCCGTGCACGCGCGCGCGCAGGCCCCGGCCCCGCGCCCATTCCACGATGCGCCGCGCCGTGTCGCCCCCGCCCGCGCCCACGTCCAGAACGTCGAACTCGCGACGGCCGGGAGCAATGAGGCGGGCCAAGCCGTCCAGGGTCGAGGCATGGCCGCCTAAGCGTTTGTTGATGAGGGCCAACCCCCGCAGGGTCTCGGCCAGTTCGGCCGGATCGAGACCAGGCTCGTCCATCAGTTCAAGAGCCGCGCTGCGCGAGCCGAAGTCAAGCAGGGCGGGCAAGCTCATGGCCGGCAGAGGACGGCCCCTTCCATGGTGAGTCCCGGCCCGAAGCCCAGGGCCGTGACAGGACTTCGGGAGGCGCGCCGCAGTTCCAGGTCCAGCACGAAGAGGATGGTCGCGCTGGACATGTTGCCGCAGGCGCTCAAGACTTCCAGAGAAGAGCGGACCTGAGAGTCCGTCAGGCTGAGAGCGGCCTGGACCTCGTCGACGATCTTGCGCCCCCCGGGGTGGATGGCCCAGGCGCTCTCTTCGCGCTTGAGACCCGCTTTTGCCAACAGCTCGCCGACGAAGCTTGGGGCGGCGGCCTTGAGGCGCGCCGGGATCTCGCGGTCCAGGCGCATCTCGAAGCCCGTGGGCCCGATACGCCAGGACATATGCTCGAGGCTGCCGGTCTCCACGCGGCTGTGAGTCGCGAGGAGGTCCCCCAGACCATTTTTGAAGCGCCCGGGTCGGGCGTAGACGGCGGCGGCGGCACCATCGCCGAAAAGACTGTTGGCCACGAGGAAGTCGGGAAGGGCCTTCTTCTGAAAATGCAGACTGCAGAGCTCGACGCAGACCTGAAGGACCACGGCCTCGGGCTCGGCTCCCAGGATCTGTCCGGCCAGCCTCAGGCCGTTGAAGCCCGCGTAGCAGCCCATGAAGCCCAGCACCGCCCGCTGGACCTGGGGCCCCAACCCCAGGCGGCCCAGGAGCAGAATGTCGGGGCCGGGCGCGAAAAGACCCGTGCAGGTCGTGAAGATGAGATGCGTCACTTCAGCGGGCAAGGCGCCAGACTCGCGCAGGGCTTTCCGGCAGGCCTCCTCCGCCAGGTCCACGCTCCATGTTTCGTACAGCTTCATGCGCGCCGCCGTAGTTGGGAAGGGCTCCAGGGCCCAATTGGCGGGATAGAACTCGAAGTCTTCCGGGGAGTCCTTCGTGTAGTCGGCCAGGACGCTGTGCCGCCTCAATATCCCCGAGGAGTCGTAGATCTTCCCCATAAAATCCAGGGTGAGCGCACGCCGCCGGCCCTTGAGCGTGGCCTCGGCCAAGGAGGCCATGAAGCGCTTCACCGCCGGCTGGCCCGCCTGATACGGGGGCAACGCCGTCGCCAATCCGTAAAGGCGGGCCTTGGCCTCCCCGCGACGATGAGAGGCTCTCATGAACGGCATTGTAACACGAAATGTGATATAATAATTGTAATAGACTGTCCGTTCAGTTCCAAAGCCTCAGGGAACCACATGCAACAGTGCGACGCCATCACCCTTGCCTCATCCTACGCCTGCGCGCATCCATGCCTGAAGAAGAACGGGCTCAAGAAGGTGGGACAACGGCGCCTCTGCGCCCACCACCGCGCCTCCAAGACCGCGTGGAAGACCGGCGCTACGGGCGGGCGAAGGCCCGCGCGGTGACCTCGGTGCAGAGCCTGCGGTAAAAACCGAGGACGGAGAATATCCGGAGGTCGATGCGCACGTCGTAGATGCCGACCATCTCCGGGCGTTCTTTTTTGATCTGAGCGAGCGCCTTTTGAAAGCTCCCGTCCCCGTAAGCGCCCGTGAGACTGGTGGCGCGGACATCGGCCGCGATGGGGATTGAAAGGCCGTGCTGGCAGGAAACGCCTTTCACCGTTCCCAACTGGCGAGCGCCCTCGGGCACGTCTTTCGGAGTCATCGTCACGAAGGAGAGCGGCCCCTCGGACTTATAGAAAAGCATGATCCCGCCCGATGGGATCAGGCCCGGCATCGCTTCGTCGCCGTCCCCCTCGCCCGCCGCCGCGGCGAATGACGCTGCGGCGGCAAGAAGGATGACGGAGAGGATAGTCTTCACGGCTTGGCGACGCGGCCCATGACCATGGTGCAGACCTTGGTGTAGAGGCCGATGAGGTAAGCGTCCACCTTCATGTCCGCGCGCACGTCGTACATGATGCCGTCACGAGTCCCCAAAGCGTCCTTGACCGCCGCCGCGTAGGAACCGTCTCCCCAAGCCGCGAGGAAGAACACGGAACGGTTGCAGGCCTTGCCCGTCGCCGTGGGATCCTCCGGCGCGGCCTTCACCTCGGAAGGAGCGGCGGTCCGATAGCCCCGAGGAACCTTGATGTCGGTGTAGAGGAGACCACAGCCGCTCAGGGTCACGGCAATCAGCGGACCGATGATGAGTTTTTTCATGCCCGGGTAGGATACCTCTTTTTGTAGAATCTGCGCCGGTCCCCCGATGAACCCCGTCCTGGCGCTCCTCCTGCGCGTTCCGCTCCACGGCCTCGGCCTCTTCATCGCGGCCCTGCCGCGCTCTTGGGAGTTAGCCCTGGGACGCCTGCTGGGCCGAGTATTCCTTTTTGTCGACCCCAGACGACGGGGGATCGCTCTTGAGAACATGCGCCGCTGCCTGCCGGAACTCTCGGCCGTGGAGGTCGACAAGCTCCTGCGCGAGAACTACGAGCATTACGGAATCCTCGCCCTTGAACTCGCGCATATGTTCACGCCCTGGAGCGGGCACTACCGCGGCTACGTCTGCCGCATTGCGCAAGTCGAGGGCTTCGAGCACTGGGAGCAGGCGCGGCAGCGCGGCAAAGGCGCTTTATTCTGCTCGGCCCATCTCGCCAACTGGGAGCTGGCGGCCTCCTCCGGGGCCATCCGCGGCATGCCGGTCACCATCGTCACCCGGCGCCTGAAGCCCGCCTGGCTGCACGACTGGATGGAGAAGGTCCGCCTCTCGACCGGCGTGCGCTGCGCCTACCAGCCCCGCACCATGCCGTCCGTGATGAAGGCCCTGCGTGACGGCGGCGGCGTGGTCTTCGTGATGGACCAGTACATGCCGCCGCCGATGGGCGCTCCGACACTCTTCTTCGGAGTCGTTGTGGACACGCTGGCCGCCGTCGCCCCCCTGGCCCGGCGCACGGGCGCGGCCATCCTCCCCGTCCGCCAGGTCCGCCGCGCCGACGGGATCGTCCGCATCATCATCGACCCCGAGATCGAGTTGGGCGCCGACGACAAGGCCGACAACCAGCGGCTGGCCGGCGTCGTCGAGGGCTGGATCCGCGCCGAGCCCGCCCAATGGCTGTGGGTCCATCGCCGCTTCAAGCACGTGGACTGGACGCGCAGGACCTGAATTGAACCATGCCCCGACGGGGAATCCTTGATTTCCGAGGGGAAATCATGTTGAATGAGAATATCGTCGGCACCGGTCAGGCCGGCTTAGACGTTCATAGGAGAGTACAACCACATGGCGAAGAAGGCAAATTCGGCGTTCATGAAGCCCCTCACCCCGAGCGAGAAGCTCGCGGAAGTCGTCGGCAACAAGCCCTTGCCCCGCACCGAGGTCGTCAAGAAACTCTGGGCCTACATCAAAAAGAACAACCTGCAGGACAAGAAGAACCGGCGCAACATCAACGCGGATGCGGCCCTGAAGGCGGTTTTCGGCGGCAAGGCCACCGTCAACATGTTCGAGATGACGAAGCTGGTCAGCAAGCACCTCAGCTGATCTTCCTTCCAGGGGCCCGGCGCGGCGCGAGTCCGCCGGGCTCCTGGAAT
>CAYHNV010000012.1:0-1993 GCA_964358065.1 uncultured Elusimicrobia bacterium | reverse complement strand
TCAGAGATCAGCCGCCGCGATAGCTCTGAATGCGCTTGATCCAGCCGTCAAGCCAACTGCGGTCGCCCTGTTGGCGCTCGGGCGGCGAGATCTCAACACGATGGCGCATCACGCGCTCGGCCGCATCGGCAAACTCGCTTAAGGCCGCGGAGCCCGTCGCCGCGCCCCTCATCCCCTGAAGGACTTGGAGCAGGCCCCAGCCCTCCATCTCTCCGGTCTTGGGATTTTTATAGCGCTCCTTGGGGTTGGAGCCCTCGCCCTTGAAGTTCACGTAGTCGACGAGATTGTACAGGCCGCCTCGCGAGCAAGCCACGCGGTCGAACTGCCTCTCCACATGACCCCGCTCCGACTCGGGGACCGCGCCCAGCATCTTGGGCAGAGACTCGATCGCGCGCTGGGCGCTGAAACGCGCCTGCAGGTCCACGGTCTTGGCCAGGAAATCCTTGAGCTCCTTCATCCGGGAGCTGTCTTCTTGGGCGAACTGTTCCGGCTTCATGCCCCACATCTGCGGCGGGTTCTTGCGGATCCTCTCCGGGGCGATGGTCTCTCCGAAGAGCTGGACGCGTGTTTTCCACGGCGCCGGCGGCTTTGAGCGCATCCATTCCGGCACTGCGGCGCCCTTCGCCATCAAGTAGTCGATCAAAGGGGGGAAGGATTCCTGGAAAGGAACGTCGAGCCCGGCCTGGAACCACAGGTAGTTGTTGATGCCGAAGGATGAGCATTCGGCGGTGTCGTCCCACCAGACGAGAATCTTGCCGCCGCCCTCGTTCATCCAGATCTTCCTGCCGATCTCGGCGGCCTCCTCGTCGCTGATCGTGGCGACGCACTGACGGCCCTGCTCACGACTGAGTACGGGCTGGGCGCAGGCCGCGGACGCCAAAGAAAAGACCAGCAGGAGGGAGAGCACGGCGTATCTTAATAGAGAATTGCTCAGGCGGGCGCGCAGGCAGCCGCGCAGGGTCCGGGCCGGGAACAGGCGGGCGGCTTCCACGATGAGGCGCACGGCGCCCTCCGCGTCCGAGACGCGCACGCGCTCGGGCGCGACGGCTTTCGCTCCCCAGCCGTTGTGGTAGTTGACCAGGGGCACGGCCACGCCCGCGGCCTCCAAGCCGAAGACGAGATAAGCCGTGGCCTCGCAGGTGCCGCCTGTCAGGCGCAGGCGCTGGACGCGCGTGCCTTTCTTCTTTAAGCGCGCGGCGGCGGAGTCGAGAAGCGCGATGAGGTTGGGGTCGAAGGCGGTGGTCTTGTCGCCGAGACGGATGGTGGGGCCCTTGCCGGGCATGGAGCCGGGCATCTCGCGGGAGGACTCGACGGAGAGATAAGAGTCGCCGGGGGACAGCACGCCGGAGCGGATCATGTCCAAGGCGCCGACGAAGCCGACTTCCTCGGCGCGGTTGAGAAGCACGGTCAGATTCGTCTTCACGCGGGCCTTGGCGAGTCTTCTCAGGACCTCGAGAGAGATGGCGCAGCCCAGGAGATCGTCGATCGATCGCGAGGACAGCCAGCCGTCCTTCACCTCGCAGGGGGTCAGAGCCAAGATGGCAAAGACCGGTTTCGAGCCGGGCTTCGGTGCGGCGGTCCAGGTGATCTTCCATAAACCCCCGGGCTTGGGGTGCGGTCCGATGACGCCGCGGGCGAGGGGTCTGTTGTCCTTGGGATCGGCGGCAAAGGCTTCGACCTCGGCTCCGGGCAAGAGATGCGCGGGCAAGCCTCCTTGGAGGAGGGCCGCGGCACCCTTGCGCGTGAGCTTCTCCAGGCGAAAGGCGGGATGGTCGAGATGGGCGGCCAGGGCGAGGGCGGGGCCTTTGCCCGCGCCGCGATAGGAAACGATGAGGCCGCCGCGGACCTTGCGGATGGCGACGCGCCGGCCGAGGTTCTCGGCGATCCAGGCGAGGGCCTTGCGCGAGACGGCCTTCTCTCGGGAGGGGGCGGTGGGCACGGAGGTGAGGAGGCGCAAGAGGGGGAGGGTTCCTGGTTTCATCCGGGTATTATA
>CAYHNV010000011.1:0-26693 GCA_964358065.1 uncultured Elusimicrobia bacterium | reverse complement strand
CGTACTCCTCCAGGGCCTGAATGGGCGGCAGACCCTCCAGGAGCTTGCGCAGCGACCACGAGCCGAGGCCCACAAGAAGGAATGCCAGGACGACGGAGAAATAAAAGCGCGACCGTGCCATTGGTAGAAATTCTATCATTTCCGCCGGAAGGGCCATGTCTGCCTTGACGGCAGGCCCACGGGAGCCCTACACTCTCGTCATGACCTTCGACCTCGTCGTCATCGGCGGCGGCGTGACCGGAGCGGGGGTGGCCCGCGACGCGGCGCTGCGCGGCCTGAAGGTCGCCTTGGTCGAGCGCGGCGCGCCAGGCTGCGGGACCACGGCCGCCTCCACCCACCTCATCCACGGAGGCGTGCGCTACCTGCTCTACGACCGGCTGACCACGCACGCGACCTGCTGGGACTCCGGGCACATCGTGCGCACCGCGGGCGACCTGTTGACGCGACTGCCCCTCCTCTGGCCCGTGTACCGCGACCACGCGCGGGGCCTGGAGACCGTGGAGACTCTCTTCGAGGAGTACGACCGCTTCCAGCCGATGAAGTACGGACGGCGGCATCTGCGCCTGTCCGCCGATGCCTGTGCGCGGCTCGTGCCTGGCATCAAGACCGAGGGGCTGCTCGGCGCCCTCTCCTTCGATGAATGGTGGGTCGACGCGGAGAAGCTCGCGGCGCACAACCTCGACTCCGCGCGCGCGGCCGGCGCCGAGGTGATGCTCGGGACCTCCGCCGACGCCTTCCTGCGCGAGGGCGCGCGCGTGACGGGAGTAAGGACGGGCGACCGGGACCTGCGCGGCCGGCTCACGATGAATGCGGCCGGTCCCTGGGTGGACAGGGTCGCGCGCCTGGCCGGAGCCAGCCTTCCCCTGCGCCTCATGAAGGGGACGCACCTGATCTGGAAGGATCCGAAGCGCGTGCCCGTGGGGCTCCTGCTTGAAGCCGAGGACCGTGAACGCTATGTCTTCGTCGTCCCCTCGCCGCTCGGGACCTGGGTCGGCCCCACGGACCTGCCCGCCGCGGGCGATCCAGACGAGATTCGCGCGACCCCGGAGGAGACGGGCTACCTTCTGCGCTCGGTGCGGCGCTATTTCAAGGACTGGCCGCAGACTCCGGACAGGGTGGTCGTCGGCTCACGCCCCATCCTAGGCCAACCCGGCGCGGAGAAGCTGCTCTCGCGGGACTTCGAGGTCTTCGACCACGAATTGCGCGACGGCATCCCCGGCCTGCTCACCATCGGCGGCGGGAAGATGTCCGATTACCGCGTGATGGCCGAGGCCGCGACCGATGCCGCCTGCCGGAAACTCGGAGTGGCCGCGCGGGGCACGACGCACCTGACGACGCTCGGCGGCAAGGCCGTCGGGGAGATCCCGGAATGGTCCCAGCCCTCGCCGGGACTCAAGCGCTTCCTGCGCGCGCGCCCGCATCTGCGCGAACTGCACGCCCTGGCCCATCTGGGCTCGGCCTTCGCCTCTCACCTCGTCCGCCGCGCCGCGCGGCTTTGTCCCGAGGCCGATGAGACCACCTTCCGTCGGCACTACGCGCAATAGTCTATCCCAACCCCGCGGTGCGCCCGCGGGACCCCGTCATCCGCGCAGTGCTCGGCCAGGTGGAGCGCGTGGAGATCACCATCTTCGACGTGTCCGACCGCCGCGTGCACACCGGCACGCTCTCAGGCGCTCCCACGGGGGTGCTCAACGGCGAGTTCTACTATGATTACGTCTGGACCGGCCGCAAGCCCAGCGGCTTCTACTTCGCCGTCATCCACGGCAAGAAGTCCGACGGCGCCATCGTGCGCGCCCGGGTCAAGTTCGCGGTGGTGCGATGAAAAGTCTGCTCGCCTGCGCCCTGGCGCTCTTACTTCTGTCCGGGCATCGCGGGGAGCTTTTAGAAGAGGCCGCGCTCCTGATACCAGGGAATGCCGCGCGACGAGGCCTTCAGGCAGTCCACGAAGATGATGACCTGGCTCTCGTTGTAGACGTAGCCCCAACGGCCGGTTCCCATAAGACGGGAGCCGTCCACCTGCCCCCCACGGAGGATGTCCGCCGAATAGGCCTGGACCCTCTCCGTCTCCCTCCCGCAGGCCGGCAGGTCCAAGGATGGAATCGCGGCGAGGTACTTGGGCACCAGCTGGTCGAGCCTTTCGGGGATGCGCTTCTCGGCCTTGTAAAAGTCGGCGATGGACTCCTCGAAACGGCCGAGGGCGGAGCGCGCCCTGTCCTCCTTAACGCGCGCCTCGGTCGCACTCGTCTCTTTTTCAAAATCGGCCGCTGCCTGGTCCTTGGCGAAAAGACCCGCGCAGCCGGAGAAGGACACGGCCAGAATGGCCGCTGCCGGTATCCGTCTCATGACGCACCTCCATTGAGGATGGTTCCGCCGCCGAGGAGCTCTGCGCCGTCGTAGAAGACGGCCGCCTGACCGGGCGCTGGAGCGCGCTGGGGAGCGTCGAAACGAACCTGGATCGCCCCGTCTTCGCGCGGGGTCAATTCCGCCGGCGCCGGGCAATGCCGATGGCGCACGCGAACCTCGGCCCGGAACGGTCCCAAAGGGGCCGAGCGGGCCCAACTGAGAGCCCCGACGACGATCGACTCGGAGAAGACCTCAGCCGTACCGCCCACGACGAGCTCGTTATTGCCCGGCTCGAGCCGCACGACATAAAGAGGAACGGAGGATGACACGCCCAGTCCCTTGCGCTGGCCGACGGTATAGGAAGCCAGCCCCGTATGCGTGCCGCGCACCCGCCCGGAGGTGTCGCGGATCTCGCCCACCGAAAGAGCGGCGGCTCCCGCGGACTCCGGTCGGGACGCCACGAAGCCCCGGACGTCGCGGCCCGGCACGAAACAGGTCTCCATGCTCTCCGCCTTGTCCGCCACGCGCAGCCCCAGAGCGCGAGCCTTCTCACGGACCTCGGGCTTGGTCAGCCCTCCCACCGGAAAGTCGACGCGCGAGAGTTCGCGCTCGGTCAGCGCGTAGAGGAAATAGGTCTGGTCCTTGTCAAGGTCGCGCGCCTTGAGCAGGCGGCCGTCCTCCACGCGCGCATAATGCCCGGTCGCCGTTTTCGCGCAGCCCCAGGCCTCGGCCAGGCCGAGGAGCTGGCCGAACTTCACGACACGATTGCACTCGACGCAGGGGTTCGGCGTGCGCGCGGAAAGCCAGGCCTCCACGTAGGGCCGGATAACCTTCGACTCGAAAAGATCGGACATGTCGGCGGTGTAGTGCGGGATGGCGAGCCGGTCGCAGACCCTTTTGGCATCTTCAACGTCGACCGCGGAACCGCAGCACCCGAAGCCCGTCTCGGCGCGCGGCAGAAGCTTCATCGTCACGCCCACGACCTCAAAGCCCCGCTCGACGAGCAGTGCGGCCGCCACTGAACTGTCCACGCCTCCGCTCATCGCCGCCAGGACCCTGGTTTTCATGCGGGTGTCGCCACCGCTCTTAGACGTGCCACGGCCTTGGGCAACGCCTCAAGGAAGCGGTCCACATCCCCGTCGGTCGTGCCCCAACCCACGGAGACCCGAATGGAGCCGACAGCCAGGCACGGGTCCAGCCCCATCGCCGTCAGCACGTAAGAGGGCGTGGACGCCCCGGAAGCGCAGGCCGGGCCGCTGGAAACACAGAAGCCCTCCAGATCGAGGGCGACCACGAGGTGGTGGCCCTCGAGGCCCTCGAAGCTGAAGTGCGCGGTGTTGGGAATGCGCTGCCGCGGGTGGCCGTTGAGCTGCGAACCCGGGAGGCGCAAGACTCCCGCCTCAAGCCTCTGGCGCAAGGCCAGGCAGTGCGCCGAGGCGCGGGAAATATCCCGGCCGGCCAGTTCGCAGGCTAGGCCCAGGCCGACGATAGAGGCCACGTTCTCGGTCCCGCCCCGCCGATTCTTCTCCTGATGCCCGGTCACGAGAGGCGACAGGCGCACGCCGCGGCGAACGAAAAGCGCACCCACCCCCTTGGGGGCGTTGAGCTTATGGCCGGAGAGGGCGAGCAGGTCGACGCCCAAGGCCTTCACGTCAAGAGGGATCTTGCCCGCGGACTGGACGGCGTCGATGTGCACGAGCGCGCCATGCGCGCGCGCCGCGGCGACCGCCGAAGCCACGGGCTGTAGAACGCCGGTCTCGTTGTTGGCGTGCATCAGGCTGACGACGGCCGTCGTGGGGTCTACGAGGCCGGCGAGAACGGAGGCCAAGACGACACCGTCGCGACCACAGCCGGCTTGCGCGACCTCGAAGCCGCGGCGCCGCAGTTGGGGCACAAGGAGGCGGATCGCGTCGTGCTCGATGGCACTGACGACGACCTTGCGGCGCTTGCCCTTCGACTCATCATGGCCCTGCCAGGCCCCCCCCGCGACGGCCAGGACGTCAGCCTCGCAGCCGCATGAGGTGAAGACGATCTCAGAGGGGTCGGCCGCGCCGATAAGCCCAGCGACCTGCTCACGCGCGCGCTCAAGCGCGGCGCGCGCCTTCTGGCCGAGTGAGTAAACCGAACTTGGATTGCCGAAGGCCTCGCGCAGCCACGGGATCATCGCGTCGACGACCTCGGCTCGGACCGGGGTGGTCGCGTTGTGGTCCAGGTAGATCATTGTCCGAAGCCGAACCCCTTGAAGAGGTCGTCGTCGCCCTTCCCGGAGGCGGCGGGCTTGTCCCGGCCCGCCTCTTCGCCGAACTTGACCTCTTCCGGCGGCTTGGCCCCGGGCAGAGAGACGGCCTTCGGGATGCCCTTGGCCGTGACGGCGGCCACGACGGTCTTGCGCACTCCTTCCACGAAGATGATGCGGCCGCTCTTGCGCTCGTAGTAGAGGCGGAACTGGCTCTGCTTGGTCTGGGGCTCGTAGGCCTTGCCCAAGTTGTCACGCTCCTGCTCCCAGCCCGGGTTATAGAGAAGACGACCGCGCACGTCGACCTTATGACCGAGGACGGGCAGGCTGAAACGGATACGATAGAAACCGTTCGTGTCGGAGACGCCCGGGTCGAAGGAACTCGTCGCGAAACCCGAGGGACGGCCCTCGCCCTCTTCGGCCGCGTTCTCGCCGCTGGCCACCGCTCGCACGACCACGCCCTGGATGGGATTGTCCTTGTAATCCGTGATGACGCCCTGGATATAACCATCGAGAAACTGGGTCTTCTTGGGCAGGGAGAAAATCAGCAGTTCCCTGTTCCCGGTCAGCTTCTCCGCGATGGAAAGGTCCACGACGCGGCCTTCGGCGAAGTCCTCGACCACGATGTTCTTATGGGAAGGCCCGCAGGCACAGACAAACGCGGCCGCAAGCCCAACAAGGAGAAGACGCACCATGCCGCATTCTACCATTTGCTCACTCCCCCGGCCTCTCCGCTTGGGGCGCGGCTCGGGTGGGCACAACGGCCGCTGCAACCGCCGGTACAGCCGCCCCTGGCGCGCCGAGACCCTTCTTTGCGAGGGAAGCGCTCTTGATGAAGAAGACCACGTGCCGGTTCTTGGCGCGGTTGTCCGGCGTGTCGTTGGGTGCGACCGGACGTGTGTCCCCGTAGCCCACGGCGCCGATGTGGCTCTTGGGAATGCCGTACTTCTCGATGAGCAAGCGCGTCACGCTCGTGGAGCGCGCGGTGGACAACTCCCAGTTCGAGTCGAAATAGGCGTTGTGAATGGGCTGATCGTCCGTATGGCCCTCGACAAGGAGCTCGTGGTTCTCGGTCAGCTTGCGCAGGTTCGGGACGAGCTTGGCGAGCGTGGCGTCCATCTCCGCCGTCGGCTCAGCGTCGCCGGAAGCAAAAAAACCGGCCGCGCCCTGTTCCTCGATGCTGATCTTGAGGCCCTCTTTGTCGATCTTGACCTCACCCTTGATCTCGCCCTTTTCCATCATCTCCTTAACGTCCTTCGACGCCTTTTGAACGTCCTTGTTCAAGGCGGCCGAGAGCGCATACAGGATGACGAAGAAGCAGACCAACTCCGTCATCAAGTCGGCATAGTTGACCAGCCACGCAGGCGCCGGGTGGCCGATCTGGCAGACCTTGGGATCGCTCTCGTCGATGAAGCCCCGAGGGGCGCGCATGGGCATGAGTTTGCCTTAGGCAGCCGACGCTCCAGGCGGAGCCTTGACGATGAGGCGAGCCGCGGGAGGCAGGTAGGCCTTGAGGTTCGCCTCGACCACGGAAGGCGCGGCCCCGCTCTGCAGCAGGAGCACGCCGCGGATGATGATCTCCTTGACCAGGAGCTCTTCCTCGGAGCGGCGTCGCAGCTTGCCGCCCATGGGCAGGAAGATCAGGTAGCCCGAGCCCAGGCCGTAGAAAGCCGCGGCCAGGGCCAGGGCCATCCGTCGCGGCACGGCGGCCACGTCGTCGATGGAGGCCAGCATCATGATCATGCCCAGAACGGTGCCGATGATGCCGAACGCGGGCGCGTAAGTGCCCATCGCGTTGAGGATCTCGGCACCGCCCTTATGGCGCTCGCGGATGAAGCCGATGTCGGTCTCCAGCATGTTGCGGATGAACTCATGGTCGGCGCCGTCCACGACGAGCTGGACGCCGCGGCGCAGGAAGTCGCTCTTGATGTTCTTCAGGTCGTTCTGCAGGGCGAGGAAGCCCTCCTTCTTGGCCTTCTGCGAGAGATTGACGAAAGTCACGACGATGTCCGAGGTGTCCTCACCGTGGGACAGCAGCGTCTTCTTGATGATCTTGCCCACGCCGATGACCTCGGCAAGCGGGTAGTTGACCAGGGTCGCGCACAAAGTCCCCCCCATGACCATGAGCAGGGCCTCCATATTCAAGAAGGGCTTGAAGCCGTGGATTCCATCTCCCATGTAGATCGAGACCACGGTCAATCCCAGGAAGACAAGGATGCCGGCAATCGTTGCGATGTCCATGAGGGGTTTTCTCCTATGCGACCGTCAAGATTAATCCCGCCCGCGCTCGTAACCCGAAATCGGATTGACGACTTTCCCCGAAGAGTTGACGGCTCTTCGGTATTCCATCACTTTAGAGACGACCTCGTCAGCTTTCTCGCGAACGACGACCTTATTGCCCGTCGCGAGATGGATCACGGTCTGAGGTCCGGGCTCCAGGGTCTCGATGAGTTCGGCGTTAACCACGATCTCCGTCCCGTTCAGCTTATGGAGGGCGATCATGCGCCCCCCCGGATCTGAGCGGCCTGCGCGCTGGCCAGGCGCTCGAGTTCCGTCTTCTCGCGCTCAAGCCGGGCCTTCTCCGCCTCCGCCTCGCCCAGGCGCCGCTGCAGCTCGCGCAGAGAGGCCGACAGCCCGCCGGCCTGCTCGCGCGCGTCCTGGACCGCTTTCTCAAGTTCCAGGACCCTGCGACCATCCGCCTGCCTCGACTCTTCCTCTCGGGATAATCGCCCGGAAGCCTCGTCGGCGCGGGCACGAGAAGCAAGGACCTCCGCCTCCTTGGCCAGCAGACGCTCCGACCAAGCGGCGTCCTTGGCGGCCAGCTCCCGACGCAGACGCGACAGCTCGGCATCGGCCTGGACGCCAATCGCGTCGGCTTCGACCTTCAGCTCCTGGCGGCGCGCCGAAAGCTCCCTATCGAGCCCCGCGCGCAGAGTCGCCTCCAGCCGGACCTTCTCGGCGTCGTTCTCCTGACGCAACTGGTCGGCGATCTTGGCCGCCCGCGTGTTGAGCTCGTCTTGAGCCAGGATCTTGAGGCGCGTCTTCTCGGACTCGAGCGTCTGCAGGGACTGAGCCGACGCCTCGGTCCGGATTTCCTTCTCGCGCTCCAGCCACTTGCGCTGAAGCACCACGAACTCAGCCTTGTAGCGCTCCTGGGACCTCTCCCATTCCACGGCCGCGCGCTTGAGTTCCTCGAGCTGGGCACGCGAGGATGCCCCCTGGCGTTCGAGGGCGCCGCAAACGGCGCGAAGCCGCTGGAGCTCTCCCTGCGCGCACTCCGCTGTTTCCTTATATTTGATGAGGTCGGTCTCGTGCTCGACCTTCACGCGACGGATGTCCGCTTCGCGCTCCGCGTCGCAGCGCTGCTTGAGGGTCGCCAGATCGCGCTGGAGGCGCTCCTGATCGGCAAGCAGGCGCTCCTCCCGCTCTCTCGCGCTGGAGCGCAGAGACGCCAAGTCGCGCTCGAGCCTCTCCTGAATCATCGCCGCTTGCTGACGGGAGAGCGTGAGGTCGGCGCGCAGTTGGATGGCCTCCTTCTCTCGCTCAGCGGCGTTCTGGAGCCGCGCCAAGGCCTCGGCGCGATCCTTGGCCAGCTCAGCCACGCGCTCATCGAGTATTTTCTTCTCGGAAGACACCTTAAAGAGCTCGGTGTCCGCCCCCTTGAGCTTCTCGGCAAGCAAGCGCAGGGTGCGGATCTCGTCGTCCTTGACCATGGAGATCTTCTGCCAATTGGCCTTCTCCTCCAGCCATCGACGCTCCATCTCTTGGATGCGCATGGAGAAATGGACTTCGACCTCTTTGTCCTGGCCTTCGCGGGCAGCCAACTGGTTCTTTAAGGTAACGACCCAGGTCTCGCGCTCCTGTGCCAGACGCGCTTCCAATTCCTGGGCGCGTTTCTCAAGCTTCAGGCGCGTTTCTTCATGATCCTGATCGCGCCGGTCGCGGCGCAGTCTGTCCTGCAGGTCCTTGAGGCTGACCTCCACCTTCGCCGCGGTCACCTGCTCCTCCTGGCTCTTCAGCTTGCTCACAAGGACCTTCTCGCGCTCCTCTTGTAAGCGCTTCTCGAGCTCCGTCAGGCGCTTCTCGTACTGGTCCTTGACCTTGTCCGCCTGGGCCTCCTGCTCCTTTTGCGCATCACGCGAACGCTCGGTAAATGACGGTGCCGAAGGAGGCTTGGACGCCCACGGGCTCGTCCCGGTCAGAGACGGCATGCCGGGAAGCTTCAGCGGAAGCCCTCCAAAACCAGCCCCGGACATGGGAGGCAAGCCCAACGGCGGCTTGAATCCGCCGGACAAAGGAGGATGCTCCGGGGGCCGCCCGGCGGCTGGAGGCAGGGGCGGCGGGAGTTTGGGCGGGATGTTGTCTTCAGGCGCCATGGTTGTTTCTCCTTAATGTCCCATCAAGCCGTCTGTGCCTTCATGCTGTCGACCCACTGCCGCAGGCCGGGATCGGGGCTAACGGCAAGGACCTTCTCGAATTGGTCGATGGCCTCACGCGCGCGCCCCGACTGGACATAGCAGTTGCCCAGATACCGCCGGGCCTGCCACAGCGACGCGTCCTGAGAAAGAGCGTACTCCAGATACTGCGCGGCCTCCGGGAACTGCCCCGCGTCATGATACTGCACGCCAGCTTGGAAGTACTGTTGGGCCTGAGCCGCGTTCACCTCCACGGGCGCCGACGCGGGTGCAGCCGCCGCAACCGGAGCCCCCGCGGCCGGAGACGAACCTCCCAGGAGCTGTGCCACCGCCTGCTCGGCGGCACGCGTGCGAGGCGCGTATTTCTCCCCGCGCTCGCCGGCCAGCTCCTCAGTGAAGCCCGAGAAAGCATCGCCCCGATTCTGACGCACGTTGATCTTGCCGTTCTTCTCCATGTCCTTGACGACATCCATGATCTTGGAGCGCTCCTCTTCGATCTGGGTCGAAGTCAGGCCCTGGGCGTACTCGATGGACTCCTTGAGGAGCGAGGACGCGCCGACGGACATGTTGCTCATGAACTTATTGACGATCTCCGGGGCGGCGCCCTGGAGGGCTTTGGCCATGCCCTCCGTCTTGAGCTCGCGCACGATCGTCTGCATGTCGCGATCCGGAAAGGTCACGACATCGTCGAAGGTCAGGATGAACTTGCGCACCCTCTGGTAGACCTCCGGCTTCTCGTTCTTGAAATATTCCAGGATGTGGGCGCGCGTCTGGCCGTCGGCCTCATCGAGCATCTGGGTCAGACGCTCCATGCCGCCCATGACGAAATCCACGCTCTCCTTGATGTCGGCGTCGATGGCCATCAGCTGTTCACGGGTGACCTGGCGCAGCTTGAGAGCTTCGATGGCGACCTTCGCCTGGAGCTCGATGGGTATGGAGGACAGCGTCGCGCGGGCCAACTCGGGCTTCAGATAACTCAACACCACGCAAATCAGCCACGCCTCGTCCTGGCGCACAAGGAAGAGGTTGGTGAGGCGCTTGAAGTTCTCCTCATTGATGTAGCTGAACGGCTCGAACTTCTTCATGGCCTCGTCCTCCTCGGGCGGCGGTTCAGGCGACTTGCGTCCCAGCATGATATCGAGCTCGCCCTTCGAGAGCTCATCCTCGGGCCCGCCCTTCTTCTCATCGGGCTGTTCAATCTTCGACTCGACATTGACCTCGGCCGCCGGCTTTTCCTTGAGCGCCGCCACGTACTGCTTGAAGAACTTCGCCAGCGGCCCGAACAGGAACGAGAGAAAGAACAGCAACAGGAGAGCATAAAGAAGCGGCAAATAGACGGAGGGCTTTTTAAAGTCCTCCCTCCAGTCCACCAGCGGGGGCTTGTCGAACTTGGTGGGGCGAAACGAGACCTGATCGGGAGCCAGCTTGTATTGGCCCATCGCATCCACGATGCGTGAACGGACAAGGTCCTCCTGCGGCTTTTGCTTGAGGACGGCGTCGTCGTGGATGACGGTCACCTGGAGGCGCTTGAACACCGGCTTGATGGAGAAGTTCTCCTCCTGGGCTGCCTTGATCTGCTGGGCCTGCTGGGCCTGAGACTGCTCCGGCTTCTCCGGGGTCTGCTGCTGTTGGGTGATCGTTTTCGGCTTCGGGATTCCGGGGAGCACGAAAGTGGTCTGCATGCCCCCGCGGGCGGCCGGAGCCTTCTCCTTGTACTTTTCAGCCAACCCCATGCCGGAGCGCAGGGACTCCTCGCTGGCGACCTTGACCTCCATCTCCACGTCCACGAAGGCCGCGGACTTCCCTTTGCCCAGGATGGGATCGAGCACGTCGCGCTGAATCTTCACCTCCGACTCGGTCTTGATGCGATTCTGCTCCTGGAGCAGGCCCAGGTCGGGAACGATGATCGCCGCGACGGCCGTCCCGAAGGACGCCGGCCACGCGAGCAGTACGGCGAGCATGAACATGCGCATTCTTGGTCAAGTGTAGGCGGGCGCTGTTACAGAATCAAGGCAGGAAGTCCTCCAAGACGGAGCGAACTCATTGGCGGACCGACTGCATGAACTCACGCACCCCGCGGTTGCTGGGATCCAGCTCCAGCACGCGACGCCAGACCGCCATCGCCTTGTCCTTCTGTTCCATCAGGAAGAAGGACGAGCCCATGATCTCAAGGGCGGTCACGTTGTTGGGCTCCAGGTCCAAGACGTCCTGAGCGCGGCGCACGGCGGAGTCATAGTGACCGTCATAGACCGCCTGCCGGGCGTCGAAGATCTTCTGGTCGATCCAAGTAAACTGTTCCGGGCCCTCCAGGCGGCGGGTCATATCAGCCACGCCGGCCTCCTTCTCGATCATGTTCAAGAGGCCGAGAAGCTTCTCGTCGCGCGGGTTCTTATTGAAAGCATAGCGCAAGGAGTTGACGGCGACCTTCAGGTCGCGGCCATCGACGTAGGCGATGGCTCCCTTGCGCACGAAGGTCTGAAACTCCTCGCCGCCCGTGGCCTGAGGCACGAACCCGGTCACGTTGGTCAGGCGCGCGATCATGGTCGCCACCTGCTTGTTGCCCGGGGCCGCATCCTGAGCCTGGTTGAACTTCTGGGCCGCGAGGGCGAAGTTGCCTTCCTGGAACGCATCCATGCCCTGCTTGATGAAACTCTTGACCTGGCCGGTGGAGCGGTCGTTGCGGGACTGCCCGAAGCGGAAGGTCGCGGAGAAGCGGGTGCTGGAACCGAGGTCGTGGATGCCCTGCGCGAGGTCGAGGCTGAAGCTCTTGAAATTCAGGCCGAAGCCGAAATCCGTTTCCTGAATGCGCGGCAGGCCGAGGAGACCGAAGCGGAAGGCGAACCAGCGCACGATCCAATACTCGCCGCCGAAGCGCATGTCAATGTCGCCGTTGAGGACCTTGTTCATGTCGGCGGCAAGCGTAAGGCGCTCCTTAAAAAGCCGCAGGGAGTTTCCCAGCTTGATCGTCACGGGCAGCTTGTCCTCGGTGTCTCCCGTGCGCATGGCGAACACGTTCTGGATACCGAGACCGAGACGATAGGAAGCTCCCATCATCTTCAGCGTGCCGAGGTCCAGGGACTTAAAGTTGTCGGCGGAGCCGCCCAGCTCGCGGGTCACCTGCTTGATGCTCATGCCGAAGAACACGGTCTCGGTCACGCCCTTGCCCCAGGAGAGGGACATTGCCTTCTGAGAGTCATTGAAGGAGCCGCCGCTGGTGATCTTTTCGGGCTCGTTGGTGCCCGGGTTATAGACCACATCCACTTTCTCGAAGCCGGTGTTGGCGAGTTGGGTCATGCTGAGCGCGAAGGCAGATCCGCCCTTGGTGGGATGGGCATAGCTGAAGTAGGTGAGATTGGTCTGCTGAAAGAGGGTGGCCTGCATCGTGGTGAGTTCCTTGCGCTGGACCTGGGCCAGGCCGGCTGGGTTCCAGTAGGCCGCCGAGGCGTCGTCCGAGATGCCGTAGTAGGCGCCGCCCATGGCCAGGGCGCGGCCACCCACGCCGTAGCTCAGAAACTGCCCAGGCTGACCGCCGCTTTGGGCGAGGACGGTCGCGGAAAGACCCGCCGCCAGAAGACAAGCGCGCGCGACGGCCTGACCGAGCGCCGACGCGCACATCACGCGCACAGGGGCGAAGCCCCCCGCCTTAGTATTGGGCATCTATTCGGTAGCCTGACGCCCCCGGAACCCCCGGGAGTCATGGCTTTGCGCCCCTAGCTTACGCCAGGTTTGCCGTTGTCGCCTCTCGGCGCCGACGACCCAGACCGTGCCCTTGGATCACCAACCCCCGATCCAAACCCGGCCTGGAGCGCTGAGAGGATGCTACCCTTGTAGTGTAACGGAATTATTGCCATTGTCAAGACCCACAAGCCCCGTATCAGAAGCCTTCGGAATGCTTGACGGTGACGGGAGACAGAATCGCCGAGCGCTCCCTTTCTTTGTGCTCCGCCTGGAGAATGGCTCCGAGCCGTTTGCGGGCCAGCACGCCGTCCGAACTGTCGCCCTTGGCCAAATGAAGGACCTGCTCGTAAATCGAGACAGCCTGCTGGGCTTGCCCCTTGAGCTCGTAGAGCAGTCCCAGGCGGGCCAAGCCGCGCAAACGCAGGGGGTTGTCCGGCGGCCGCCCCGCCGAGGCCAACTTCCGGTAGCCCGCGATGGCGAGATCGACTTGCTTGAGCTTCTCGTGGAGGCGAGCCATGCTGAAGAGGGCCTGCGGGTAATTGGGATCATGGGCGGGCACATGGACGTAGGCCGCCAGGGCCGAAGGGAGCTTCCCCTCGGCCTCGCGCCTCGTCGCGATCTGGAACCACACCCAGTTTATCTTCGGGTATCGCGGAAATCGCGCCGCGAGGCGCTCATAAGCGGCCAACGCCTCCGCGGGGAGATTGGCCTTGGACAGGGAGAGGGCTTGGTTGTAAAGGGCGTCGGCCGCCAAGACGTCGGAGCCCGGCTCGACGCGGGCATAGGCCCTGGCGCTGCCTTCCAGATCCCCCGCTTCGTAGAGAGCCGCGCCCCTGTGGAATCCCGCCTGACGCGCGCGCGAGTCGCCGGGAAAGCGTGAGATAAAGCGGCCGTAGGCCTGCGCCGCGCCTTGGGCGTCGCCCAGCTTGCGCATGGCCTCCGCCTGATAGAAGAGTCCGTCCGCGGCATGGGAAGAGCGCGGATAATCGTCATCGTAACGCGAGAGGGATTCGACAGCCTTGAGGTAATCGCGCTCCCGGTAAGCCTCGACCGCAAACTCCCAGCGGATATGCGAGACGATCGGGTGATCGGGATAGCGCGCGACGGCCTTCAGGAGGTCGGGCGACTTTCGGTCTCCCATCCAGTAAGAGGTCAGCAGTAAATCCTCCACTTCCCGGGCGCGGGCCTCCTGGGGATTCTGCTCCAGATAGTGCCGGTAATAGGGGATGGCCTCTTTGTAGCGCTTGTTGTTGTAGTGAACCTGGGCGATCAGAAGTTCCGATTCCTTCCGCCTCTCCACGCCGCCGACGGCAGCCATGTCCTGGTAATGGGCGATGGCTTTCTGGCTTAAGCCCAGCTCCGTGTAAAGCTGGCCGAGCTGAAGATGGGCGTCCGGAGCATAGGTGGAGCCGGATCCTTTCCGGGCGATGTCCAGAAAAACGGCCAGCGCCTTTTGCGCCCGCCCTAAACGTTTGAAACTCAAGCCTTCTTGATACCGGGCCATATCCCATTGGGGATGATCGGGATGTTCCCGGGCGAACTCGCCGTAAGCCGCAGCCGCCGGGACGAAGCGCTTCGTTTTGTAGTAGACGTGAGCCAAGGAAAGCCGGGCCGAGGCCGCGAGGTCGTCGAGGCGCCAGCGCGACGCTTCATCCACGGTCCGGCTCAAGGAGGAGACGGCGCGATCCGGCCTGCCTTGCCGATCCCATCCTGCGGCCAGGGCGGCCCAGGCATACGCCTTGATTGGAGATTCGATTTTCGACTCCGAAATTTGGCGGAACAGGGACATGGCCGGCTCATTGCGGCCCACGACCTGGAGGGCGGCCGCGCGCCACACCTGGGCCAAGGCCAGCCAGCGGTCGGCTCCCTTGATGGAACGCAAGGCGGGAACATCGTTTTGCACGCCCTCCGAATCCCCATCCAGGAACTCGGCCGCCCCCAGCAGATAAACCGCTTTGGCTTTTACGGCCGCCGCCGTTTGCCCGCGCGCCAAGGTCCTGAGCACCGCAACGGCGTCCGCGAAGCGGCCCTGGCGCAGGAGGAGCGCGCCCTCCAGCAGCCGGAGCTCGGAGGCCGCCTTATGTCCGGGAAATCGGCGCAGAAAGTCGCGGCTGCCCGAGAGGGCCGCATCGAATTGCCCCCCCTTCAGATCGTTTTGAATGCGGCTCAAATAAAAATGAGGGTGATCCTGGGTGAGGACCGCGGTGACCTCCTCGTCGTCCTCCTTCTCCCCGCGCGCGGACAGCTGATCAAGAAGCCTTTTTCCTTTGTCGGCCCATTCGGAACCGGGATAGCGGTTGACGAGGATCTCCAGATGCCGGCGCGCGGCGGCGAATTCCTGACGGCGGACCGCGAGTTCCGCGGTGCGGTAAAGGTCCAATCCCATGACCTGCGCGCGGGGATCGTAAACATGCCGGCTCGACTTCAGGGACTCCCGGAAGACGGCCCCCGCTCCCGCGAGGTCTCCCTGCTGGTATTTCAGTTCGCCCAGCAGGGAGGTGGCCTCCATGCTCTCGCTTTGCCAGCCCTCGCCGCGGGGCTTGTCGTCCTCATCGGCCGGCGCGGCGCCCGCCGCCATCGCCAGGCAGGATACCCACGCAATAACGAAAAGCGTGGTCATGCCATCAGGAACCGGAAGCGGACGGTACCCCAGGTCTGTGAGTTGCCGGACCGGACCGGGATCGGCTGAAACCGCCATTGACTGATGGCCTTGAGCGCGCGCTGATCGATTTCGGGAAAGCCCGAGGTCTTCTTGATGACGGCGCCCGGCTTGATCACGCCGTTCTCAAGAACCTGGAATTTGATTTCCACGACGAGGTCGAGCCCGCGGCGGCTGAGCCAGTCGGGGCTGGCGGGCAGGGAGCGTCGCAGCAGCCGGCGGTTTCCCGCCGGGCCCTCGAGAGACCAGGATGCTCCCCCTCCCCCCTCGGGACCGTCGCCGCCGCCGGAGGCCGGCCGCGTGAGTTCATCCAGGCCTTCCCTCTCGATTTCGTAAACCGGCTCCGAGCCGCCCTCGATTGCCGCGGCATCGCCGCCGCCGCCGCGCGCGACGGCGGCCTCCCGCTTTCCGCGCCCCCTGGGCGAGCCGGCGATGGGCCCTGCCGGCTCATTGACGCCGTCCGAGAGCGCCTCATCGGAATTGGACAGAGCGGCCAATTGCCGGGAAATCTCGACCCTCTGCCGGGCCTGCTCCGCCCGTTCCTCGGCGATCAGGCGGGCCCGTTCGGCCTTTTCCAGCGCCAATTGCCGCGCGCGCTCCCACGCCTCGGCGGCCCGCCGGGCCGCGAGTTCGGCCGCGGCCTCGCGGACCAGCCTCAACTGCTCTTCCCGGATTCGCTGCGCCTCCAGCCGGGCCGCCAGAACGGCCTGCGCCCGAAGCTCATCCTCGGCGGCTTTCCGGGCCGCCAATTCGGCGGCGGCTTGACGCCGAGACTCAAGCCGCGTCTGCCTCAGGGACTCGGCCCGCACTTGGGCGGCCAGCACGGCCTGCGCTTGAAGCTTGGCCTGAAGCCTGCGCTGCGCGAGCGCCTCCTTGCGCTCCGGCGTCAAGACCGGACGCGCCTTGACGTTGGGCTTCGTCTTGATGCCGGTTTGCGAGCGCTTGCCGACCGAGCGGCCTTGGGGCTTTTTGACCTGCTCCCGCCTGATCGGCCCCGGGCCGTGATGGACCGCGCCTCTCCTTGCGCCGCCCGCGGGCATGGGCGCCAAGGCGGGAGTGGGAGGCAGGGCCTGGACGAATTCGACGGCCACGAAAGGCGGCGTCGTTGGGACCATGGCCGCCCCCCACCGCAGAGCGGGATTGGCCGCAATCAAAACGCCGTGCAGGACGCCGGCGACCATCAAAAACGGCATGTCTCTCATACCTCGATACTGTAAGGCATGAAGCGGGAATAATCAAGACAAGAAATGAATAAAATTAGTAAAAGTCCGGTAAAGGGGTCTGCTGTTGGATTTCCCCACTTTTGACAAAGTCGACGGGCGGCGATTTGCGTGATTTGCGCGCGCCGACCGCGCGCAGCGCCGCGTCGGCGGCGATCCGCCTCGTCCAGCCGAGCACGCTGAAATCCTCCGCGAATTCCGCGGCCTGGGGCTTTCCGCAGGCCGCGAGCACCTGGGCGGCGACCCGGTCCCGGCCGGCGACCCGGTCCACCGCCGCCCGGAACGGCTCGGCGACCAAAAAGTCCACGACCGCCGACGCGATCAAGGCCGCGTGCTTGCGCACCGGCCCCGCGCCGCGCGGCGCAAGGGGCACGCGCAGGCTTTCGGCGGCCAGCCGCCCGGGCTTGAACCGCCCGCGGCCGTCGTAGTCCTCGAGGCGCGCGGTCGGAACGTAAGGCGCCGGCTTGAGCTCGGACACCGCAGTCGCGCCGGGCCCCGCCCCGCCGAGCGCGGACGACAGCGTGAGCGAAATCCTGCGCGCCCGGTCGTTGGCCAGGGCGCCGCTCGCCATCGCGGCGTTGACGAAGCGCTGCGCGTCGGCGGGATGCGTGAGCTTGTGATCGGAGAGGCCGTCGAGGCCCCGGCAGCCGTCGCGATTGGTCCGGCCCCCCACGAACAGGCCGGAGGAAAAGCCTGCCCGGAGCAGGAGTTCCTGGCCGATCGCGTCGGCGTGCGCCTCGAGCCTGCGCCTGTGCTCGTGGTGCTTTTCCTGTCTCTCCGGGGACATCTCGGCGAATTCCTCGGAGTCCGGAAGGTCCGGGACCTGGCCGTCGCGGTCCTGGACGCCGTGGCCGATCTCGTGGGCGAGCGACGTCAGGCGCGCCTCCCGCCCGAGGCTCGCGTTGTTGAGATAACTGACCGTGATCCACACGCCCTTGGCCCTGTAGTAGACGTCGGCGCCCGCCTGGTCGGGGTCGACCGAGAACGAGAGGGCGCTCTCCGCAAAGCCCGCGGCCGCGCGCAGCTTGGCGACGTCGACGAGCAGGTCCGAGGCGGCTCGGCAGGCGGGCGAGGCCGCGTCGAAGGCCAGGGGAGGCTTATCCGGGCCGACCGTCATCGGCACGAGGCAGTTCTCCGCGGCCACAGTCGAGGCGAGGAGCCAGACGACGGCAAGGGGCAACGCGCGCATACCCGCAGTGTAGTCCCGCTCACGTCCAAAAACAACCCCTATTTCTACAGCGCGATCCTCAGAGCTGGGCCCGGCAGTGCGCCGCAACCTCGGCGGAAGCGCGGTCCAGGGGCACGCTCGAAGGCGCCGCCGCGCTCTCGACGGGAGGCAGGCCGTCGCAGGACAGCGCGACGATCTCCAGGCCCCAGGGGCACCAGCCGCCGTTGCGCGCGCTCACCCAGGAGTCCAGGTTCTCCGGGAGCGAGAGTTCCTCGACCGAGGCGTCGCAGATCTCCGGCTGCATGCGGTTCTCCATGAACTCAAAGCCGACCGTCGCGCGCCAGTCCTGGAGGGGGTTGGTGCCCGCCCCCTTCGTGACGGTGCCGAACGCGGTCATCGCCACGAGCGGGCTGCGCAGACCGTTGATGCGGCCGATGAGCTTGTAGTCGGCGAGGGTGAAGCCCTGCCTCCAGGAGTTGCGCACGGGCCGCGCGACGCCGGCCCGGCAGTCGATGACGCGCGCGGCGGGGTCTTTCGTGCGCCAACGCGCCTCGATTGCCGGGAGTTGTCCGAGGTGCGCGATCCTCGCGGAGGTCTGCAGGGTTTGAACGGTCACCTCGCAGTTGATCAGCGCCCGCCGATCCGACTCGTCGAACGGGCATTTTTCGAACGCGATCTCCCGGACGCCGCCGCGCAGATCGCGGTGCGAGACCCGGATCGTCTCGCCGTCGAGCCGGACGTTCACGATGTCGATGAGAGACGCGCCCTTGAAGTCCCGTGCCTCGATGCTCCGCAGCGCATCCCGTGCCGGGATCGAGTAGCAGTTCTGCCAGGGCTTGGGATCGTCGCGCTGGAAGTAAATCCCGGCCGCGAGGGCGTTTTGTCCGCAGAAGAGGGACGCCAGGAGGATGAGCCTCATGGCGCGGTGTTCCACCACTGGCCCTTCGGGGCGTAGACCTTCGCCCACGCGTCGGCACGGTTGAGGGGATTGTTCAGCAGGGCGCCGAGGACGGCGCCGACGAGGCCGAGGCCTCCGGCCCAGACGGCCATCAACGCGATGTTCTGGGCGCCGCCCAAGGCGAGGGCGGCGAAGAAGGAGAGCGGGACGAGCAGGCCCAGCGCCCCGCCGAGCAGGCCGCCGACCGCGTGGCCGCGCAGGCTCAGGCGGCGGCCGATGTCCATCCCGATGCCCGGGCCCATCAGGGGGATCGTCACGACCTGGACGAGGGGGATCATCAGCGACACCGCCACGGCCAGCCCCATCCCCAGACCTTTCAGGGCACCCTTGAGAAAAGTCTGCGGGGCGGGCGCGGGCGCCGAACTTGGGGTGCGCGCCCGGGCGTAGGCGTTGAGATTCACGACGCGCGGCTTGGCCCCGACCTCATTGCCTTTGAAGATGAAGCGCAGGCCCTTGCCGCTGACGTGGAGCCTTCCCGTCACCGCGTCGGACGAGGGCTTGCCTCCTTCCATCGCTCCGGCCACTAGGCCGACGAACCCGAGAACGGCGCCGAAGAAGCCGGAAAACAGAAGCAGACCGGGCGCCGTCGAGAACGTCAGGCCGCCGACTGCGCCCATGATCGGGCCTACGGCGGCACCCAGCGCCCACAGGAGCGCGCCGCCCGCGACGCCGAAAAGTCCCGCCGAGACGCCGACGGCGACGGTGTTGAAGCGATGCTCTGACGCGTCGACCGCGTTTTTGTGGCGGTAGTAATAGGTCGCCTCGCGGGATTTCCCCAGGCGCGGCAGGGCGCGCACGAGCTGGGCCGTGGACTCGTAGCGGCGTCCGCCGACTTCCCACCAGTCCACCGCGGGCTTGACCATGGAGGCCGCGGAGCCGTCGTAGAAAGCGCCCAGCTTTTCGGAGCGGGAGGAATCCCGCTGCGCGCTGGGTTCTTTGAAGGCCTCCGTCAAGGCGTGCAGGGCCTCCGCGGGCGTCGCGGCGCGAATCCCCGAGGCGCGTCCTTCCGGTGCCGACGCCGCCGACGGCCGCCCGGGCCCCCTCGGCGCGGCGAGCGCGCGCGCCCCCCCCCCCCGCGCCCCCGTCGGGGCGGGGGGGCGGGGGGTGAGGGGAAGGGCGAGGGAGGTCAGGGCCGGAGCGAGGAAGAGATTCGCCGTCAGGGCGGCGGTCTCGTGACGAGAAGACGAGGCGAGGCCCGAGGCCCCCAGACCGGCCTGCGCGCCGACGCCGACGGGCGCGATCTTCCCGGCCACGACGACGGCCGATGCCTCGCGCTGAACGAAGCCCGGCACGAACGCCGTCAGCGCCAGCGCGAGTGCGACTGCTTCCCTTGATGGTTTCATGATAATCCTCCGACCTGCTGAACGTCTTTATCCCATAGCCGCTGAATTCCCTGGACGGTCAAATATCCGATCTTGCCGCCGATGGAGATACTCATAGGCAAAGCTGCGCGGCGCGAAGCGTGTCGACCACGCTCACGGCGTCCTCCAGGCTTGCGCACCGCGCGATGCGCTTGCCTCTGAAGACGTTGCCCCCGCCGAAGCCCACATCAAAAGTGCGTTTTCCCGTCAGAGCATCGGTATCAGAAATGCGGCAGGGTTCCTTCTTGGGATCGACCCTGCAGATCCCATGTTCCCGCAGAGTCTTGATCAGCCCGATTGCTTCGATCAAAGTATCGAGCCCCTTCACGCTCTCCCCGCGAAAAACGCGACCCCCTCGATAAACGACGTGATATCGTTTTGTCCATGGAACCTCCGCCCAACGTTCCTCCAAGCCGCAGATCGGAAGAGATTCATCGGCCGTCGCGGCCTGGACCCGAGGGACCGGGACGTTTCTTGCGGGTATCGCCTCAACCCCCAGACTTTGCGCATGCTCTTGCAACTGCACCATGGCCGTCTGAGCTGATGCCGCCATCGGAACTGCAATGAGCGCCGCGCCTAAAAGCCCCTTCCGAATCATCTTTGCCATGGAATTTTCCCCCATAAGAAAACCATTCATCGGCACCCGCCGAGGATCTTGATCGTCTCGACGCTTTCGGAGGATGTCGGCGTACCAACGACGGCCCCCGCGCGGCGGCCCGTCTCGCGCGAGATGATCTCGACCGTGAGCGTCGTGCTGAAGCGCGTGACGCGCTCCCGCACGTGGTGCGAACCGCTGCAATTCACATGGAGCCCCAATCCGCAATCCATCTTCATCTCCCCGTCGAAGCCGATACGCCCGGCGCAGCCCATGCAATAGCCGGCGTAGGTGCAGGATCGGCGCGCTTCACGCTCCTCCCGCCCGAGTTGAGCGACCGCCTCAACGCCGCGCAACCGGTACGGCTGCGACGCGTCGTCGAGCGTCGTGAAGCTCCCGAAGGACTGAAAATCCGCGCTCCGCGCGGGAAGAAACGCCGTGCGCCCGTCCTGGATCACCGCGACGCTGCGGTCGCCGTTAAACAGGGAGCGCAGCGAGGGGCTGCCGTACATGAGCGTGACGGGGCCCTCGCGCAACTGCATCAGCCCGTCCGTGCTCAGGAGTTCGATCACCCGCTCGCCTGCGAGGCGAAGCGTTCCCTGGAAGGTTTTGGAGCCCAGTCTCATCGGCGCGCCGGGGGCCGCCTCTCGGACCTTTTTGATGAAGACGGACTGTTCGGCGCGAGCGCGCAACGAGGCCTCGCGGACGCCGGCCAAACCGGCGTCCATCGAGCCGGCGAGATCTTGGGCGCGCCCCGAGATCGGGACGAGGGCGATCAGCAGCGCGACTCGAATCATGCGTTTCTCATCCTCGGCTGCCCCGACCTTCGGCGCTCGAGCAGGACCTTGCCCAGGACCCCGGCCGGGGCCGCGATCGCCAGCAGTCCCATCCAGGGGCCAAGCGAACTCGCGGGCAGGATCAGAGCCAGCGCCAAGCCCAAGACGCTCAACGCTACCCCCGTCCACAGCACCGCCTTGGGCAGCCATGCGGGAATCCCCATCGAGGGCTTCTGGGGCGATGTCCGCTTCGCCCATTCCCACGCCAAGGAGATCATCGCGGAAACCCAGGCAAGCGCCGCAGGCAGAAGATAAACCGACGCCGCGGTCGCCGCCATGATACCGAGCCCGATGAGGGCGCCGACGGCTGACTTGAGAAGGACCATCGTGCCGACGGCCCCGGCGTAGCCGGCCAGCACGAGCAGAGGCGTCAGGCGCGAGACCGGGCGTGAGCTGCGGCTCATGTACGCGACCCCCGCGTACAGGACGCCGGCCAGGCCCAGGAAGAGGCCCAACAGGGCGCCGGTACCGGCCACGGCGCCCGAAAGCACGAAGTCAACGATGGCGAACGAAGAGGCAAAGCCGGCCATGGTGGACAGGAAGATCAGGAAACCGGCGGTGCCGTTCTCTCGACGCAGATTCCGGGCGGGAGTCCGGAACATGCTGAGCGTGATCGCCAAGGCGGCGCCGAACAAGGCGACCCCGATGTTCAGGAGCGTGTCGGCTTGGCCTTGCGTGATGACCTGAGTGGCTCCATCGAGGCCGATCATCAGAGGAATCGAGCCGAGCGCCGACATCACGCCGACAAGCCCCAGACGCCAGAGGCTCGAGTCCTGCGCGGGCTGCTGAGACGCCTTTTGAGGAAGGGGGCGGCTGTTGCGCGGCGCGGCGGCGCGGCGCTCGGCGGAGGCCGGGAGCGGCTTCGCCGCGGAGCCTCGCGGCTGCGAGCTTGGGGCGGCGACCATCGCGTGGGCCGGCCGCAGGGGCTCGGCGCCGTCGAAGAGTCGGCCAAGCGGTGTGGAGTTGCCGGCGTCCTTGGCCTGGGCAAGCTTCTCGACTGAGACCGCCAACGCCGAAAGTCCTTCCGTCCTTCGTGATTCCGGGGTCGAGGCCGCGGCCGGGACGGTTTGAGCGGTGCGGGCGACCGGAGAGATCGCGACGGGAGCGGCGGCGGACGCCGCGGCCGTGCGAATGGCCGCCGTCGGAGCGCCCACGGGAAGGGCGAGGGAGGTCAGGGCCGAAACGAGAATGAGATTTGGCGTCAGGGCGGCAGTCTCGTGACGAGAGGACGAGGTGAGGCCCGAAATCCCCAGGCCGGCCTGCGCGCCGACGCCGACGGGAGCGATCTTCCCGGCCACGACGACGGCCGATGCCTCGCGCTGAGCAAGGCCCGGCGCCAACACCGTCAGCGCCAGAGCGAGAACGGCGATATTTCGAGACTGTCCCATGGTGATCCCTCCTGCGTCGCGGTTATTCTAACCGGGACGGCTGTCGGAGCGTATGAGACCTTTGGGGTCATTTTTAGAATCTATTGGACCTAGAAAATTCAGGACCATCGGCCCCTGAAAACAAAGCTAAAATCTCAAGCATGAGACCCCGGCTGCCGAAGAATATCCTCTCCGCGATGAAGTCCCATCCACCTTTCCATCAGTCGGTCTGGAAGGCCTGCTGTACGATCCCGAAGGGCGAGGTCCGCACCTATGGCTGGATCGCCAAGCGCGTGGGACGTCCCAAGGCCGCCCGCGCCGTGGGCCAGGCCCTGGGCAAGAACCCCTTCGCCCCGACGGTGCCCTGCCACCGAGTGGTGGGCGCCAACGGCCGCATGACGGGCTACTCGGGCGCGGGCGGCCTGGCGAGAAAGCGGCGCATGCTCCGGGCCGAGGGTGCGCCGGTCTAGCCGCAGTGAAAGCCGCCGCCTTCTCCCTGATCGTCTTGACCCTCAACGCCGTCGGCCCGCGCCGCGTCCATCAGGGCTGGCCCACACGCCGCGAGGCCATCGTCTCGCGCCTGAAGGCCGAGGCCTCCGATGCGGCCGCATTCCAGGAGGTCTGGCGCCCCGAAGACCTGGAGGCCTTGGCCGAGGGCGCCGGACACCCGTACCGCGCGCATAATCCAAACCTCGGCGTGGCCGTGACGAGCCGTCGGCCGATTCTCTCTTGGCGCTCGCTCGACCTGGGAGACGGCTATGGGGCGCTGCGCGCGCGCTTGGCCGCCGGCGGCCGGGAAGCGGACCTCTACTCCGCGCGCCTGGAGGCGGGAGGCGAAGCGGCCGTCGCGCGCCGCGCGGGCCAGCTCTTCCGCCTGGCCGAGTTCATCCGCGCCGAGTCCTCGACGCGGCCGTTCTCGCTGATGGGAGACCTGGCGGCCGCGCCCGACGACCGGGAGATCCGCCTCTTCATCGATCTGCTCGAGGCGCGCGACCTCTGCGTCTTGCATGGCGACGAAGTCTGCGGAAGGACTCTCGATGAACGGCGCGTGGACTACATCCTCATCCCCTATTCCTCGCACCCTCCACGTCGGACGGCGCGCGCCGTCTTCAACGACCCGCCGCCGTCGGAAGAGGAACCCTCCCCCCTCTCCTCGCACTTCGGCCTGCGCGCGACACTTGACGCCTCTTTTCCTCGTCTGCGCCCCGCCCTCCTGCCCATGGGGCGCGCCGAGGCCTTGGCCGAGATCGAGGAAGCCCTCGAACTGGCCCGCGCCGAGGCGGACCGTCGAGGCGCCGAGACGGGCTGGCTGCCTCTGCTGGGTGCGCGGGACGCCGCCGCCGCGCAGGAGCGTTCGGCGGACCTTTCCATGCTCCTTGAGGAAGTCCGATCCGCCCTCATCCGGGCGCAGCGCCTCCCCGCCTCATGACCACCGAAGAACACGAACGGGTCGGTGAACGCGCACAGGGACAATCGAAGACTTATTTTAAGCTGCGAAGGGCGGGGTCGGTCTGCAGGGCGCTCACGCAGGCCATGTTGACGATGTCGTCGACGCTGGCCCCGCGCGAGAGGTCGTTGACCGGCTTATTGAAGCCCTGCAGGATCGGCCCCAGGGCCTCGGCTCCGGTCAGGCGCTGGACCAGCTTGTAGCCGATATTGCCGCTCTGCAGGTCGGGGAAGACGAGGACGTTGGCCCGCCCCGCGACCTCGGAGCCGGGAAACTTGCGCCGGCCGATCTCGGGCACCAGCGCGGCGTCGGCCTGCATCTCGCCGTCGATGGCCAGGTCGGGGGCCTTCTCCTTGGCGATGCGCACGGCCTCCTTCACGGCGGTGACGAGCTCGTGCTCGGTGGAGCCGTTGGTGGAGAAGGACAGGAAGGCCACGCGCGGGTCGATGCCGCAGAGGGCCTTGGCCATGCGCGCCGAGGAGATCCCGATCGAGGCGAGCTTGACCGGCGTCGGGTCGATGTTGATGGCGCAATCGGCCATGATGAGCACGCCGTTGTCGCCCTGCGAGGGCGTGGGGAAGATCATGATGAAGAAGCTCGAGATCGCGCGCACGCCCGGGGCGGGCTTGATGATCTGCAGGGCAGGGCGCACGGTGTCAGCGGTGGCGTGATCGGCGCCGGAGAGGAAGCCGTCGACGCGGTCGTTGTGGAGCATCATCACCCCGTACACCATGGGGTCGCGCAGGGACTGCGCGGCTTCCGCCTCGGATATCCCCTTATGCTTGCGCAGTTCATAGTACTGGGCGACATACTCGGCGCACTGGGCGTCCTTCGTGGGGTCGATGATCTCGATGCCGGTGATGTCGGCGCCGTTCTCGGCAGCGACGGAACGCGCCTTGTCGGGGTCGCCGAGCAGGATGGGCACGCACAGCCCGTCCTTCTTAAGAATGGCGGCGGCCTTCAGAGTACGCTTCTCCTCTCCTTCGGGCAGAACGATGCGCTTCTTGAGGACGGCGGCCTTGCGGCGGATTTCGGCGATGATGGGCACCAGCGGGGTCATGGTCATGGCCATGATTTTAGTATTATCGGACCATGAAGCGCGTCCTCGTCGGCACGATCATCCTCGGTCTCGTTCTGACGATCTGCCCGGGCGAGCGCAGTTCCCTGGCTTACCTGATCGCCGCGTTCTTCTCGACCCAACTGCTCCTCCAAATCGGCCCCCGCTCCATCGTGGAGAAGGTCGGCGTCCTGATGATCGTTTCCGTGATCGCCTGGATCGCGGGGCCGCGCGCCGCGCGCGGAGAAAGCCTGATTCTCCACCTCGGCGGCTGGCTGGCGGGCGCCACGGCACTCGCCTTCTACCTCCACCCGAAATCCGAGTAAGGCATGGAGACGACGGCCCGCCGCGTCTTCACGGTGAGCGAGGTCAACTCTCAGGTCCACGACCTCCTAGAAGGCTCCTTCCCGGAAGTTTGGGTCGAAGGCGAGGTCTCCAACTGCAAGACCTATCCCTCCGGACACACCTACCTGTCGCTCAAAGACGAGAAGTCGCAGGTGCGCGCCGTCCTCTTCAAGGGCTCCTCGTTCTCGCTCAAGTTCAAGCTCCAAGACGGCCTGAAGGTCCTGGCGCGCTGCCGCATCACGTCCTACGAGTCTCGCGGCGAGCTCCAGCTCATCCTCTCGTCCGTGGAACCGCGCGAGAAGGGCGCTCTCCAACTGGCGCTGGAACAGCTCAAGGCCAAGCTCTCGGCGGAAGGGCTCTTCGACGAGTCGCGCAAGAAGCCCTTGCCTCCATATCCTCAGGTCGTGGGCGTGGTGACCTCGGGCTCGGGCGCGGCCGTGCGCGACATCATCAACGTCCTGACGCGCCGCTGGCCGGGCCTGGATATCCGCGTCTGGCCCGTCCGCGTGCAGGGCACGGGTGCGGCCGCCGAGATCGCCGCGGCGGTGCGCGGCTTCAACGCCTTGGCGCCCGACACGGAAGTCCTGCTCGTCGGACGCGGCGGCGGCGCCATCGAGGACCTCTGGGCCTTCAATGAGGAACCCGTGGCCCGGGCCATCGCCGAGTCGGACATCCCAATCATCTCCTGCGTGGGCCATGAGACGGATTGGACCGTCGCGGACCTGGCGGCCGACCTGCGCGCCCCGACGCCCTCGGCGGCGGCCGAGCTCGCCGTCCCTGAGAAAACGGCCCTCCTTGACCGGATCGCGGAGCTTTCCGACGGCATGCTCCAGACTTTGCGCGACCGCATCGAAGGACTGGAAGGCCGTCTGAAGAGGGCGGCGGGGCATCCTCTTCTGCAGGACCCAAGGCGTCTGTGGCAGCAGCGGGTCCAGCGCGTCGACGAGCTGACAGCACGCCTGCCCGCGGCCGCGCGGCGCATGCTCTGACGATGGCCGCCACCGGCAC
>CAYHNV010000010.1:0-26890 GCA_964358065.1 uncultured Elusimicrobia bacterium | reverse complement strand
CGAATGGCGATGCTCATCGAAAGGACGGTGCCCCAGTTGCCGGCGGGGACCCCGGTTTCCGTGTATGTCCCCGTGATGGAAGAAGCGCCCACGTCGAAGGATTTGATGAAGGAGCCCACGGCCGGAAAGAGGACCGTGGATTCGGGCTTGTCCGTGTCATACGTGAAGGTCCCGGTGGAATAGGCGGGGCCCAACACATCGCCGTTGTCCTTGGAACGCGCCACCACTGTATAGTTCATCCCGGAGGTCCAGGAAAAATCCAAAGACCAGCCGGTCCATAAAGCGTTCGTGCTCAGGACGGTCTTCCAAGCCGTTTCCATGGACGCGTCTAAAATTGGAAAGACCGGAGCGGAGGTGGACGCGCCGTTCCACCAGCCGTTCTCCGTGTTGTTCCTGACGCGCAGATGCACCTCTTTGATTCCCAACGCGCCCGAGCCCGAATCCGAGGCCGTCCCGGAAATCGTGGGCAAAGCTGAATAACGCCCCGACGCCGACTCCGCCGGCAGCGACAAAGCGGTCGTCGGGGCCTGGCGGTTGAAAGTGAAGGCGGCCGATGAGAGCGCCGTCTCGATGTTGCCGGCCCGGTCATAGGACTTGGCCGTGATCCGGTACTGGCGGTTCTGGTAGGGCACCGCGGCGGTGTACTCCCAATAGAGGGTTCCGTTGGGGCCGCCCGTGACGGTCGCGGTCGTCACGTCCACTGTCGTCGTGAAGGCGGCGCCGTTCCAGTATTGGTCGCCGGCGCCGAAGCCGTCGCCCATGGAGTCTCGGATCTCCAGGTTGACGCGCGAGGCGTTGGTTCCGTCGATGCCCGCCGAGTCGGCGTTGACCGTGCCCGAGGCGACGAGCAGCTTCTCGTAGAAGGCCCCCTCGTCCGGCATTTGGACCACGGCCGCCGGCGGCGTGGTGTCGAAGATCACGTTGAAACGAGCGACGATGTTGGCGGTCAGATCACTGGGATTGGGCGTGGGCCGAGCGTTGTCCTGAACGCGAGCCTTCACCGTGTAGTTCTTATCCGAGGTCCGGGCCGTGGTAAATCCCGCCGGCGCGAAGTTCCAGGTGCCCGAGGAGAGGCCCAAGGCGCTCCAGGTCGGGCTGTTCCACCGGCTGGAAGTCGTGGAGGAGAAAGTGACGCCGCCGTCGTAATAATAGGTGTCCGGGTCCAGCAGGTAGGACACCTGCACCTGGACATTGGCGCCGCCCGCGATGCCCGAGCCGGTGGCATAGTTGGGATCATCGGCCGAGCCGGTCACCGAGGTCCAGGCGTTGAGCTGGACATCGGCGGCGGGCGCCGTGATGGCGGCGGTGGGCGCTGTTTGATCGACCGTAAAGGTCACCGAGGACCCGTTGCCCGAGAAGTTCTGCTGGACGCCGCCGGCCTTGTCCTCGGCCTGCGACCAGAGCGTGTAGGTGAAGGCGTCCGTCCAGCTCGGCAGGGCGGTCAAGGTCCAGGAGGACTTGTGGACGAAGGCGTTGGTGGAGGTGGTGGGAACCCCGCTCCAACCCGCGCCGTCCCAATAGCGATCCAAGTTCTGCTCGTAGATATGCACCCGGACGGCGGCGATCTGGAGGTCGCACTTGAGCGCCGCCGCGCAGTCCGACTGGCTGCCGTCGTTGGCGATGACCAGCTTCTCGGCGATGGTGCCCGAAGCGATGGCGACCGAGGAGCGCTTCTGCCCGGCGGCCACGGCGCTCACGACGGCCGTGGGGACGACGACGTCGTAATCGAAGGTGCGCGCGGCGGAGAAGCCTCCTTGGTTGCCGGTCAACGTGGCGTTGACATAAGCCTTGTCCAGGGAGCGCGCCTCCACCGCATAGCGCACGCCGTTGATCCAGGCCGCCGTGGGATAGGACACCGTGTACGTGTAGGAGGAAGTCGCCGTGTCATGATAGGCGGCCTCATTGTTGGCGTTGTCCGACCAGGTGGTCGTGAAGGTGGAGGCGGCATTGTCCCAGAACTTGCCGGAAAACTCGCCGTTGACGGCCTGGATCTCCAGGCGGACCTTCTGAATGCCGGCCGTCTCGGGCGCCCCGAAAGGCAGGTCTTGGGCTATGCCGTAAACCGTGGGCAGGTTCCCGTGGAAAGACGCGTTGGGAAAGTCCACGGTGGTATTGGGCCCCGCCTGGTCGCTGTAGAAGAGATTAGTCACGGGCGCCGACTCGGGGATGTTGCTGGAGTTGGTGCCCGAGGACCTGACCACATAGGAAGAGCCGTGCACCAGGGGCGGGATGTTGGTGCTGTAGCTCCAGTTGGAGGCGCCCGTGATCGTCACCGAGCTGAAGGCCGACTGCCAGGCGGGGGTGACGAAGTTCCAATAGAAATTATCCGTGGAACGGCGCACCGTCAGCTGCAAGCTCGTCGTATTGACATTGGCCGTCCCCTCGATGAGGGTGAGGTTTTGCTGCTTCCTGTTGCTGGCCGGGGTGGTCACGGCCGTCACCGCCGGAGGGGGCATGAAGCGGAAACGCCGGGAGCCGGCGGCGGCGTCCGCGTTCAAGGGCTCGCGGTTGTCGGCATTGTCGACCGCGCTCGACTTGACGATGTAGAAGCAGACGGGCGAAAAGCCCACGGCGCTTGAGTTCAAAGTCCAGGCGTAGTTGGGAGGACCGCCGCCCAAGGCATTGACCCCGAGCCAGACCTCTCCGGCTTGCCAGGCATTGCCGTTCCAGTATTTGTCGTTATTGACGGCGCCGCTGCAGCTCGCGTCCTGAGCTCCGCCGGTGGGCTGATAAATCCGGATCTGAACCGTGGAAATCCCGGCGGTGAAATCCGCGGCGGTTCCCTCGATGGAGGCGATGCTGGTCACATCCCCGTTTTCCGTCAGCGGCAAAGTGATGTTGGAATCGGGATCGACCCGGTCCAAGGTAAACGTGGACTGGTACATCGCAAAAGACGTGGTGTTTCCCGTCAAGTCCGCCGCCAGAGCTCTCAAGACGAAGGTGGCGCTGGTGCGGCCCACGGACCATGAGTTCGCCGCTCCCACCGGCGTGTTGACCGGCAGGAAGCCCGCGGCCATGCTCCAGCTCGTCGTCCCGGCGATCGTCGTGGAGACATACGCGCCCTGCCAGGCCTGGGTGTTGAAGTTCCAGAACTGGTTGGGGCTGCGGTCGGTATCCGAGAGGTCCAACTGGATGTAGTCCAGGGGCGAGGGCACCCCGCCGTTGGGCGCGGTGTTGGACACCGTGCCGGAGAGGCTGCTCAAGGTCTTGAAGTAGCTGAGATGCGGGGGGGCCGCAATCGCCACGGTGGGCGTGGTGCGGTCAACGATAAATACGTAGGTGCTGACCGGCGCCTGGTAGTTGATGGGGTTGCTCAAGTCCTCGGCTCGGGAGACGATCGAGTAGCGGTAGCCCTCCAGGAACGCGGCTTCCGGCAGCGGTGCCGTGGTCGTCGACAGCCAGGCGGCGAGACTGTCGCCGGAGCCGCCGGAGAACGAATACACGGGAATGAAGGCGGACCCCGGTTCCGGCTGCCAATTGGAGACGAAGTCCCAGTAATCGGTGGTGCCCGCGGAATTTAAGCGCAGCACCTTAAGGCGGATGTTGCCCACGCCCGCCGAGTTGGCGTTGCCGACGTCTTGGGCCGTTCCCGCCAAGGTCATCACCGGGCCCCGAGTATTGGCCGAGGCCGGGAAGGTGGTAATCGACACGGGGGCATAGTGGTCTATGGTGAAGATGAAATTCTCGCCCGAGCCGCCCGGAGCCACCGTGGTGGAACGGTTGATGTTGTAGGCGTTGTCGGTCCCCGCCACGAAGACCTGGTAACGGCGGGGATCGGGGTCGGTCTGAAACAGGCCGCTTAACGCCGCGTTGCGGTAGCTCCAGGAGCTGACGTAAAGAGCCGCGTCCTGGTAGTGGCCGGGGACGCAGGCCGCGGAGAAATCCGCCCCGTTCCAGCAGTTGCCGTTGGACAGGCGTATGGCAATCTGGACCTTGGACATGCCGCTGGCCGCATCCGAAACGCTTCCCGTGAAGGTGGAGACGCCGCCGACATAGGCAAAGCCGGGGGTCGTGAGCGTGGTGGTCGGCGCCTGGTTGTCGAAGTAAAAATCATTGCCGGCCCCGCCCGCGGCCGCGAGCGCATCCGGGATCTCGTTGCCGGCCCAGTCCGCGGCCTTGACCACGACGCGGTAGCTGTTGCTGGAGACGATCATCCCCGTCGGCGTCGGCGTCGACCAGGACACGTCGTTGTCGCTGACCAGGCCCAGGTCCTTGACCGGGGTCCAGGCGATAGTGGGCAAGGGCATTTGGTCGGCCAAAGAAAACGATCCCGGCGAGCCCCAATTCCACCAGGTGTTGTCGCCGTTCGTCAGCTTCTGAACGGCGATATACGCCCTCCTGACGCCGGAGCGCCCGGTCGGCGTGCCCGCGTCCGAGGCGCCGCCGGTGCCGTCGGCGTCGCCCAAGCCGTTGGTCCCGCCCGTGCCTCCCGAAAATGCTGTCAGGGATTTGACATTGGTTGCATCCGCGGGCAAGCTCACCACGGCGGTGGGGGTGCTGACATCGTAGCGGAATATCTGGCTTGCCGCCGCGGTCTCGACGCCGGCCCGGTCGACGGCCTTCACGTAGAGCCGGTACTGGGTTTGGTTGGTGAAAGCCGTCGTCGCCCACGAGGCCGGGCTGTAGCTCCAAGAAGTCCCGGACACGTAGACGTTGGTGGACCAGAAGATCGCGCCCGGCTGGTCGAAGAGATTGGTCGCCGCGTTCCACCACATGGTCTCGGACGGACCGGAGGAAATCGCGATCATGACCGAGACGATGCCGGAAGGCAAGGTCCCGTTGTCGTTGACCGTGCCCGAGGTCAGCAGGATCTGCGTGGGGGAGCCGCTGTTGTTGGAGTAGTAGGGCGGGTCGGCGGGGTTGGGGGCGGGGCGCGCGAGGCTGACGCTGGGCACGGTGGTGTCGTACAGAACCGAGAACGCCGTGTCCGGGGACTGCGGGTTGCCGGCGTTGTCGACGGCATGGGAGTAGATGTAGTAGCGGTTGCCGGTGAAGAAGGCGTTGGTGAGGCTGGTGTACTCCCAGTTGGCGGCGGCCGTGGCCTGGTTCCAAATGGGCACCCCGGCAAATGAGTAGCCGGTCCCGTTCCAATCCGGCCCCGTCGCGGGGGCTGTCGTGATGCGCACCTCGACGCGCTTGACCCCCGACAGGGCGGCATTGGCCGTGCCGGTAATCGAGCTGATCGCGCTGGCATAGCCGCCGTTGACCGGCCAGGTCATGGTCGAAACCGGCGGCGTGCCGTCCACGATGAACTCCTGCGGGCTCATCCAGCCGCTGAGGTTGCCGCTGGACTGCGAGACCGAGCCGTCGGGCAAGGTCGATTTGTCATGGACCCGGGCGCGCACGTAAAAGGTGTTGTCGCCGGCCAGCGAGGCGTATTCCACGTCGGTCGGCACCAGACCGGCCGCCACGCTCCAATTGCTTCCGCTGGCCGTCAGCGTCGACACGGTCGTCGTCCAGGCGCCTCCGTCGAAATACCAGCTCGTCGGGCCGATCATTTGCCAGAGCTGGACCTCGACTCCGGCCGCCAGAATCCCGGAAGAAGTGCCTCGGATCAGGGGGTCGACGGCGATGCCCATGAGACCCGTGGCGTTGGCCGCCAGCGGCGTGTAGTAGCGGGTATTTTGGTTGGGAGAAGCCACCACGACGCTCGGCGTGTCCTTATCCACCGTGAACGTGAAGGAGGACGAGTTGCCCGTGAAATTGTACTGCTCGTTGCCGGCAATATCCCGAGCGCGCACCGTAACGGAGTAGCGGTCGCTCTGGAGGGCGTTGAAGAGGTTGGCGTTATTGGCCGCGGTGAAGCTCCAAGTCCCCGCGTCGACGGTCGCCATGGAGAAGCTGGCCGGAAACCATTGCCTGGTGCCGTTGAAGTTGGAGCCGTCGAAGAAGTTCCCGTCCGACAACTGCTGGATGGAGATGTCCACGGCCGCGATCCCGGCGGGCTCAATTTCGCTTGAGGCGTTGGGATCCGGGTCCAGCACGCTGCCGCGGAAAGCGTCCAAGGAGTTCATGACGGCCGTCTGCAAAGGATAGGCGATGCTGGCCGTGGGGAAGGAAACGTCATAGCGGAAGGCGGCGCTGGCCTCCACGCCGTCGTTGCCGTTGTCGGGAATGCCCGGCCCGACCGCGCCGTTGCCCGCTTTATCGCGCGCGTAGATCCTGATTTCGTACTCGCGACCGTTTTCCCACATTTGGCCGGTCACCATGTAGTCGGTGGAGTATCGCCACAGCGTGCCGCTGATAAACTCGGCCTTGAGGTTGGTTCCAGGGGGTGCGACAAAGGTTGACAGGCCCACGTCCCACTCCGCGACGGGCAAGGGCTTCTTGCGCACAACCCGGAAAAAGACATCGGTATTTGTGTTGACGGTATCGAGGCTGGAGGCCTGATTGGGAGCGGTGCGGCCGACCTCCGAGACCGTGGCGCTGGACGTCTTGAGCTTGCCGGCGTTGTAAGCGGTCACGGTCGTATCGGGCCACGTCATGGCCACGACGGGAGCCGAGGAGTCGATGACGAAAGGCCTGTCCCCGGACAGGAGCATATTGCCGGTGCAGGCGGCGCCGGCGGCGTCGCACTGGCGGAAGTTGATGTCGTAATTCCGGTTAACTCGCCAGAAGCCGGCGCCGGGGCTATAAGTCCAGTTGTTGGCGCCGTCGACCGTCACCAAGGCAGGCGTGGCCGGCGCGTAAGTGGAAATGCTCAACCACGACGCGCCGTTCCACCAGCCATTGGGAGTCTCCGTGTCCCTGATGATGACTTGGACGAAACCCCCTCCGCCGGACGCGGTTCCGGAGATGGCGCCCAGATTCGTCGGCTTATAAAAAACGTTGGCCAAAGGCACGGCGAGGGTGCCGATGGCGCCGGGCGCCACTTTCTTGAAACGAATATGGCTGCTGGTCGCCGCGTAGCTTGCCGCGCTGGTTTCCCTGTTGTGCACGGCGTCCGAGGAGTAAGCGACGACGTGGTAGCACTTGTTGGTGACCCAGTTGATCGGGGCGATGGACAGGCTCCAAGTTTTCGTCGGCTCGGAGCCGGCCATGGCGGCTTTTAGGTATTTTTGGCCGCCGCCGAAGCTCGCCGTCCCCGTGCTCTGCAGACAATTGCCGAAGTCGGGCGTGGTGACCCCGGCGCAATCCCCCGCCTCAACCTGTTGACACATGTCCACGAAGGTTTGGCTCGAGCCCGACATGGAGTTGTCCGAGACGTCGCCGCTGACCGTGAGGGGATTGGTCTGGTCGGTTTGATCCGGGACCAGGATCCTCGTCGCCGGGGGGTCCTTGTCCACCTTAAAATAAACCGCGTTGATGCCATACGCCGGATAGATCGGCGAAGGCGGAACTTCGGTGTTGGGATTGGAGGCCAGTCCTGAATTTTTGGCCGTGTCCTTGCCGCGCACGCGCAGGCGGTAACGCTTGCCGCTGCCCAGCTTCGACCACAGTCCGCTGGCCGTCACGTCGTGGTTGGTATCGTAGTCGTAGGGACCCGCGCCCGGCATGACCTGCCAGGAGGCCTCATCGGCGCACAGGGCCGTGAAATCCGAGCCGTCCCAGCACTTGGCCGGGTCGATTTGGGTGTTTTGAATCTGGACTTCCTCCTGAAGAACCGCAGCCCCGGCGCCCCAGGTTGAGACCGGAAGATCAAAGGAGGTCGCCGTGATCGCCGGCAGGTTATAGCCGGAATGGGAGGAATACCAGACATCGTGGATGGGGGAGACGAAGGTCGAACTCGGGGCTTGGGTCTCCCAATGGAACACGGCGGCCAAGGTCATCGAGCTGGAGACATTCGTGAAGGGATGGACGCCGTCCACTCCCCAGTTCCGGGCCGGGTCGGGGACATTATCGTGCGCCCAGACATACATGTAATAGGTTTCAGTCGAGCGGTTGTTCCAGAAACTGGAGTTCTCGATGCCCAATCGGTTGAAGATCCATTTATTGCTCGGGAAAGGGTCGGACATGGGGAAGTCGGCGCGCTTGGCGCACCAATTGCCGTCGCCGGGCAAAGTCGAGCAGAAATCCGGCGCGCCGGGCAGACCGGCCACGTCGCGCCACCACAATTTCGAGCCGCTCATCCTCTGCACGCCCACATAGACGAATTTGGCCCCGGCATTGGCCAGGCCCGTGGGCTGGTCGCGAACCGTGCCCGTGGCGGTGTCCGGCAAGTCCAAGGGCGAGCCGCCGAACGTGGTGCCGGAAGTGATGCTCAGGCCCGTGAGGCTGGGAACGCTGAAGTCATAGGTGAAGCGCCAAGCGACCGTCGCCTCGTTGCCCGCCACATCGGTGGCCTTGACGACCAGGTAATAATCCCGGCCTTCCAGCCAGGCCACCGACGAAGCCAGAGCCACTTCGTAGCGCTGGCCTAAGATGATGGGATTGGTGGAACCGGCGGTCACCCACCTCTGGGCGCCGCCGGTATTCTCCCACGTGGTCGTGGAGAAGGCCGGATTCCACTGGAAGTCGCAGGTCCCGCTTTTGTCGAAGCAAAGCGAATACTTCACGTAGCCGATGCCCGAGCCCGTGCCGTCGTCCCAGCTGAGCGAAATGCGGTTTAAGGGGCTTGAGGACAGGTAAAGGCCCACGAAGGGATAGGTGGCATGAAGCACGCTGGCGTTGTCCGTGGCCGAACCCGTGCTGATATTCATCGCCAGCAAGGCCGGCGCTGATTGGTCGAGTTTGAGGTAGCGCTTGTATAAAGGAGAGAGGGCCGTGCCCGTGGAATTGCCGGCGGAGTCCGCGGCATACACCTCGATGCGGTAAAGCAGGCCGTCCGAAAAACCGGCCCCGATCAGGCTCCAGGACCAGGCCTCGGCGGTGGTGGTGCTCAGCAAGGTCTTGGGGTCTAAAGCCTTCCAAGCCTCGTCGGGCCCGATGGCCGAGGTCAAAACCAGATCCGCGGGCCGCAGCCACTTGGCCCCGGCCTCCTCAGGGACGGCGCCGGCGATCAGTTCAGCGACCCGTATGAAAATCATTTGCCGGTCCAAAGCATCCGCCACGTTGTCCGTAATCGAGCCGGAAATCACGCTGAAATTGCTGACATAGCTGGCGGCGCCGGAACTGGTGGCCAGGGGCGCGCCGCCCGAGGCGGTGGGCGAGAGCACGGTCAAGGTGGGCCTGGTGACGTCGTAGATTAACGTGGCGAAGGCGCTGTGATTGTTGAAGGTCGAGGAATTGACTTCATGAGCCGCGCCGATGACGTCCGTGGCGCGCGCCGAAATCCGGTATTTGTGACCGTCCTCGAATTGCGGAATCCGGATTCCCACCGTGGTGGGGCTAAAGGAGCTGATCGTGACCCCAAGGCTCCCCGTTTCCGCGTTAAAGATGGTCTTGGGATCGGCGGCGGAAGAAAGCCAGACCTGGCCCGCGCCCGCCGTCGCCAAAGTCCCATTCGCATTGAAGGACCGCCAAGTCCCCGTGTCGGCCGAAACGATGTCCTGGATGAGGAACTGAGTCGTCGTCAGCCCCGAGCCCAGTTCCGAGAAGGTGTAGGAGATATTGTCGATGGCGTTGGTCGAGCCCGCCACCGGCAGGTTCAAAGCCATGTTGGGAGAAAAGCGATCCAGGATCACGGAGACCGTGCTGATAAAGCCCGGCTGGTAGGGATTGCCCCGGCCGCCGTCCGCGGTCAGCACCCGGGCCGCCAATTCATACTCCCCATCGTCGGGAATATTGACGGTGTCGCCGGTGTTGAAATTATAGGTATAGCTGGAAGGATAAAGGGAGGTGACCGGCCGCCACTTGAGCTCCTCATTGCCGAAGGACGTCGTCATGCTGGTCCCGTTCCAGAATTTGCCGGTGGACACATGCCTGATGCGCACCTGTGCCGCGCTGACGCTGGTCTGACCGAGATTATTAAAGCCCACCGAGCCGACGATCACGGTAAATCCGGTGGTCAAAGGACCCGGGGTCGGGTCCGGGTCCGTCACCGTAGCGGTGGGGACGGTCACGTAAAAAGTGCTGGAGAGACTCAGCACGGTGCCTGAAGAGGGGTTTGTCAGCGATATCGTGTAGCCGGAGCCGAGCGCCGTCGGGGCAAAGGCCGAGGTCGAGATTTTGAGATAGGCCGTGACCCCCGTGCTGCCGCTGTAGCTCATGGAGGCGACCGTGATCCCGCCCTCCAGGGACCCATCGCTTTTCTGGAACTGGATCTTGACGGTGTTCGTCGAGGGCAGGATGGTTCCGCTCAGGCCCGACCAATTGAAGAACTCGCTGCCCGAGATGGTGATGGCGCGGCTTAAGCTCGCCGTGCCGTCGCTCTCATAGATGGCGCCGCCCGAGACCTTGCCGTCCGCGGGATCGGGATCCGAGACGCCGTCAATGACCGGTTTAGGCAGAAACCAGGTCAGGGGCTTATCGGAGCTACTCGTGCCGCTGCGGTCGTATTTGGTGGGATACTCCTGGCCGTCGGGCATGACCAAGCGGATGTCGTAGGGCGCGAGCCCGGACGCAAGGCCTGCCTGCACGAACGTGGACAGTTCGATGGAGGCCCGCATCGTGTTTTTGTCCACCCAGGTCGCCGAGGTCACCTTCACGGAGGTCTGAGTCTCGCTGCTCCCTGAAATGCCCTCTAAGATGAGCGCATAGGGGGTGTTGCCGTTGGGCAGGGCCTCGAAATTGCTCCCGGCAAACTGCAGTTCATAGCGCGGGGTGGTGCGGTAAGCGAAGGCGGGCACGGTGCTATAGCTGACGCCGGCGACGGCGCCGGGGACGGGGAAAGTCGAGGTGATGATCTTGTCGAAATAAACATCGTTTACATTCGACCAGACAATGGGCAGAGGCTGGTTTTGGGCCGTCCAGAAACCGAGTTTTGGGTTATTGAAGCCCGCGCCCAAACGGAATGTGCTTTTCGCGCTGCACTGCGCCGCCGCAGTGACAGTCGAGGGGCAGATGAAATAATTGAGCTGTTGCAGATCGGCGCTAATGTAGGCGATGTAAAGGTCGCTGACCAGCCCCGTCGGCCGCGAGACGATGGAGATGGTCGGCTCCATCAGCGGCAAGGCGGCGGTCCCCGAGGCGTCAAGCACAAAAGAGACATCAACGGTCCCGAAGCTGCCCCCATTGCCGATGCGGCGGCGGTAGGCCAGGCCGCCGCTGTTGTCGATGAGCACGACAAAGGAGTGGCTGGAATAGCCGACCGGATCGTTGATGACGGAAGCGCCATAACCCTCGATATCGACTACGGCGGCAGACTTATAGACCGAGGGGGTCAGGTTGAGGGCAACGACCGTGTTGTTGTCTACAGTATTGTCCATATTGGAATCCACCATGTAGCTTCGGTAGCCCAGGCTCAAGATGGCTGCGTCTGTCTCAGGAGCTATGGCGTTAGTCACCCAATTGTCGTTGATGGCGACGAGGGTAATGCTCGATGTGCCGCCCTCATAAACCGGAGCCGCCGCCGGAGGGGCGGGAACCGACAAAGTGCCGTCTACGGCTGCGTTCGCGGCCTCATGACAGAAAGCGTAGACATGGGGAGCGTCGTTGTCCCCGGCGCCCAAAGTAGTGTCGCCGTCGGTATGGATGTAGCCTGTGGCATCCCGCGTCAGGTTCATGAGGCCGATCACACCCAGCCCGTCCAAGACGGTGGTAAAGCGGTTGGCATCGGCGAAGAGAGCCACGTACTCCAAGCCCGTGGCCGGAGAGCTCGAGTAGACCACGACCGCCGACCTTTGCGACAGGGGATCCCAGGTCTGCGAGCTGCCGTTAGTAACGTTTTGGCAGAGAGTGCCAACGTTCCGCATGGTCATCCGCTGGCGCCTTATCCCGGCCGGGTTCCAGGTGATCGCGCCATCGGCGGACGGCGTCCCCCACCTCAAAAAGAGCTTGTTGCCGGTGGCGTCCCCCATGCGTCCGTCAGTCGTGGGGCCGCTGCCGCCGATGTTGCTGGCGGCGTCGTTGGCCGTCACATAGATGCGGTTCAAGTTTGAGGCGTACCAAATGCTGGGGTTGGACCAGGCCGCGTCCGGCGCCAGGAGCGTAAACGGGAAAACGTCGGCCTGGTCGACCCAACTTCCGGTTTCGTCCGTCGCCTTCCAATCCTGGCCGTCCGGCGAAAAGCGCCAGATGGCGCGGTCAGGATTGGTGGCTTTAAAGAAAACCCAGTAGCCCTGGCCGGGGATGTGGAGGATATTTCTCTGACCCACGTAGTTCGTGGCGGCCGATGCGCCGGTGACGGGGGGAGTGATCTTGCGCTCGGCCGGTCGTGCCGGCGAAGGCCAACAGGCCATCAGGCCCCACAAGGCCAAGAGCCGAAAACCCCGGAGACGAGGGCGCCGACGGGCAGACTTTTTACCCATTGATCCCTTTGACGATCTCCTCGATCTGCCGCCTCAGTTCCGGGGGGCCTTCCAAGGCCGCCGCCCTCAGCGCCGGCAAAGCCGGCCGGGCGCCGCGTCCCATCTTCCCCAACGCCAAAGCCGCGTTCAGCCGGACAACGGGCTCGGAGTCCTTGAGGGCCTCGGCCAAGGCCGGCACCGCTTGCTTGGCCCGGGACCCGATCTGGCCCAAGGCCGCCGCGGCATACAGGCGTACGTCGCTTAAGCCGTCTTTGAGCGCCGACGCCAGGAGGGCCGTCTGAACGGACGATTTTTGGCTCATGCTTTTGACCAAGGCCTGGCCGCAGTAATGCCTGACTTCCGGTTTCTGCGAGATGCATGTCAACAGTTCGGGGGCCAAATGTCCGGACTCTGGCCCGATCAGCAGGAAAAGCTGGCTGCCGGCCTTCCCGCGGAGTTCGGGGTCATCCAGCAGGGCCATCAGAGCGGGGACTGTGACCTGGGGCCCCATGTCCTCCAAAATCTTGGAGTTGATACGTCGGCTGCGCTCGCCCGCAATCGCCGCCACCAAGGCCGGCACGGCCTCGGGTCCCGCCTTGACCAAGGCCGCGCGAGCCTCGGCCCTCGTCTCGGGCTTGGGGTCGCGCAAGGCCGAGATTAAGACGGGGATATCGGCGCTGCCGGCGCGGGCGTCCGCGGGCGCCTGCGCGCGCATGGAAAGGGCGCACGCCAAAAAGAGCATCGCACCGAGCAATGCGCTGTTTCGCGCGCGCGCGCAACGGAAAGACGCACTCCACCTAGAGCTGACCATTTGACCCTCTATAGTGCGGTTATTCAACCAAGGCGTGGTGACGGAAATGTTGCCGGCACGAAGCCTTTACGACTTGGGGAGGCAGGGGGGGGGTTGGCGCCGGGAATCAACAACGGAGGACTTCAAGACAACAACGGCAGGAAGACAGGGGGGCCTGCTGGAGGCGCGGAGGCAAGCACGACACCCCTCGGGCCAGGACGGCGCCCAGCAAGACCGGCAGGACCGCGGAAATCTTGGGGCGGGGAGGCGGCAGGCAGGCCACGGCGCGGGGCGAGGGCAGGGCCTGGGCCAGTTGTGCCATCCAGATCTCGACGCCCGCGGCCAACTCCAAGCTCGGCAGGATGAACCGCGCCCGCGGCAGACGGGAAGAAAACGAGTTCGAAGCCGTGCGCGCGGCGGAGGCCGACTTGAGCTGCTCAAGCACCAGTCGTCCGGAAACCGGGCGGCCCAGCTCGTCGCGCACGTCCAGTCCCAGGCGGTTGTCCACGGCGGACAAGGGGTTTACGCCTTGCGCCTCAAGGCCCACCGGGGTCTCGGCCCGCGCCCCAAACGCCCGGAGCGCCAGGACCAAGAACAGGCCCGGCCCCACCAACCATCGAACCCCTCTGTCCCGTCGATGGCGAGTCGAGGCCGAGCGAAATCGAGAACAAACGCCGTTCGTCAGCATTTTTGGTTTCGGCAGCCAGGCGACCTCGGAACCCCGAGGCCCTCCGCTTTGCGCCCCGACCTCGCGATCGGTTTGCCGGTTTGTCGGTCCAACCTGCGACAGACCCAGTATAACAGGCGTCCTCGATTTGTCAAGACCCATAAAACCGTAATCGCGCCGGTCTGGATTCATACTATAAAATCTATTTCAGAATCCGGCTGCCCCAGAGCTCCGTGAGGAAATCTGCCCAAGGAAGGATGGAAATGCCGTCGATGATCCTGGGTTTGGGGTCCAAAGAAACCACGATGGCTTGCCGGGTCTGATACTCCTCGCGGAAAGCCTTCAGCCCCTTCAGATGATGAGGAGCCACTTGACCGCCGCCCTTGACCTCGACGGCGACTTGGTGATCTCCAAGAATGAAGTCGACTTCGAGCTGCGATGAGGTGCGCCAATAGGAGATCGGGTAGTGAAGGCCCGAATAGTGGCTGTGCGCAGCCAATTCTTGATAGATGAAATGCTCGAAAGCCTTCCCAAAAGCCTCGCTGCCGACGGCAATCCTCCCGCGCTTGAGCAGAAAGTTCGCCAGCCCAAGATCAAAGAAATAGAACCGAGGCGCCTGGATCACGCGCCGTTTGGGCCGTTTCTGGAATGAAGGCACGAACCGGGCCAGGAGCGTGTCCTCCAGGATTTGGAAATACTGTTTGACCGTCGGCCCGCTGACCCCGCATTCGGAAGCGATATTTTGGTAGCTGACGACCTCGCCGTTGCTGAACGCCGCTGCCTCGAGAAACTGACTGAATGCCGGGATGTTTCTGGCGAGGGCCTCCGCAGCGATCTCTTCTTTCAAGTATTCGCCGACATACGCGCGCATCAAATCCGCGGGGTTCGCCGCGGGATAGTGGCGCGGGAGCAGGCCATTGTTGAGAGCGCGCAACAGGTCGAAATCGGGAATCTCCGGATAGACCAAAGGGAAGAGCTCGAAGCGGAGCGCGCGGCCGCCGAGGAGATTGGCGCCGCCGCGTTTAAGCTTGCGCGCGCTCGATCCGCAGAGGATGAACTGGATATGACGGTTGACGATGAGCCACTGCACTTCGTCGAGCAGTTCCGGGATCTTCTGGACTTCGTCGATGACGACAGGCCTGTTTCCCGGCGGACAGGCCAGCAATTCCTCCCTAAGACGGGACGGATTGCTCCGTAAACGTCCGTATTCGTCGAAGCGAAGAAGATCGTACTTCAACGAATCCGGAAATAGCCCCTGGAGCAACGTGCTCTTGCCGGTCTGGCGCGCCCCCCAGAGGAAACAGGAGTCTTGACCGCGATTGGTTAAAGTTTGACTTCTTTTATACATGTATATATAAAGTTATTGTTTATTATAGCAGAAAGACCGACCCCAGATGTGCCTCGCGTCGCGCACGATGGTCTGTTCCCGGCTCTGCCCCACGGAGACGATGCGGATGGGCACGTCCAAAGCCTTCTCCACGGCCAGCACATAGCGCCTGGCCCCGAGCGGCAGGTCGCCGAACTTGCGCGCCCCGCCGAGGTCCCCGGAGAATCCCGGGAAGGATTCGTAGACCGCCTCGACATCCAACTGTGCACGCCGTGACACGGGGAATTCCGTGAGCCGTTTCTTGCCCAGCTTGTATGCCGCACAGACCTTGATGGGATGCACGCCCGAAAGGGTGTCCAGCTTCGTCATCGTAAAAGAAGTCAGGCCATTCATCCGTATCGCCGCGCGCAGCTGGGGAAGGTCCAGCCAGCCGATGCGCCGCGCTCGCCCCGTGGTCACGCCGTACTCATGGCCGACCTCGCGGATGTAGCGGGCGACGGACCCCTCGATCTCGGTGGGAAACGGCCCCAGGCCCACGCGGGTGGTGTAGGCCTTGGTCACGCCCATGACCCCCGTGATCGTCGTCGGACCGATGCCCGCGCCCACGCAGGCGCCGCCGGCGACGGGGCTCGACGAGGTCACGAAAGGATAGGTCCCATGGTCGAGGTCCAGCATCGAGCCCTGCGCGCTCTCAAGGAGAATCCGGGCGCCCTTGCGCCGCGCGGCGTCCAGGATGAGCCCCGTGTCCGCGGCGTAGCGGGCCAGGAAGCGTCGGCGCGCCTCGTAGCCGTCGAAGACCTCGGCTTCGATCTCCTTCAGCGGCTTCACCTTGGCCAACTCGGCGGCGCGGACCTTCAGGTTCAAGCGGACCAGCGCGCGGAAAGATTCGGCGTCGAGGTAGTCGGCGACCCGGATGCCGATGCGGGCGACCTTGTCCTCGTAGCAGGGGCCGATGCCCTTCTTCGTCGTGCCGATGCCGCGCCCCCCCTCCTCGCGCAGGGTATCGAGAGAGATGTGGTAGGGAAGGATGACGTGGGCGGCCAGGCTCAGGAAAAGACGCCCGTTGACCCGGATGCCGCGCCGGACGAGCATCCCGATCTCGTCGACGAAGGCGCGGGGGTTGACCACCACCCCGTCGCCGATGATATTCTTGACGCCGGCCTGCAGGATGCCCGACGGGATGAGGTGCAGGGCGTACTTCTGGCCGCCAAAGACGACGGTATGCCCGGCGTTGTCGCCCCCCTGATAGCGCACCACCCAGTCCGCGCCTTGACCGAGGAAGTGGACGATCTTCCCCTTGCCTTCATCGCCCCATTGGGCGCCCACCACCACGAGTGCCGGCATGAAATCTCCTTGTAATTGAAAGAACTGAAAGCCTGACCCCTTTTACTTAAAAAAACGTCTCCACCAGGCCCCGTCACCGCGGCCTTGCTCGGCCCCGCGGGTGGCCTTGAGCCGACGGTCCGCGGGAACCAGCCCGTCGCCCGCCACGCCGACCGCAAAACGCGCCCGGACCAGGACGCCGCCCGGCCCGGACTCGATGGCCTCGACCGGCGCTTCGATGGGCACCGGCCCCGAGGCGGTGAGTCCCCCGAAAAGCCTGGCCAAATACTTGGCGATGTCTCGACCATCGATGATCCGGGCGTGAACCATGTCCCCCGCATGCAGTTCCGAAGTCGGCACGCCTTCAGGATCCTCCTCAAGCGCGATCCTCAGCACCAGCAGGTCCTCGGCAGGGACCGCGCGCGGCGCGGGCTTGTCGCGGCGCGCCGCCGGCGCGGGAGCTTTGCGCAGGGACTGGAACTGCCCAAGATCGAGGATATCCTTTTTCAGGCGCAGGCTCACGGCGCCCTCGCGAAACAGCGCGCGCAGGGGTGCGGCCAGCTCCTCGCCCGCGGCCCCGGAAGGCGCCTGGCGCAGGCGCTCGAATGTCTCGGGAGGCGCAGCGCGGAAATGCGCGGTCAGGTGCTGCTCGACTTCCAGGCTCTCGGCCGGAAGACTGCCGTCCCATAGGCGGCAGCCGTACAGGTGCTTCTCGAAGGCAAACCAGTCCTCATCCAGATCGATGGAACAGACCGCGGGATCAAAGGACATGACGGCGCGGACCCGGAGAACCTTGCGCGTCCTGAGGTTGAGTATGACCAGGACCAGGCCTTGCTGGTTCTTGGCGGAAAGGAGAAATTTTCCCTTCAGGGCGCAGATGTCGCGCAGAAGGCTGGGAATCTGGTGTACGGCCTCCTCCACCTCGTAGCCGCACATCTCCAAGGCAAGCTCGGCCTCGCCCTGGTCGCAACCCGTCTCCTCCATTAACAACTCGATTTTATCCTTCACCGGCTCCTCGGGTGAGCGCCTTTGTAGACATCGCGCAGGCGGTCGAGCGAGACATGCGTATAGATTTGAGTCGTGCGCAGACTTGCATGACCCAACATCTCTTGGACCACTCGGATATCACAACCATGGTTGAGAAGATGCGTCGCGAAGCTGTGCCGAAAAACGTGAGGTGTCACTTTCTTCAACAAAGAGGATTTCCGGATCCAACGACGGACCAAAAACATCACGCCATCCTGAGAAAGTCGTGCTCCCCCGAGATTGGCGAACAGGGGTTCTCCGTCGTTGGGGCCGCCTCGGGAGCGAAGATAGGCGCGGATGCACCTCAAAGCGTTCTCTCCGACCGGGACGATTCGCTCCTTGGACCCCTTGCCGAAGACCCGCACGGTGCCGGACAGCAAATCCACGTCGCCGACGTTTAAGGTCGATATCTCCGCCCGGCGCAGGCCCGAGGAGTAGAGGAGTTCGATCAGGGCGCGGTCGCGCTCCACGCCGGGGCCGGCGGAGACCGGAACGGCCAGAACCCCGCTCATCTCGGCTTCGGTCAGGAATTTCGGAAGAGAACGGGTCCTCTTTGGGAGCGGCACGCCCAGAAAAGGATCCCGCGCCAGGGCCCCCTCGCGGCGAAGGAAACTCACGAAGGAACGCAGAGCGGACGCTTTGCGCAGAACGCTCGCCCGAGCCAATGCGCCGGACTGCAATTCGGCCAGATGGCGGCGGACATGGCAGCGCTCGATGTCCGCGGCCGCCAGGCCCGGGAACTTTGTCCGGAAAGCCTCCAGGTCGGCGCGATAGGCGCGCAAGGTGTGCGGCGAGCAGTTCTTCGCCGCGCGTAGGCGCGTCAGGAAGCGCTCGACCTGGAGGCGCATGTGTCCCGACGTCTCAGGCCGCCGGAGGCGGCACGCCGGCCGCTTGGCGCTCGGCGACCAGCGCCGAGCGCAGGACCTCGCCCGCGATCTTCAGCTTCTCGCCTTCGTCCTTGGAGACCGGCTTGAGGTTGCGGCACTTCGGATAACCGGGGCAGGTCAAGAAGAACCCGCGTTTGCCGACCCTCAGCCACATGGACTTGCCGCACTTGTTGCAGGGGCGGGCGGTCTGCAAGGGACGCGAGCCTTCGACCTTCTTGCCCTCGGCGTCGAGAGAGAATGTGTTCTTGCACTCCGGGTAGCCCGAGCAGGCGATAAATCGCCCCTTGCGCCCGGCGCGGATGACCATGTCCTTGGCGCAGAGGTCGCACTTCTCGCCCGTTTTCTCCAAAACGACCTTCTGCCCCTCGGGCGTGAGCTGGATCTTGCCCTTGCACTTGGGAAAGGCCGAGCAGGACAAGTACTTGCCGAAGCGGCTCTCGCGGATGAGCATGGGTGTCGCGCAGAGCGGACACCGCTCGTCGGACATCTTCGGCTCGATGCGGGAGGTTTCCATCTCCGTGGCGGCCGCTTCGAGAGCCTTGATGAAAGGGGCGTAGAACTCGCGCACGACGCCGGTCCAGCCGGTCCGCCCTTCGGCGATCAAGTCAAGCTCGGCCTCGACCTCGGCGGTGTAGGTAAGGCTGACGACCTCCGGGAAATGGGCCTTCAGCTTCTCGGTCACGAGAATGCCCAGGTCGCTTGCAATGAGCTTGCGGTCCTTCGTGTTGCGCCGAACGTAGCCGCGGTTGACGATGGTCTTGATTGTCGGGGCGTAAGTGGAGGGACGACCGATGCCGTGCTTCTCCATGGCGCGAATCAAGCTGGCCTCGTTGTAGTGCGGAGGCGGGCTGGTGCGGTGCTCCTCGGGCTTGAGTTCGTTGAGCTTGAGGATGTCGCCCTCGGACAACAAAGGCAGGCGGCTGCCCTCCTCTTCCTCGAACTCGTCATCCATTTCCTCTCCCGTGACCGTGGGAGCGTCGCGGTAGACGCGCAGGAAGCCCTCGAACTTAAGCGTACGGCCGGTACAATGGAAGACGGCGTCGTCGTTCTCGACATCGGCGGATGCGGTGTCGTAGACGGCCTCGACCATCTGCGAGGCCACGAAGCGCTTCCAGACCAGGTCGTAGAGGCGGATCTGGTCGGGGTTGAGGAACCTGCGAACCTCATCAGGCGTGCGCAGAACGCTCGTCGGTCGAATGGCCTCGTGGGCCTCCTGCGCGCCGCGGGACTTGGTCTGATAGGTCGGCGGCTCGGCCGGACGGAAAGCGGCGCCGAAAGCTTCCGAGAGATAGTCCGCGCACTCGACCGCCGCGGACTTGGCGATGGAGAAGGAATCCGTGCGCATGTAGGTGATCAGACCAACAGGGTCCGCGCCGCCCAGGTCGATGCCTTCGTAGAGGGACTGGGCCACGCGCATCGTGCGCTCGGCCGAAAATCCAATCTTCTGGGAAGCGGCCTGCTGGAGCGTCGAGGTGGAGAAGGGGGGCGGCGGGCGGCGGCGCACCTCTTTCTTCTCGACCTTGACGACCGTAAAGGTCCCGTCCTTGAGCGCAGAGCAAACCTTGTCCACCGCCTCGGCGGTCTGGAGCGTGGTGGCCTTGACCCGGTAGGGCTCGGAAAAAAGGTCATAAGCGCGCAGGGTCTCGATCTTCGCGCCCTTCCACAAAGAGAGCTTGGCATCGAAGAGCGGGGACTGCCCCGGTTTCTCCAGGTTCGCGGTCAGGGTCCAATAACCCTCGGAGGCGAATTCCAAAATCTCACGCCCACGCTCGGCCAGGAGGCGAACGGCGACCGATTGGACGCGCCCGGCCGACAGGCCGCTCTGGATTTTGGCCCACAACAGCGGGGAGAGCTTATAACCCACAAGCCGGTCGATAATGCGCCGGGCCTGCTGGGCGTGGACCAGATTCTCATCGATCGCGCGGGGCTCGGCGATGGCGTCACGGATGGCCCCGGGGGTAATCTCGTGGAAGGTGATGCGGCGGACCTGCTCGGGCTTGAGCTTGAGCATGTCGACGAGGTGCCAGGCGATGGACTCGCCCTCGCGGTCATGGTCGGTGGCAAGGTAGACGTACGGCGCCTTGGACGCCAGGCCCTTGAACTCTTTGAGGATCTTCTTGGCCCGGGGCAGGACGACATACTGGGGCGCGAAATCATCCTCGATGTCCACGCCGATCTTGCGCACCGGCAGGTCCCGCACGTGCCCGAAAGAGGATTTGACGATAAAATCGTTTTTCAGGAACCGAGAAATGGTCCTTTCCTTGGCGGGAGACTCGACGACCAGGAGGCTGGGACCCTTGCGGGCATTCTTGGCGGGGGCTTTCTTGAGGGATGATTTCTTGGAAGGTTTCTTAGAGATTTTTTTTGCCATATCGTTGCCCCGGGGAAGAAGTGACGAGTTCTTTTATTTCCAGACCGAACATTATAAGGGAAAGGCGGCTTATGTCAAGCCCCGTCTTGCCCCCCAACTCTTCCAAGGAGAGGGTTTCGCTCCCCATAACGTCCAGAATGCAAGCCTCATCCCCCTCCAGTTCCGGAGCCTCGCGCACCCGGCGCAGAGGGGCCGGACGGAGGTGAAGACCGGAAGGAATCGCCGCCAGAATCTCTTCAACGGAGAAGACCGGACGGGCGCCATCGCGGATGAGGCGGTGCGGAGCCTCGCTGAGAGGCGAGTCGATGGGACCCGGAACAGCCAGGACCTCGCGGCCGTAATCGAGGGCGTTCTTGGCCGTCAGAAGAGACCCGGAACCGGCGCGCCCTTCCACCACGACCGTGGCCCAGGAAAGGGCGGCCACGATCCGGTTGCGGCGCGGGAACAGTCCCGGGGCCGGCGCGGTGACGCAGGGGTACTCGCTGAGCACGCAGCCGCCTTCGTCGGCGATGCGGCGGGCGAGGTCGCCATTCTCGGGCGGATAGACATCGCCCAGGCCCGAACCGAGGACCGCCCAAGTCACGCCGCCGGCGTCCAGGGCGGCCTCATGCGCGACCGCGTCGACGCCGCGGGCCAAGCCGCTGACCACCGCCGCACCCCGCCGCGCCACGCCCCCCGCCAGGCTCTTGGCGACGCGCCGGCCGTAGGCGGTCGGCACGCGCGAACCCACCACGGCCACGCCGGGAAAGTCGTCAAGACGCCCCTGAACGCAAAGCAGCAGAGGCGCGTCCGCCACGGACGCCAACAGGACCGGATAGCCGGGCTCGCCATGCACGAGAATCCTGCCGCCCAACGCCTCCACGCGGCGGACTTCGCCCTCGGCGTCGCAAGCCAGGGCCTGGCGACGCCAGCGCCCGACGACCTCGACCGAGAGTCCCGCGGTCTCGGCCCAATCAGCATCACCTGAGGCGGAAAGACCCTCGGGGCCGAGGCCTTCCAAGAGAGCGCGGAGCTTGGCGGACGGAGCGAAGGGGATGCAATTGAGCCTCACCGCCCATTCGCCGCGCGGCGTCCCGGTCAAAGGAGTTCCTCGGCGAGTCCTCCCGATGGAGGCAAAACACGGCCGGGCGCGACGGCGCGAACGGCAACGGCAGCCTTGCGCGCCGGGCGGGGATCCCCGGCACGCACCGCGATGGCATGCACGCGGCTGAGAAGGTCGGGATCGGAGCAGAGGGCGTGCCAATCCGTCGGGATGCGGCCCGCGGCAACGATGATCTCGACGGCGGAGAGTCCCAGGACCTCGGCCAGACGCCGCAAAGCACTTTCATCCGAGGGCGGGTTGCGCTTGCCCGCGAGGACCTTGGAGAAGAACGAGGGATCGAGATCCGCCCGGCGGCAGAACTCCCGCAGGCCCAGGCCGCGAGCGGCCAGGGCGTCGCCGACAAGACGGGAAAACGACGGATGGCCGGCGGGCCTCATCTGTTCATCAGGAGTTCCAGCCTCTTCTGCGCGATCTGCCGGCCGGAATGCTGAGGGTACTCCTCGACGAAACGCTTCAAAGACGCGCGCGCCAACTCGTAGTCGCGCGTCTCCTCGGCGACCTCGGAGAGCCGCAGAAGGGCCTGGGGCGCATACTGGCCCGTCGGATAGTCGGCCAGCAATTGGCTGAAGGCCTGCTTGGACATCTCATAATCGCCGCGCTGGTAGTACACCAGGCCGACCGAATAGACCGCGGTCGGCGCCCATGAGGACGATTGGTACTTCTTGGCGACAAGGAGCGTGTCCTTGAAATTGAAGCGTTTGCTGGCGTACCACCACACCCCCGCGACGACCACGACCAAGAAGATCATTTTTTTCATTTCTATTCCTCTACCTTTGCTGGGAAAGATACGACCGGAGCTTGTCCAGGCTCCGATACTGCACGGCCTCGGCGACATGAGACGCCCCGACGTCCTCGCTGCCGGCCAGATCGGCGATCGTGCGGGCCACACGCAAGACTTTATCCAAAGCGCGCGCCGATAACGCCGTCAGGCGCTGCGCGGCTTCCAACGTCTTGAACGCCTCGGGCGTCGCCTCCGCCTTGCGCCGCAGGACGGCGGGCTCGACCAGGGCGTTCATGGCCGTCGGTCCTTTCCCCCAGCGCCGCGCTTGCCGCGCGCGCGCCGCGATGACGCGCTCGCGCACGACGGCCGATGAGCCGCAGTCGGATGCGGGAACTTTTGCGGTCGACGCCCAATCGGCGAAGTCCACGGGGCCCATCTCGATCTGCAGGTCGATGCGGTCCAGGAGCGGCCCGGAGAGGCGGCCCAAGTAGCGTTCGACGGCCCGCGGCGGACAGCAGCACGCTTTCTGCGGGTGGCCCAGATAGCCGCACGCGCAGGGGTTGGCGGCGGCCACCAGCATGAACCGCGAAGGATACTCCAGGCTCTCCCGCGCGCGCGCCACGCGCACGCAGCGGTCCTCCAGCGGTTGTCGGAGGGCTTCTAAAGACGGCCGGGAGAACTCCGGCAGCTCGTCGAGGAAAAGCACCCCCCCGTGAGCCAGGCAGACCTCTCCCGGACGCGCCGCGGGCCCGCCGCCGACCAAGGCCGCAGCCGAGCAGGAGTGGTGCGGCGACCGGAAGGGGCGCGCGCGGACCAAGCCCCCGGAGGGCGGCCGGCCGCAGGCGGACTGGACCTTGGTGACCTCGACGGCCTCCGCTTCCGACAACGGCGGAAGCAGACCCGGCAGACGCCGGGCGAGCATGGATTTCCCCGTCCCCGGAGGCCCGATCAGCAGAAGATTATGGCTGCCGGCCGCGGCGATCTCCAGGGCCCTCTTGGCCAGGGACTGCCCCCGGACCTCGGAGAGGTCGTGGCCGAGGCCCTCGCGCTGCGGCGTCGGCCGGGCCGCAGCCGCGCGCGCCGCGGGCGCCTCCCCGCCCAGCAGGCGTGCCGCCTCGCGCAGATCGTCGACCGCCAGCGCCCGGATGCCCGCCGCCTCGGCCTCCTCGGCGTTGTCGGAGGGCACGACGATGGCCGTGTAGCCCGCGGCGCGCGCGCTCTCGGCCATGGCCAGGACCCCGGACACGGGGCGCACGCGGCCGTCCAGGGAGAGCTCGCCCACGAAGCACCAGTCCTTCGCCCGGCCCCCCGGCGTGACCTGCCCCGAGGCCGCGAGGACGGCGAGTGCGATGGGCAGGTCGTAGTGGCTGCCCTCCTTGCGCGGGCGCGCCGGGGAGAGGTTGACGGTGATGCGGCGCGAGGGGAACTTGAAGCCGGAGTTGCGCACTGCGGAGGTCACGCGCTCGCGCGACTCGCGCACCGTGGAGTCGGGCAGGCCGACGGTGGCGAAGGAGGGCAGGCCCGCGGCCAGGTCGAGCTCCACCACCACGGGGAACCCCTCCACACCGCGCAAGCCGAGGCTCTGGACGCGGGACAGCATCAGCGCCCCCACCCCATCTCCGTCTCGGTCTCGATCATGATCTGCCGGGCCTCCGGCTCCACGCCGACCAGGCGCAGCGAGGGGTCCTGTCGGAGCAGGCGCGCGGCGAGCTCCTCGACGCTCAGGCCCACGGCGAAGACCCTGACCGAGGCGGCGTCCTCGGGCCCGCGCCAGGCACCCAGGCTCGCGGACTCGACGCCTTCGATGAGCCGCAAAGCCGCTACGAGAGAGCGGACCTTGGCCGCGTTGCGCGGGGGCAAAGACAAGACCGTGAACTCGCCGCGGCCGGCGCGTCCCTTCTCCAGGCGCGCGGCGAGCGAGGCCGCGGCCTCCGCGCCCGCCTGCTCGAGCGCCTGGCCGAGCGCCGAAGCGGAGGAGACGTCCACGGCCGAGGCCTGGCTTGAGATCGCGGCGGGCTGGGACGGGCCGCTCGTCGCGTGGAGTTCGGCCTCCAGGCGCGCGGTCGCGCGCCAGGCGCCGGCCTGCGCGTCCGGCTCCACGGTCGTGAAGGTGCGCCCCAGCAGGAGCCAGTCCACGCCGCCGGCCGCGGCCTCGGCGACCGCCTCGGAGGCCGTCTTGGCTTTGAAGGGCTTCGCGTTCAGGGGGTCGCGCGCGTCGGCCGCGGCGACCCCGCGCGTCACCAGGGCCCGGCGCAGCGAATCGGCGGCCGTGCCGATGCCGTAGCCGCCGTCCGATTCCGACAGGGCCAGCAGGACCTTGCTCGAGCCCGTCGCGAAGCCGGCCGGGCGCAGCAGGGCCGCGCCCTCGAGCCCCGCGGCGAGCGCGTCGAGCCGCACCTCCACGATCGGTTCGCCTCGAACGACAAGTCTTTCCCGGCCCGTGAAGCGCTCGACCCGAACGAATATCTTTTCCTCAAGGACAACGGACTTCTCGCGTCGCGCGCTCTCGGAGAAGAAGAGCGGCAGGACCGACTCGAGCGCCTGGCGGCGCGCGGCCTGGGGCTCCAGCGTGGAGACGCGGACCGACTCTCCATCCCGGGTGGAGCCGGAAGGCAGCCGGTCCCAGGAGCAGCCGCCGATCCCAAAGGCGAAGACGATCACGCTCAGGGCGCGGCTCATGAGGCGGCCGCCTCGCCGCGGGCGGCCGGGACCACGAAATGGAACGTCGTGCCCTTGCCCAGCTCGGACTCCAGCCAGATCTTGCCGCCGTGCTTGGCGATGACCTCGCGGGCGATCGCCAGGCCCAGCCCCGTTCCCGGCGCGTTGACCTCGGCGCGGTTGGAAGCGCGGTAGAAGCGTTCGAAGATCTTCTCTCGGTCCTGGGGCGGGATGCCGATGCCGTCATCACTGACCGAGACCATGAGGAACTCGCCTTTATCCTGCGTTTCAAGGCGGACGCGCCCGCCGGGGCGCGTGAACTTCAAGGCGTTGGAAATAAGGTTGTCGACGACCAGGCCCAGCCAGCGCTCGTCGGCCACGACCGCGGGAAAAGAAGGGCCGTGGCTCCAGACGAGGGTCTTATTGCCTTCCGCGGCCAGAGGCTGATGGTTCTCCACGCTCTGAGTCAGCAGTCCCGCCAGATCGAGCGGGCGCAGGTCCATGCGCGCCCCGCTTTCCAGGCGCGAGAGGTCGAGCAGGTCCGAGACAAGCCCGGCCAGGCGCTTGGCGGCCGACTTCGCAATCTGAAGGAATTTCATCTGCTGTTCCGTGATGGGACCTGTCTCGCCGTCGAGCATCACGCTCAGAAAACCCGTGATGGTGGTCAACGGAGTCTTGAACTCATGGCTGACGGTCGAAACAAACTCATCTTTCATACGGTTAAGGGTGGCTAATTGTTCCGCGGTCTCTGAAAGCCGGCGGTTGAGCATGGCGGTTTCAACGAGGATGGCGGCCTCTCCGGCGACCGCCCGGACCAGGGCGAGGGTCTCGTCCGTGAAGGCGTTCTTGCCACGACTGCCCACGCGCATGACGCCCAGGACATGGTCCTCCACGATGAGGGGCACGGTCATCAAGGAATGGATGCTCCACATCTTGGCGTAGCTGGCGATGGCGCCCGAGTCATTCTGGGCGTCGCCGGTGACAAACGGCCTGCGCGTCTTGAAGACCCTCACGGATGAGGATTGCTCGTCTTGGAGGGAGATGCGGTAGAGAAGGTCCGTGTCCTCCACGCCGTAGGCCCCGGGCTGGGTGACCAGTTCGCCGGTCGCCTCATCGATGAGCAGGAAGGCGACGAGGTCGGCCTCCAGGGTCTTGGCCAGGATCGCGACGATGGCGCCCAAAGACGATGAGTGCCGCCCCGCCTGAGAGAGGGCTGAGGCCACGTCGTGGAGCGTCTTGACCTCCTTAGAAAGGCGCTCGCGCGTCTTGAGGAGGCGGAGGATGCCCTCGGTCAACGCCGCGGTCGCGCGCAGGGCCGCCGTGGCCATGACGAGGTCGGCGCGCGCGGCGGACAAGAACGGCCCGGGTCCGCATTGGGCCGCGACCAAGGCGCCGGCGCTGACCTCGCTGCGCCAGCCATGCACGGCGGCCGCCGTGTGCCCGAGGTCCGAGAGAATCCTGCCAAAAGGGTCCTCCACGGCCGGGCCCGGACCCAGCTCCCAGGCGGACTCCCCGTCCGACGCAGCTCGCCCCAAGAGGAACGAATCGAAGCTCAGCGACGACAACGGCACGCGCGCCCACGCCCCTCCGCGATGGGCGAGGATGACTCCGCCTCCGTCCGTACGCCGAGCGACGACGGCCATCGCCAGGTCCGGATGCGAGACGCGCAGGGCGTCCAGGACCCGGCCCGCGGCCTCGGCCAAGGCCTGGGCGGGACGGCTGGCCAGAGCCTGGGCATCCAGCAAGCGCGCG
>CAYHNV010000009.1:0-28083 GCA_964358065.1 uncultured Elusimicrobia bacterium | reverse complement strand
GTCGTCGTAGCGGCGCTCCAGGGCCGCGGCCTCGGGCAGGACCGGCAGGGAGTCGGGCTTGGACATCGTGACGGCCTCGTACTCGCCGAAGGTCTTGTCCACATCGATGATCTTGACCCGGCCCTTCTCCGCCTCGGCCTTGTAGGCGTAGGCGCCCTTCGAGAGGGCCTCGTAGAAGGGCTTGCCCACATAGGTGACTTCGAGAGGGGCCCACATGGTCCCCTCATACTCCACCAGCAGGTCCGCCGGCAGTCCCGCCTCGACGGCATCCTCGGCCCCCGTGTCGAACATCAGCGTCATGTGTCCGGGGTAGTCGAGGATGGCCACGCCGACCTCGTTGTCGACCAGCAGGGCCGAGTAGAGGGAGGTCAGATCCGAGCACTGCCCCGACTTGCGCGCGAGCGTCTCGCGCGGATACTGGGTATAGTCGACCGGGAAGTTCGGATCGTCATGGGCGGCCTCGAACGGGTTGGCCGGGTTGGCCGCGAACTTGACGCCGTATTCGGCCAGGGCATTCCACAGCTTCAGCGCCTTCACCACGTTGCCGTTGAGCGCGGCCGCCTTGCGGTTCTTAAACTCCATCGAGACGACGGACTTGAAGTTCTTGACGGGCTCGTCTTTGTAGGTGATGAAGTTCGCGATCTTGCGCGGGTCGTCCCAGGTGATGGCGTTGCGCGAGTAGAGACGCAGGGGCAAGGTCCGGGAGACCGTGCGCGACTCGCCGCCCTCGAAGTAGTTCAACGAGAACTCCGCCTGGATGGGCGTGTCCTCGGCCACGTCGAGAACCTTGTTGTTGAGAGTCGCGATGAGCGGGATCTCGACGGTCTCCTTGGGCCCGAGCTTCTTGAGCTCCGTGTCGAAGCCGAAGTCCATGTAGTCCTTCAGCTTGAAGGTCACCTTCACGTTCAGGAAGGAAACGTTCACGTTGTTGGTCACCACGGCCTTGCCGATGGGATTCTTCAGGTACCACTTATAGTTGGCCGCGAAGATGTTGCCGAGCGTCACCGAGGAGATCTCCACCGGCGCCCGATTTGACGCGCCGGCCACGAATACTTCGATCGCGCGGCCGGCGGGGCCCACGTCCCTGGTCTTGGATACGGTCGCCACGCGGTACCAGTACTTCTCGTCGCCGGCGACCTCGGAGTCCGAGAACTTCGCCTCCTGGACCGTCGCGACGGTCGTGAAGGGACCGGCGGGCATGCTTGCGCGCGCGACCTGGTAGCCGCCGGTCCAAGGATCGGCCACCGCCTGCCAGGAGACCGTCACGATGCCCTCCTTGGCGGAGGTGGACACCCCGATGGGAGCGGCCAGCATGGGATGCAGGTCGTAGGAAACGATCCGGTTCTTGCCCTTGTCGGCGATCAGGAGCTTCTCGCCCTGCACGACGATGGAGACGGGAGCCATCAGCTCGCGTTCCTGCTTGCCGCCCGCGAAGAAGTCGGTCAGCCACTTGCCGTCCTTGGTGTGGACGCTGACGCGGTTGAGCGCCGCGTCCAGGGTGTAGAGGTAGTTCTGGCCGTCGAAGGCGATGGAGACGGGGCTGCGGAACTGCCCCGGGCCGTCGCCGTCCGCGCCCCAAGCGGCGATGAAAGCCCCGGAAGGTTCGACCTTGATCACCTTCTTGAGACTCTTGTCCACGAAGTACAGAAAGCCTGACTTGTCCCAGGCCACGGCCACGGGCTCCTGAAGCGTGAACGATCCCACCTTGGGGCCTATGCCAAAGAGGAACACGCCCTCCGGGCTGAAAGCGTCGATGCGCCGGTTGCCGGTGTCGGCGACGTAGATGGTCCCCTCTTCGTTGATGGCCACGCCGTTGGGCTCGCGCATGCGGCCTTCCTTTGTCTTGCTGTCGAAGAACCCCGTCGACTCGCCCACGTTTGATTGCCACTTGCCATCCAGGCTGAAACGCTGGATGCGGCTGTTGGGGGTGTCGGCGACGTAGAGGCCCAGTTTCCGGCTGACCGCGATGCCGCCCACGCCGCGGGTCGCGTCGCCGCCCTTGCCCTTGAGCGTGCCGAAGCGCCGCGCCTCCTTGCCGTCCGGACCGATCTGGACGAACTGCCCTTCCTTGGGCAGATAGGCGTAGAGGTCGTCGCCGAAAGGGGCCAGGATGGACGCGGCATAGGGCCAGCTCCGGCTCGGCCCGGAGACCGACATCCGGGTCTCCGTGTTGGGGGGCAGGAGCACGGTCTTCAGCTTATTGAGAAGTTCCACGCGGTGGATGCGGTTGTTGCCGGTGTCAAGGACGAGAATGAGCCCGTCGGGGGTCACCGCAATGCCCTCAGCCTTCTTCATCTGGCCCACGCCCGAGCCGTAGGAGCCGAAGCGCCCCAGGATGAAGCCGTCGCCCGACTGCTCGACGACCTTGCCGTTCTTGCCGTCCAGGACGTACATGAAGCCGTAGGCGTCCACGGCCACGTCGTTGCCGAGCAGGCTGTACTCCTTGACGAACTTCGTGTCGGCGTCGAACTTCTGCACGCGCTCGTTGCCGCGGTCCAGGACATAGATGTTGTCTGAGGGGTCCACGCTCACGCGCGCCGGTCCCTTGAACTTGCCCGTCTCCTTGCCGGACTGTCCGAACTGGAAGAGCAGGATGCCCTCCTGGGTGAAGACCTGGATGCGGTCATTGCCCGTGTCCGCCACATAGATGCGGCCGTCGACGCCGACGGAGACCGACTCGGGGTCGCGGAGCTTGCCCGGCTCCGCGCCTTTCTCGCCGAAGGCGTACAGGAAGTTGCCGTCGCGGTCGAAGATCTGCACGCGGTGGTTGCCGGTGTCAGCCACATAAACGTTGCCGTTGGGCCCGACAGCGACGCCGCGCGGCCCGGAGAAAGACCCGTTCTGGGCACCCGAGCGGCCCACGTTCTTGATGAGCTTGCCCGAGGCGTCATAGAGGAAGAGCATGTTCTTCTTCTCGTCGACCACGTAGATCCGCTCGGCGGAAGCCGCGGCGGCCACGGGCGTGGCCATCTCGTCGCCCTTGATGGGCTCGAGGAAGCGGATGGTGTCGTAGGCGCGCGCCTGGGGTGCCGCGGCCAGGAATACAGAGAAAAGGATCGTGTTGCGCTTCATGCTTGGACGGCCTCCTTGATCAGCTTGTTGACAAGGGCTGGATTCGCTTTGCCCCGGGAAAGCTTCATGACCTGACCGACGATGGACCCGATGGCGGCGTCCTTGCCCGACTTGATGTCCGCCGCGGCTTTGGGATTGGCGGCCAACGCCTGATGGACCCATTCCAATATCTGTTTATCATCCGAGACTTGGGCCAGCCCCAGCTCCGTGACGAGGACCTGCGGGTCCTTCCCGGTCTCCCACATCTTGGCGAACACGTCTTTGGCGCCCTTGCTCGACAGCGTCCCGCCGGCGACCAGTCCCGCAAGCCGCCCGACGCAGTCGGGCGCGAGCGGCGCCTGGGCCGCGGTCTTGTTCTCGGCGTTCAATCTCCCCAGCATCTCGGTCGAGATGATGTTGGCCACGATCTTGACCGCCGTCTTGGGCGCGGCCGCGGCGGCCTTCTCGAAGAAATCGGCGAGAGCCTTGTCTCCGGTCAGGACGTCGACATCGTACGAGGATAGCCCTAATTCCGCGATGAAGCGGGCCCTTTTCGCGGCCGGCAGCTCGGGCATGGCGCTCTTGATGGCCGCGACCCAGGCAGGATCGGCGACCAGAGGGACCAGGTCTGGATCCGGGAAGTATCGATAGTCGTGCGCCTCTTCCTTGGAGCGCATCGAGACCGTGGCCTGCGTCTCCACGTTCCAAAGCCGCGTCTCCTGAACGACCTTGCCGCCCGACTCCAGGAGCTCCACTTGACGACGGAACTCGTAGTCAATGGCGTCCTTCACGTTCTTGAACGAGTTTAAGTTCTTGAGTTCGGCCCGCGTGCCGAACTTCTCCTGGCCGACGGGGCGCACGGACACGTTGGCGTCGCAGCGCATCTCGCCCTTCTCCATGTCGCAACGAGAAGACCCGACGAACTGGATGACTTCCTTGATGGCGGTGAGGTAGGCATGCGCCTCCTGCGAACTGCGGATGTCCGGCTCGGAGACGATCTCGATCAAGGGCACGCCCGCGCGGTTGAAGTCCACCAAGGAGCCGTCGATCTTCAAGGCGCCGATCTCGTGGAGGAGCTTGCCCGCGTCCTCCTCCATGTGGATGCGTGTAATCCCGATCGTCTTGGGCGCGCGGTCCTTGAGCGCGATGGTCAGCTTGCCGTGCTCGGAGAAGGGCTGGTCGTACTGGGAGATCTGGTAGGCCTTGGGCAGGTCGGGGTAGAAGTAGTTCTTGCGCGCGAAGATGGACTGGTCGTTCAGGCGGCAGTCGAGAGCCAGCGCGGCCTGAAACGCCAGCTCGACCGCACGCTTGTTGAGCACCGGCAGGACCCCGGGCTGGCTCGTGCACAGCGGGCAGATGCGGCTGTTCGGCGGAGAGCCGAAGCCGTCCGTGCCGCAGCCGCAGAAGAGCTTCGTCTTCGTGGCCAGCTGGCAGTGCACTTCGAGCCCGACGACCATCTCGTACTGTTTCATGTTCAGAATCTCGCCCTAAGGTACACCTGCCGTGTCCGGACACAGTGTGCACACACCTTCAATTCGCTTCGCGGTCTTCTGCGGCCGAAACGTCGATTATACAAAGACGGTGGTCGGTTGGGACGTTCACAAGGAAACGAGGCTGGCCCGTGCGGATACGCGCTGCACCGGCACCTGATCAGGAAGGGCTATGCGCGCGCGCTACAGAAACTCCCTAAAGAAAGCGCGCGTCGGCAGAAGCGCTTGGTTCGGCCTCATTTGGCCACAAGACGTCCCGACGCATATCGGTGGAGAACGCTTCCCATCAGTGTCTGGTATGGGATGCCTTCTGCAACAGCGATAACTTGTAATTCCTCGAGATCCTTGGAGGAAATGCGTATGTTAACTCTCCGATCCTTTCGTAGGGTGTTCCTGGCGCACTGACGATGCCGAGAAATCTCCTGCTTGGGATTTTTCACAGACTTCCACTCGCCCCGTTCAAAGGAATCAAGAGTGCTTTGTTCTTCTTTATCCAACTTAATCTTCTTCATCTAAGCCTCCCAGGAAATCCCGAGTCGCCTTACGGCTGGGGATAATGGTTTTAAGGAATCTGCCATCATTTGAATCGACGAATGGGACAAGATAAGCGTAATTGCCTACATTGACCACAAGGACGCGCTGATTCGGATACTTTGCCGGGTTCGGATGATCGCATACGCCGAGGCCGGCGCCTCGGCCGATGTGCATCACGATCTGCTCGAAGCTTATGCCGCGTTCAGACTTGAGGCGCTTGTTTTTCTCCGAATCCCATCTATAGTAATCCACTTTGTGATTGTATCACATTGTGTGCTTTTTGGCAGCACATATCATCGAACCATCTGGTAGGCCGAACGCCGAGGATGAGCGGCGGCGGCTATCAAGATTTCCATGCACGCCGTCGGCTGGTCAAGCCGATGGTTCGACTGAGAGCAGGTGCCCGCGCCGCCGTTTGCCGTCATGTGCGCTTCCATTGGCGATTCTATAAACGCACATCGATTCGTGCCGCCACCGGCGAACTCATCATCCGTGAGCAACCGGAGTAGCGTCTGCGACCTTGATCGCCAGCCACCGCGCCGTCTTTCCGGCTGCCGTCAAAATCATCTCCAGCGGCCAATGCGGCAATGTTTCGCGGTCAGCCTGCGCCAGGTGCTCCCCTGCCGGGGGTAAGTGGAGAAAGACCGGCGTGAGCGTGCTCCCGGCCGCTTTCGCCGCTAACAGAGCGCAATAATAGGTGCTATTGCACACGAACCCGCCCGCATCGTCAGAAGTGACAGCAGGATGACCGGATTCGGAAAGAGCGGCGCCCAGTTCTTTTGTGGACAACTCCGTGGCAGCGACATCAGGGGTTTGGTCCCAAATGCGAGTTCCATTATAAACGCGTCCGTCAGCATCCGGGAAACCTTCTGCATTTATCCAGTTGCGGGCCTGTCTCTCGATTTCGATGGATGCTGTTCGCCCGCTAAGACCGGTCATCATCACTGCTGAAGGACGAAGGCGCGTGATCGCCTCCATGATCGCGGCAGCCGCGCGTTCGTAAGACACCGGAAGCACGAGACCCACCATTTGGAAAGAGGCGGCGGCCAACGCGCCCGCTTTCGGGAGGACCTCCACAACCCCGCCTTCCAGCCAACGCGCGACGTCGGCCGACACATTGTCTGAGGCGCCATCGAATGGTTCAAAACCGGTCACTAAGATCGTCTCGGTCTTGCCGGATGCGGTTTGTGTATTGCCGTTTGAAGGAGCCAAGGTCAGGCGCGCACGGCTGAACGCGGCATTGCGATTCGGAGCTAAAATATCGCCCGATTTTGACGCCGCAGAATTGTCAAAGGCCTGATCCAGTGCTTGCTTTTCGTTCGCACCACTCGCGGCTTCTTCGACCGCCGCCGCAGACTTGCGCAAAGCCGTCGCGCCGTCAGAATCGGGGAGACTTTGCGCGCCGTGTCTCGCCGACCCCGGCTCGCCACCGGGAAGCCGGCTCGCGGGGGCCGGGACAGATGCGGACACCAGGGGAGCCGCCGCGGGGGTTCCCGCGGGCGATGGAGAAGCGGTGGCAGCTAACGGAGCCGCGTCTGCCGCGACCGTCTGGACGGACGGTATCGGAGCGGCGATGGGCGCTGCGGAAGGAGCCAGAATGCTCCCGAGCGACATGTTCTGGGGCGCAATCGATGTCGGTGCCGTACCAATCGTTCCGGCACCCGCCTGCGCTCCCGCGCCCGATTCAGAAACGGCCCCAGAGGAGCCGCCCAGGCGTGCCTGGGCGCGCGCCTCGATGGCGCACAGAGAGGTTACGAGAACGAAGGTGAGAATGAGTATCCTCATTCAATGATCAGTGTAGCCCCGGGCGTTGTTATTGTCCAGGGTCCGAATCATCTGCGGTCGTCTGCGGTCGAACGCCCGCTGTGCTGCGCGCGCTACAGGGACACTAGAAGGCATACGAGTAACGCAGGGACGCCGTGAGCTCCTTGTACGTGTTGGCGCTGTTGAACTTATCCTTGCTGCTGTTGGCCCCCAAGCCGAACGTGACGCCGGCCTGCTTGCTGTAGGCCCAGGTGTATTCCGAGCTAAACGCCAGCAGACGGCTCTCAGCCGGCAGGACCGGCGAGGTGTTCTTCGTCGCCGTGTAGGTCCCCCAGAACTGCGCGCTCCAGTCCTTGCCCAGCGGCAGAGACAGGCTCGGACCGAAGGACTGGCTCGATCTCTTGCTCCCGTCGTTCTTGTCCTTCGTCTCGGACGCGGTCAGGCCCAGGGTCGCGCCCCAGTTGCGCCGCAGCTTCAAACTGGAGGAGACGCCCAGGGTCATGGTGTCCAGGTCGTGCGCCAGCTTGTTCTTGTCGCGGAACCGGCTGTTCTGCGCGCTGACGGACACGCTGTGCCTGCCGATCGACTGCGCGACGCCGAGGCCCATGGTCGTGGTCTGATTATTAAGGACCGATACGGGCTTGCCCTGGGCCGTGTTGAGCGAGGCGTTGAGGCTGAGGCTGGTCGCCGTGGGCAGCTGGAGGGCGTGAGACATGTTCACGACCCGTTGGGTCGTCGTGGTCCTGCTGGGGTCGTTGGCAAGGTTGTCCTTGAACTGGTTGAGGCCCAGCCCCAGCGAGTAGTTCCTCGTCGGAAATAACCCCAGCTGGCCGTCATAGGTCAGGCGGTCGCCTGCGATACCGGGGTTGCCGAAAGCGACAAAGCGAGCCCCGGCGCGCTGAAGATAGGTCCGAAACTTGAAGAGCTTGCGCTCCAGGCTGAACTCCGCGCGGATGGCGGCGTCCTCCTTCGAACTTCCGCCGAGGTCGGCCCAGTATTTGTTCTTCTGGTAGGCGCCCAGGAACTTGAGCTTGGAGACCGGCTCCCAGCCCAGGTCAAGGCCATAGCCCGAGTTCTTCTGCGCGACCAGGCTCGGCCCGCGAAAATTGGAGGACTTGGGATCCGAGCTGAGAGAACCCGCCTCGTCGCTGCTGAGGAAGCAGTTCGCGTTCAGTTTCACCCGACCGCCCGGGGCCAAGCCGAGCTTACCGGAGTAAAGAGAACGCGCGTAACGACCGTTGGCCGTCGCCGTGCCGGCCTGGGAGGCGATGGTCCGCCCTCCGAGGAGGATCCAGTCCCAGGGGCCTTTTTTTTGCTCGAGCATCACGCCGCGCATCCCCTGGCCGGAGACGGCCAGCAGCCCCAGGTTTGGCGAGATGTCCCCGCCGTAGATGGTACCCCAGGGCGCATAGAGGTTTCCAATGACGATGAACGGGTCGAAGACATTGCCCGGCTGGTGAAGGAGATAGAGGTTGATGAGGTAGGAGTTGTCCCGGATCTTGCCCACGGTATTGAGGCTGGTCGTGCCGTTGACGCGCTTCCAGCCGGAGTGGCCGGAACTGCGCAGGGAAGTCGTCAGGTTGCCCTCCATGTGGTAGTCCACGACCGCCGGCGGGGGCGGCAGCGACCTTTCCGTGATCTGGAAGCCCTTGTAATCGGACTCGATGAGGGTCTTGCCATTCTCAACGAGAAAGACGCGGTAGAGCCGGCGGCCGAACATCGTGTCCGGGATGTGGAACGGCAGGGAAATGGCCGCCACGCTCCCGGAAGGAACGGCCTCGCGCGGGGAAACCTGCTCGGTGCGGCCGACGAGACGGTAGTCGAGGTCGTAGATCTCGGCGACCCAATAATACGCGCCGGACTCCCACCGGCTCGTGCCCGAGTTGACCGCCAGGGCCTGCAGGGCGACCACGTCCCCGGCCTGCGCCGGGTCCGGAGCCGGGACCGTGAACTGAAGGCTGGCCGCGTCCACGGCGTAGGCCGCCTGGGACGAAAGCACGAGCATCGCGACCGCGAGGGCCCCACGTGCGATCCCTCTCATGTCTATTTCTTTTCGAAACGCATCTTCAGCTTCTTCGACTTGCCCTCTTTATCCTTCATCTCCAGCTCCAGGGTCCGGTTCTTGTCGGCCACCCCTTCCAGGAGCTTCAGGCTCTTATTGAGATCGGCGGCCTTCAGCGCGTTCTGCCAGGTCCCATAATCCTGAGGAGACATCGCCTTGGGCGGCTCGGGAGCCGTCCCGGCGCCGGTCACCCGAGTCTGCTGACCCGCCTTAAGGGAGGTCGTGCCTTTCGCATTGGTCACGTCCACGAATCCCTCGTAGACCCGGACCGTCATGGGGCCGTCTCCATAATTCACGTCCGCTTCCGTGCCGCGCACGGCGGCGACCGCGGTGGGAGTGCGCACGTTCATGCCGGAACGCCCGTGGAGGAGCCTCGTCCAGGCGTTGCCGAACTGGGTGAACACGCTCGTCGGCTTGGAGCCGCCCCCGCTGTCCATGCGGAAGCTCGAGTTCTCATTGATGCGCAGTTCCGCGCCGCCGACGAAGGCGACGCCGACGCGCACCCCCGGCCCCGTCTTGATGATGTCGCCCTCATGGACCATCATATTGAGCCTCAGGCCCCGGTAGGCGCCGGAACCGGCAAGCTGGTATTCCGGCTTGCCCTCCATGGAGATGACGATTCCAGCCACGGGCGCGGCCGCCTGCGCGCGGGACGCACCGAACGTCAGCAGCAGCGCGACCAGAACGGATGAAAGGCCTGTGAGCAGCGGACTTCGTTCACTTTTCATTTGTGTTTTCCTCAATCAGTTCGAATTTTACCTTCAACGCGGTCCGCGGAATCACGACGAGGTAATAGGGTACCTTTTTCGAAGCCCCCTCGCGCGCCTTGCGCGCGGGGAAAAAATTGGCATGCACAATCTGGCGATAGCGCACATAAAGCTCCGAGGACGAGGTCCTCATGTCCTCAATCTGGATGCGATCGCAAGGCTGCGAGCTTCCGGCGATGAGCGCCAGGACCATGTGGTCGGCAAAGCGGACCACGGGAAGGCTGTCGCTGCTCAGACGCCTCCAAAGGCGCTCCCATTTATCCTCCTTGGTCACCGCGAACGTCACGCTCTGCCCGGAGAGAGGCGCGGCATGACCGGACCAATCCCGACCCGCCACGACGGCCTCTTCGGCGGACGACAGGGGCGCGGCCGGCAGGAGAGCGCCGGACTCATCGGAGGGAGGCGGCGTCAATGTCACGGGGGCGAAGACGGGCGCAGCCGCGGCCAGCGGGGGCCCGGACAGGCTCACCTGCGCCTGCCCCTGGCGCAGCTGGTCGAGAAGGGCCGCCAGATCGTCGCGCGAGAGGTTCCCTTCCATATCGAGGAACCTGAAGTCCTCCAGGTCGATGCCTCGCTCCTTTAATATCTGCGCGATCGCCTGCCAGATTTGATCTCCAGTCAGATCCGACGAGCTCGAGGCGAAGTTCTCGCCGCCGCTCGCCCCGGCACGGGCAACGGCGAGGGTCTTGCAGTTGTTGCCCACCGTGTCGTCGAAAATGGCCAGGCAGGCGATGGCGAGGCTGTCCTTCTGGTCGGTGGGGATCGGGGCGTGGACGCTGACGGTCCGCGCGTCTCCCGGCGACATCTGCGGGAGCGTCAGCGGGCTCTCCGGGGCCGATAATCCGCCCACCGTCACGCGCAGGGGGATATTGCTCTCGGTCGTGTTGCCCTGGTTGTTGACCGTGACCGAGAAGTTAATGTTTCCCGCCGGATCCGGCGCGCCGACGACGTCGAGGGCGGTCACGGCCAAATCCCGCGTCAGGACGGTGCTGACCACGGAGAAGCTGAACGGCGACGGACTCTGGGCCACCACGCCGCCGCCCGCATCGAGGCCCTCGACCTTCCACCAATACAGCTGGCCGGACGCCAGCCTCTGCCGCGGATCGGCCGGGTTCTGCGGATACGTCAGCGTGCCGACCGGAGTCGTCTGGATGAAGAGGGCGTTGTAGAGCGAGGCGTTGTCGCCCACCGTCACGCGGTAGGAGGAGGCGCCGCTGGAGTACCACTGGAAGGTGAGCGGGTTGTCGGTGAGGCCGGAGGCCGCGTTGGGCGGGTAGATGAGCAGGATGTTGGGAGATGAGATGGTGAAGGTCTGGACCTGCTCAACGGTGACGCCGTCGAGTGTCGCGTCCGCCTTCATCGTATAGAGCCCCGGCCCCTGGAAGAAACTCGTGATGGTCATCCCCAAAATCTGGCTGGCGGCGTTTCCCGCCGTCCCGCGCACGGAGTTGCCTAAATGGCGGAACACGATGTTCCCGTTGGGTGCGGCCACGCTGAACTGAAAGGAGATGCGGCCGGTGCTGGCGACGCCGTTGTTGACGACCTGCTGAAAGCCGATCTTCTCGTTGGTGGAGAAGCTCGCGCGCTGTCCGCCCGACCCATCGAGGACCGCCGCGCCCTGGGCGGTCAGCAGTCCCGCCGCGGCTGGTCCGGCCAAGACGAGTGCAGGGATGAGGCTCAGGAGAAGGCCGTTTCCTCGCTTATGCTCGGTCATCGCACCACCGCCACTTTCTTGATCACCTTGGCCGTTTGGTTGTCGCTGCCGCCTTTGATCTTGACCATGACGATGTAGACCCCGGAGACCACGGCCTGCCCCTTCGAATTGGTGAGATCCCATGCCGCATGGTAGACGCCCGGCGTCGCGGCGACAATCGACGAGCCCGGGAACTCGCGCACGAGGTTGCCGGCCAGATCGAAGACGGTGATGTCCGCCTCAAGAGGCCATAGGTCTGTGGCAAAGCGGATGGTCGTAGCGCTCCGCGCCGGATTGGGGAATGCAAACACCGCGCGCTTGGGCAGAGGGTCGAAGACGAAGCCGAGGGTGCGGACCTCGCCCTCCGTGAGTTCGACGCTCTGGAGATCCGTGTAGCCCGAGCCGGTGTAGGCCCTGACCGCGTACTTGCCTGGAAGGAGGTTCGGGATGCTCCAACGCCCGCTCGGCTTCACGGCGACCTGTGCGACCTGCCGCCCGCCCTGGAAGAGCTCCACGCGGCTGGAAGAATTTGCCGCCGCGAAGGCCGGCGCGGACACCACAAGGCCGCCGTTTCTGCCGAGCGATGAAGTCGTCAGCGTCGCCAAAGTGCCCGTCAAAGTGGCCAAAGAATAATTGATCTCCAAGGTGAAGTCAACGCCCGCGGAGCCCATCGCGATGCCGTCCTGCCAGAGGGAGCTGGAGATCCCGTTGACGGTCCAAGTCACCTTGAGTTTGTAGCTCCCCGCGGAAAGGCCCGAGACGTTGAAGGTTCCGCTGCCGTCGGCCAGAGTGAAGGTGGTCCCGGCGGGCGCTCCGGCGGCGTCCCAGCAGTCCACCTGGACCGCCGTGATGCCCTGGCTCGACAGGTCGACAACGTGGCCGATGATGGCGTTGAAGGGCGACGGCGCGGAAACGGTGGAGGCTTGGTTGGAGAAGCTCGACCAGTTGCCCTCGCCGTCGTCGAGCGCCACCCTGAGGAAATAGGTCGCGCCGGGGCTCAAGCCCGTCAACGAGTAGAGCTGGGCGGCGCCGGGGACGAGCATCGAAGTCGAGAAGACGACCTGAGCCGTCGTGGTGCTGGCAACGGCAGCGACGTCGGTCGAGTAGAAGATGCGATACTGCCCAAGGAGGATGCTCCCAGACGCCCCATCGTCGCCGGGCGCAGTCCAGGTCAAGTCGATGCGCCCCGGCAAGGAGCCGGAGACCGCGCTTAGGTCCGCGACGGCGGAGGGCGGCGTCGTGTCTTGCCAGGTGAAGGTGGAGCCCGAGAAGAAGAAGTCTCCTTGGTTGCTCGGCAATGCGCCGTCGGAGGCGCGCGCGGCGATGTAATAGCTCGCGGCAGCGCGGAGGTTGGCTAAGAGCAGCGGCGGAGGCGTCAGCGACCAAGCGGTGGTCCCCGTGACAACCGTCGAGATTTGGACCGCGCCCCACGACTGGGTGAACCAATTCCACCACTGCCCGTCCGTGTTGCGGCGCAAGCGCGCCTCCACGGAAGAAACCCCCGCGCCCGCGTCAGCCGCCGTGCCGTTGATCGACGGCAGGGCGGACACCGTGGAGTTCGCAGCCGGCACCACGACGCCCACGGTCGGAGTCGCCCGATCGACGATGAAGGTCGCCGTCGCGTAAGTCGCCGAGTAGACGTCTAAGGTCGTCGAAGAGCGGGCAATCGCCCGGTAGGTCGCCCCGTCGGCAAGAGTAACGGAGATCGGCAGAGTCCACGCGCTCGTGCCCGACGCCGGCATCCAGACCGGGCCCGCCGAATTGAACACCGCGGCCGTGGGGTTCCAGTAGAAGCCTCCGGCGACGTCCAGGACGCTGACCTCCGTGCCCTTGACTGTAAAGGGGCTTGCCGCCGTGCCGCTGATCTGAGACAGGCTTGAGACGAAGGAAGAGTTCACGGGCGCGCTCAACGCTACGCTTGGGCCCGCGGTGTCCTTGAGGACAGAGAAGGCGTCCACAAGGGTCGACGTGGTTCCGGCCACGTCCCAGGCGCGCACCGAGACGTAGTTCGTGACTCCGGAGAGAAGCGAGGCAAAACCCAGCGGCCAGGCCGTCGCGTAGTCGGTCGCGCCGTAGACGATCGGGATGTTCGTCCAGGCGACCAGCGAGGCGTCGCCGGCTCCGAGTGCCAAGCTGACACTGTACTGGAACGAGGCCAAAGCGCTGCTCAGATCGTAGACGGCGACGGTGTAGGTCGTGCCGGGAGCCGACCGCACGACGCCGTCGCCGGTCTGGGTATCCACCAGGACCGGGGCGGTGGTGTCTTTCTTCACAAAAAAGGTATCCGTGGATATCGCCACATTGCCCGCCCCGTCAACGACGCGCAGGCTGATGTAATTGGTCGCGCCCTCAAGCAGAGCGGCAAAGACCGCCGCCGGCAGCGGCCAATCGACAAGGTAGGTGTCGGCGTTGATTGAGGCGGCAACGTCGGTGAAGGCGACCAGGTCGGGCCCGGCACCCCCCGACACGGTCGAGGCCTTGACCGCGAACTGGGCAAGCTTGGAGCCTCCCGCGTCGAGGAAATCGACGTTATAGAGGCCGTTGTTCGTCCGGCGCCAACCCAAGTCCCCGGTCTGGTTGTTGGTGATCACCGGCGCCACGCCGTCGATGCCGGTCATGGTGGAGACGACAAGGTCGAAGGAGGAGGGCAGTCCGTTGCCGTTGAGCGCCCGCACGCGGGCATAGAAAGTGCTGGCGCTCGGCAGCCCGGAGAAGGCCGCCGCCGTGGAGAAGGTGACGCTCGAAGCAAGCACGGTCGAGAAGTCGCTGACGATCGCCGCCTGAGCCTCGAAGCGGGTGACGGCGGGATTGCCGTTGGCCGACCATTCCAGGGAGAAGCCCGTCGTCTGAGCGGAGGCGATCAATGATCCAACGGGCGGGGCGGAGCGCGTATACGCAGCCCCCAGAGCCAGCGGCGAGCCTTCCTGCCCCGCGGCATTGCGGCCCGAGGCCTCGAAGTAGTAGCTCGTGTTGAGGGCGAGAGCGTTGAACAACGCCGAGGTCGCAACGCCCCACCCCCCTAGGAACGTGGTACCGCTGAAATCGGCGGCGGTCGAGGCCCTCGCGCGGAACTCCGTGCCTGCGGGATTGCTGCCCGCGGTCCACTGCACGCCGATGGAGGAAATCTCGACCGCCGTGAAGGTCGACGCGGCCGCCTGCGGGACGGCGGCCAAGGTGATCGTCGAGCCCAGGAGCGTGACGGACGTCGGCACTCCCGAAAGCGAACGGCCGCGCACGCGTGCGTAGTAAGTCGTATTGGGAATCAGGCCCGAAAACTCGAAAAAGGCCCCACGCCGCCAGCCTGAGGACGAGTAGTTCAGGGAGTAAGCCGCGTCGTTGGCGCTCTCGGCCAAATATTCGGTGCCGGTCAAGTTTCCGATCGTGACCGAGTTCACGGCCGCGGCTCCGTCCGAGCCGCCCACCACTGCCAGCCGCTCATCCAGCAGGGCCATGCCGTTGAGGTAGAGCGCGGCGGGCAAGGAGGCTTGCGCCTGCCAGGCGCCGACGTCGCCGTTGTCCGCGAGCGGCGCCGACCAAACCGTCGCCTGCGCCAAGACGCCGTCGTGGCCGCCGGCGATATAAAGCCTCGACGGAGAAGCCGTCATGGCATGCCGCGTGCGGCCGGCGGGCAGCGCCGGCGCCGCCGTCCACGCGCCCAGCGCAACGCCGCTGAACGGCGCGGAAATCACCGAGGACTCCAGGCCCGCGCCCACGCCGCCGGAGATATACAGCCGGCCGAGCGCGGCCGCCGCACCGTGCCCGGCGCGCGCCGCGGGCAGAGCCGTCGCGGTCGACCAGGGACCAATCGTTCCGTCGGGCTGGATGGCGGCCGCGTAAACCGTGCTTTGCGGGAAGATTCCATTGTCGCCGCCCACGGCGAAGAGAGCGCCCGCGGAGGCCGTGAGGGTGAACTTATGACGCGCCCCCGGCAGCGGGGGGGCGCTGCGCCAGGGGCCAAGTGAGCCGCCCTCGAGAACGGCCGCCCACCAAACCGTGCTTTGCGCGTTGCCGCCGTCAAAACCGCCCGCGACGTACAGCCGTCCCCCCCAGGCCGCCATCGCGTGGGAATCGCGGGCGGCGGGCAGGGGTGTCGCTTCAGTCCAAGGACCGACCGTGCCGTCAGCGGCGACTGCGGCAAAACGCACCGCGCTCAGCGTACCCGCTCCAGACGAGCCGCCGGAGACGTACAACCGTCCTCCGGAGAAAGCCAGCGCATGCCCCTGCAGAACCGAGGGCAAAACCGACGCCGACGCAAGCCAGGAGGCGGGGCCGCCGCTGAAGTTGCCGGCGGAGCCCCAGGCAAGCGGCAGGCTGAAGGACCCCACGCCGTCAAGGGCGAGAACCGTGGGCGGGTTGACCAAAGTCACCGTTGAGCCCAGCGCCAGATAGGCCGAGGGTGCCCCCGACCAATTGCGCGAGCGCGCGCCGAAATAGAAGGTCGTGTTGGCCGACAGCCCGGAGATCGCAGTCGATACCGCGGCGGACCAACCCGAGGAGAGCAGCGTGTCCGAAAAACCGGGCCAGGTCGAGGCGACAAGCTGAAACTCCGTGCCGGGCGGGTTGCCGCCGTCAAGCCACTGCGCCGTCGCCGACGATAAGCCCACCGCCGTGAATGTGCTCGCGTCTGAAACGGGGACATTGGCCAAGGTCGCGGTGGCCCCCAGAGCCGTATAGGCCGTGGGCAGTCCGGCGTGGCTGACGGCCCGGGCGAACAGGTAATAGGTGGTGTTGGCGCCCAGGCCCGGGAAAGGAGCCGAAGCCGCCCCCTCGGGGCGAGTTGACACGTAAACGTTGCCCGTGTCAACGTTCGGGAAGACGCTTGTCGTCGAAACGGCGGCGTTATAAAATGTTCCCGCCGCGTTGCCGCCCCAGGCCCCGACGAAACTATTGGCCGTCACGGCGCTGAAAGTCGACGCCGCCGAGACCGGCGCGTTGGCGCGCGTCACGCTCGAGCCCAACGCGCTGTAGGCCGTCGCAACGCCGTTGTGATTGACGGCGGCGATAAAAAGCTGGTAAGTAGCGTTCGACAGAAGACCGGACACCGTCGCCGTCGGCAGGGCGGAGGCGGGCGCCGTTGATATCTGCGCGTTGCCGGAGAAAGTGTTGGGATAGCTGGACCCCGTGGTCAGGACCACGGTGTAGCTCGTCACATTCACGGGGTTGCCGTTCGCGCTCCAGGCCACGCTCATCGAGCTGACGTTCACGGTGGTAAACGTCGTGACCGCCGTCAATGGGATGTTGGCCAAGGTCGAGGTCGAGGCAAGGCTCACGAACACGGTCGGCACCAAGTTTCTGTTCAGCGCCCGCACCTGGAAGTAATAGGTCGTGTTGGCGTTGAGCCCCGAGGAGCTGACGGACACGTTGCAGGTCAAAGACGAGGTCATGACGGCCGTGAAGTTGGCGGTCGTCGACGTCCGCAGTTCGTAAAGCGTCCCGGTTGGGTTGGGCGGGATTCCCGTCGTCCAGGTCGAGATGATTTGGCTTGCCGTCACGCTCGCAAAGGGCAGGGCGCCGGGCGGCGCGGCCAAGGTGACGCTGCTGCCCAAAGCCAGATAGGCCGAGGCGAAGCCGTCGCGGCCGATGGCGCGCACGAACAGATAATAGGTCGTGTTGCCCACCAGACCATTGATCACCGCCAGGGGTGAGCCGGCGGGTTGCGTGGAGAGAGTCACGTTGTCGGCGCTGCTGTTCGGGTAAGGCGTGCTCGTGGAGAGCGTCGCCTCGTAGCGCGTGCCCGCGATATTGTTGTTGGCGCCCCAGGCCACGGTCACACTGCCCGCGTCGACGCTCGTGAAGGTGGAAACGGCGGAAACCGGGGCGTTGAGCATGGTCACCGTCGAACCCAGCGCCACATAGGCCGTCGGCGAACCCGCCCGGTTGATGGCCGCCACGGAGAAGTAGTACGTGGCATTGGCGAAAAGTCCGGTGAAATCAGCCGACGGCACCCCGGCGGGCGAAGTCGAGATGACGACATTGCCGGCGCTGTTATTCGGGTATGGTGCACTCGTCGAGACAGCGGCGCTGTACTTGGTCCCCGGGCCGTTGCCGTTGGCGTTCCACGCCGCCGTCAGGCCGGCGCTTGTGACCGCCGTGAACGTCGTCACCTCCGTCGTCGGCAGGTTGACCAAGGTCACGGTCGCACCCAGCGCGACGTAGGCCGTCGGCGCGCCCGCCCGGTTGACGGCGCGGGCGAACAGATAATAGGTGGTGTTGGCGCCCAAGCCCGGGAACGGGGCCGAGGGCGATCCCTCGGGCCTCGTCGAAACGTAAACGTTGCCCGTGTCGGCATTCGGGAAAGCCTGCTCGGTGGAGACGACCGCCTCATACAACGTCCCAGCCCCGTTGCCGTTGCCGTCCCACGCGCCGATGAACGCGTTGTTGGCCACGGCGCTGAAAGTCGAGACGGCGCTCACGGGCGCGTTGACCAGCGTCACGCTCGAGCCCAGGGCCGCGTAAGCGGTGACCAGCCCGCCATGGTTGCTCGCCGCCACATGGAGATAGTAGGTGGTGTTGGAGCCCAGTCCCATCAGCGTGGCCGCCGGAAAGGCCCCGGCCGGAGCCGTGGACAGCGGCACGTTGCCCGCGAACGAGTTGGGGTAGCTCACGCCCGTGCTCAGGACCACGCTGTAGGTCGTCACGTTGATGGGGTTGCCGTTCGCGCTCCAGGCCACGCTCATCGAACTGGCACCAACCGCCGTGAACGTCGTCCCGGCTGCCGCCGGAATGTTTGATAATGTCGAGGTCGAGGCAAGGCTCACGAACATGGTCGGCACCGAGTTGTTGCTCAGCGCCCGCACCTGGAAGTAGTAGGTCGTATTTGCGTTGAGCCCCGCGGAGCTGGCCGAGACGTTGTAGGTCAAAGACGAGGTCGTAACGACCGCAAAGTTGGCGGTCGTCGACGTCTGCAGTTCGTAAAGCGTCCCGTCTGGGTTGGGCGGGGTTCCCGCCGTCCAGGTCGAGACGATTTGGCTGGCCGTCACGCTCGCAAAGGGCAGCGCCCCGGGCGGCGAGGCCACAGTCGACGTCGAGCCCAAGGCCGTGAAGCCCGTCTCAACACCGTTGAGATTGACCGCGTTGACGAAGAGGAAGTAGGTCGTGTTGGCCGACAGGCCCGTGAGCGTGGCCGCTGGGAACGCCCCGGCCGCCGTCGTGGACAACGGCACGTTGCCCGCAAACGAGTTGGGATAGCTCGCACCCGTGGTCAGGACCACGGTGTAGCTCGTCACATTCACGGGGTTGCCGTTCGCGCTCCAGGCCACGCTCATCGAGCTGACGTTCACGGTGGTAAACGTCGTGACCGCCGTCGCCGGGATGTTCGCTAATGTCGCCGTCGAGCCAAGCGCCACGTAGGCCGTCGCGAGCCCGGAGTGGTTGACCGCCTTGACGAACAGGAAGTAGTTGGTGTTGCCCACCAGTCCCGTGAGCGTGGCGGTCGGCGAGTTCCCGGCCGCCGTCGTGGACAGCGGCACGTTGCCCGAGAACGAGTTGGGATAGCTCGAACCCGTGGTTAGGACCACGGTGTAGGTCGTCACACCCACCGCATTCCCGTTGGCCGACCAGTTGACGGTCAGGGACGACGCGTTGACCGCCGTAAACGTGGTCACGACCGTCGTCGGCGGGAAGGCCAAGGTGATACTTGAACCCATGACCAGATAGGCCGAGCCCGCGCCGTTGCGGCCGATGGCGCGCACGAAAAGATAATAGGTCGTATTGCCTATGGTACCGTTGATCAGCGCGCTCGGCGAGCCTTCAGGTTGCGTTGAGACTGCGACGTTGCCGGCGTTGGCGTTAGGGACGATGTTCTCCGTGGAGGCCGTCGCCTCGTAGCGCGTGCCCGCGATGTTGCTGTTGGCGTCCCAAGCCACGGTCATCGAGCCCGCGTCAACACTCGTAAAGGTGAAAGCGGCGAGAGCCGGGTTGTTGAGCAGGGTCACCGTCGAGCCAAGCGCCACGTAGGCCGTGGGCGAACCCGCGCGGTTGATGGCGGCGACCGAGAAGTAGTACGTGGCGTTGGCGTAAAGCGAGGCGAAGCCCGCCGAAGGCACTCCGAAAGGAGCGCTGGTAACGACGACATTTCCGGCGCTGTTATTCGGGTATGGTGCACTCGTCGAGACAGCGGCGCTGTACTGAGTCCCCGGGCCGTTGCCGTTGGCGTTCCACGCCGCCGTCAGGCCGGCGCTCGTGACCGCCGTGAACGTCGTCACCTCCGTCGTCGGCAGGTTGACCAAGGTCACGGTGGCGCCCAGCGCGACGTAGGCCGTCGGCGCGCCGGCCCGGCTGATGGTGCGGGCGAACAGATAATAGGTGGTGTTGGCGCCCAGGCCCGGGAAAGGGGCCGAGGGCGCCCCCTCGGGGCTCGTCGAAACGTAAACGTTGCCCGCGTCGGCGTTCGGGAAGGCCTGCTTGGTTGAGACGACGGCCTCGTATAACGTTCCCGCCCCGTTGCCGTTGCCGTCCCACGCGCCGACAAACGTATTGCTGGCCACGGCGCTGAAAGTCGAGACGACGCTCGCGGGCGGATTGGCCAGCGTGACGCTGGAACCGAGTGCCGCGTAAGCGCTGAACAACCCGCCGTGGTTGCGCGCCGCCACATGGAGATAGTAGGTGGTGTTGGAGCCCAGTCCCAGCACCGTGGCCGCCGGAAAGGCCCCGGCCGGAGCCGTGGACAGCGTCTGATTGCCGGCAAAGGCATTGGGATAGGACGCCCCCGTGCTCAGCACGACTGTATACGTCGTCACATTGATGGGGTTGCCGTTCGCGCTCCAGGCCACGCTCATCGAACCGGCGCCAACCATCGTGAACGTCGTGACCGCCGTCGCCGGGATATTCGCTAATGTCGCCGTCGAGCCCAGCGCCGTGTAGGCCGTGGGGATGCCGTTGAGATTGACCGCGTTGACGAACAGGAAGTAGGTGGTATTGCCGACAAGACCGGACACCGTTGCCATTGGAAACGCCCCGACCGGGGCCGTGGACAGCGACACGTTCCCCGAGTACGAGTTGGGATAGGACACACCCGTGCTCAGCACGACTGTGTACGTCGTCACATCCACCGGGTTGCCGTTGGCCGACCAGGCTACGCTCATTGAGTTCGTGTTGACCGCCGTAAAGGTCGACGCGGCGGACGCGGGGATGTTGGCCAACGTCACCGTCGAGCCCAGGAAGAGGAATACGGTGTCGTCGCCTTCCATGTACTCGACCTTCAGGGAGGCGTAGTAGCTCGTGTTCGCCTGGAGTCCGGTGGAGACGACGACGGAACCGAACGTCCCTGTAGCATGGTTCACGCCCGAAAAGTCGGCGGCCGTCGACAGAACGACCTGGTACAGGGACCCGGACGGGTTGGGGGGAACGGCGACCGTCCACGAGATGCTCATCGAGGCGAGGAAGACCTGCTGGAACGAGGCGGCCGCGGGGGTGGAGACTAACCTGGAAAAATATCCCGCTTCGGCGGTGGTATCGGGGGTGAGAGCGCCGGTCACCAAAGCGGCGACCGGGAGGATGGCGCCGTCGAGTTCCCTCCCCCCGCCGGTCGCCTTCACGCATGCGGCTGCGCCGCCGAGCAGGTCGTCGACGACGGCGACCGTGCCGCTGCTCTTGCCCCCGGCCGCGTGCGCGGGCGCGGGCAACAGAGCGCCCCATATCAGGGCGGCCGCCGCGCTCAGCACGACGCTTGACCGGATTCTCATGTCATTCGATCACGATGTAAGACCAGCTGTATGCCGTGGTGGCGGCGACCGCGGCGTTCGTCTGGATGACGAAGCCGCCGATAGTCGGAACCGGATTGATTGAGGCGTTAAGCATATGGGAGTTGGGTCCCATCGGCGTTATGACGACCGCCTTGGGCGCGGTCGTGTATGGCCTCACAAAGCTGACGATCACCGTACACCCGCCGGTAGGAGCGGTGACGGTGTTGAGCGTGACGGTTCCCGCCATGTCGGTCCCGTTGACGATCGCGGTAGGCGCGCCGGTCCCGCAATTGGGGTTGGGGGCTGTGGCTGAGGGACTCGTCGGCTGGAATGAGCGCAGGTGCGACCCCCCGCTGGTGGACCCCGTCGATATGGCGACGTCTCCTTCGAGGATGATCGAGCCGCTGCTGACGTGAAGCTTGGCGAGCGGGTTCGTCGTCCCAATGCCGACACTGCCTCCATTGACGATGAAAAGATTCGTCGAGATGACGGCCCCTTGGGGATTCGCGCCCGCGACCAGCGTCGTTGCGCTCGTGGAATAGAGGGCGTACGGGCTGGCGGTCAGCTCCTCGCGCGGCGACAGCGTGATGGTCGGGGCCACTGACCCGAGGCCCACCATCACCTCCAGATACAACGCCTTGGCGGACAGGTCCACCCCGGAGACCGAGAAAGTCGTCCGGAAGAGGCCGTTGGCCACCGAGACGTTCTGCCAGGGGCTGGGCACGCAGCTCCCGGCGGTGAGAGCGTCGCAGAGATTGATCTGGACGCTGCGCACGCCCGTGACCGGCAGCCCAGACTCCTTGAGGCGGCCTTGATAGGTCATGATGGACAGCGGTATCCCGGCAAGCGCCTGGGGCGCGAGCATCCAGAGTGTGAGGAGGGCGAGCGGCACGGCGAGGAGCGATCGTGTTCGGTTCGTTTTCATGTGGTCTCCCATGTCCGACCCAACCCCACGGAGGTCTTCGGCCTCCGGCACGCCTTGATTTCGCTGAGGATGGCTGTTATAAAGGAAATTCTGGTCTGGGGAAGTGGAGTTCACGGCCTGAATCCCCTCCGCGCTCGTCATATCCAGAGTGTGCCTCATTGGCCTCCTCCCGCCGGGGTCGGCGCGGAGTCGCGCTCGGGCGCGGGCTTGGCCTTCCTGGGCGCGCCGAAGTTCATGCTGAAACTGACCCGATGCGCCGTGCCCAGCTCGCCATAGGGCACCAGCGCGTAGTCGAGGTTGCCGAAAGGCGTGCGCAGTCCCGCCCCCAGGTACATCCCGTAGAACTCGGAGAGCCCCGAGGCCGTCGAGCCCAGGGCCGTTCCGAGAGAGGCCGAGCGCTGCTCCTTGTCGAAAGTGCGATAGCCCGCGCGCAGGGCGATGGGCCCGAAGCCGAGGTACTCCACCCCGAAGCGCGCGACCAGGCCCGAGGCGCGCGGCGCGTCGAGCTGGAAGGTCAGGGCATGAGGGAAATCACGGCTGAGCCCGTAGGTGACCCCCGCGCGGATGACGGTCGGCAGAGGGTCGGTCCGGTCGATGAAGCGGATCCCGGGACCCAGGTTGGCGATGGCAAGGCCGAAGGAGACCGGGTGCTTCTCCAGCCGGTGAAGCAGCCCCAGGTCCAGAGCAACGGCCGAGGCCGAATAGCCCGCGATGGACTCGCGGATGTAGCGCCCGGTCGCTCCGAGGCCTACCACGCCGACCTTCCAGCCGTAGCTGAAGCTCAGGGCCAGGTCCGAGGCGCTCGCCTTGCCTTCCGGCTCGGCCGTCTCCGTCGTGCGCTGCTCGATGCCCCCCAGGCTCAGATAGGTCAGGCTCAGGCCGAAGGGACGCCGCACGAAGCCCACCTGGGTCAAGCGGACATCCTGGACCAGCAGGGCGTGCGAGGCCAGGACCTCGTAAGGCCCCGCTCCGCCCTTCGGGTCGACGGCGGCGGGATGCGCCAAGCCGGCGGGATTGTAGTACAGCGCGGAGACGTCATTGGCCACGGGAACGAAGGCCTCGCCGGAGCCGATCGCCCGCGCGCCATAGCCCAGTTGGAGAAAAGTGGCCGCCGTCGTGCCGGCGCCCGCGGCATAGGAGATGGACGCAGGCAGGAAAATGCCGAGGGTAAAAACGAGCGCGGAAAAACGAGGTCGCGGGGGCATCGTATTAGGAAAAGTGTAGAACGACGGTTTGACGATTTTGTTACAACGGTTTTCAGGAGGCTGGGCCTGGTCTTGACAATCCTGGGGACTTAGTCTATCTTCAACCATGACCCACGCCGCCTTTTGGCTGTCTCTCATCGTTGGGTTGGGACTGACCGCCTGCTCCGCGACCGAGCGATACCGCCAAGGAAGTGTGACCGAGCCACACGGCGAGGAAATGCCGCCTCAAAATCCGTTGGAGAGCGGCCCGCCTCCGCTCGTCGAGCCCGAGCCCGCCACTCTCGCGGAACTGCTGGCCGGCATCGAGGCCGCCTACCGCAAGGGCGACTATGACCGCGGCCTGCGGCTCGTCAAGCGGGTCTTCGAGCTCGGCTCGACCGACGTGACGGCCCTCGATCGCGTGGGTTCGATCTACTATGTGCTGGGACGCTACGGCGAGGCCCTGACGATCTGGCAGCAGGCGCTGCCCCTGGAAAAGAACCTGCGCCGCCGCCGGGAGCTTTCGAAATCCATCGTCGTGGCCCGCCGCACCTTGGGTCTGGAGGCGGACTCGACGGCGCAGACAACCCCTCCGCCGAGCGCGGCTCCTCGGCCGCGGCCGCAGGCTCAGGTCCTGCGCCCTCCGGACCGGAAGGAGATCGACGCGCTCTACCGCAAAGGGGTCAAGCACTACGCCCGCGGGGAGTTCCTACAGGCCACGACGGCCTTCCTGCGCATCCTGGAAATCGACCCGAAAAATCAGCGGGCCGGCAAAGCCCTCGAGCGGCTCCACCTGGAGGGAGCGGCGGCCGAGCGATGACGATTCGATCCAAGCTCGCCTTGATTCTGGGGGTGGCCATCGCGGCCACCGTGGGCGCTTCCTGCCTGGCCTTCGTGGAACTCCAACGCTTGGCGCTGCGCCGCTCGGAAGTCGAAAAGGAACGAATCCTTCTTCAGAGCGTCTCCCGTGTCGCCCGCGAGTCCGCCCTCGCCGCCGACCCCCTCATGCTTCTCGATTACCTGCGCTTCCTGCGCCGCGATCGCCCTGAGGTGAGCCGCTGCCGCGTCCTCCTCGATGGCGAATGGCAGGAAGTCGGGGGCCCGACCGCGCCCGAGCCCGCGGACACGACGGTCCGGCACGTCGTTGAGGTCGCTCAGACCGGCTCCACGGCCTCCGTCGAGATTCTCATCTCTTCCCGACTACTGGCCCTGCGGGAGCGCGAAGAGTTCGCCATCATGCTGCGCAACGTGCTGCGTGTGGGCGCGGCCCTGGCCGTTTTAGGCCTGCTTCTCTCCATCCCCTTGAGTTGGACTTTGACCCGGCGCATCGTGTTGATACAAAGCGTCCTCAGCGCCATCGCCGCGGGACGCTTCGGCGCGGCCGTCGAGGCCCGGGGCGCCGATGAGATCGCGGAGCTGGCCCGCGGGGTCAACGACATGTCCCGGCGCCTGGGCGAACTCGAGGAGATGAAGAAAGTCTTCATCGCCTCGGTGAGCCACGAACTGCGCTCCCCTCTGGAGGCCATCGACGGCCATGCGCGAGACTTGGGCAAGTCATTCCCCGGCCTCGACGAGACGACGCGCGCGCGCCTGGAGTCCATCCATAAGAACGCGGTGCGCCTGGGCCACTTCGTCTCGTCACTGCTTGAGATGTCGAAGATCGAACGCGGTCAGCTGGACTACGCGCCCAGGCCGGGCGAGATCGGACCCGTCGTGGCCGACCTGATCCTCTTCCTGGGACCGCGCGCGGCGAAGGCGGGCCTGACCCTGACCTCTGAAGTCGAGCCCGGCCTGCCGGCCTTTGACTTCGACCCGGATCTCATCACGCAGGTCCTCACCAACCTGGTCTCCAACGCGATCAAGTTCACGCCTTCCGGAGGACGCATACTGGTCAGCGTCCGCCGGGCCCCAGGCCTCGTCGTCTGCGCCGTGGAGGACACCGGCGTGGGGATTGCGGCGTCGGCGCTGGGGCGTATCTTCGCGCCCTTCGAACGGGCGCCCAACCCCATGCATGCGACCGGAACGGGGCTGGGACTGGCCATCTCCAAGAAAATCGTGGAGATGCACGGCGGGCTCATCGCCGTGGAGTCGCAGACCGGCCGGGGCAGCCGGTTCTACTTCGAGCTTCCGTTCAAGGAGAGCCGGTAGCCCACGCCGACGACGGTCTCCAGCAGACGTCCGCGGGATCCGAGCTTGGCGCGCAAGGCGTGCATGTGCCGGTCCACCGCGCGGCCGCCCGCGGAAACGTCGCCGCGCCAGAGGGAGTTGATGAGATTGCCGCGCGTCAGGACCCGATGGGGATTGCGCAGGAACTGCGCGAGCAGGTCGAACTCGAGTTTAGTGAGGCGCAGACTGCGTCGGCCCACCGAGCAGACTCGGCTCTCGGCGGAGAGCGTGATCCCGGCGCACCTCAGGACCTCCTCCTCGGGCGGCTCCATCCGGCGGCGGGTCAGCGAGGTCAGGCGCACGAGCAGCAGCTGCTCGTCGACGGGCTTGAAGAAGTACTCATCGGCCCCGGCCGTGAAAGCGGCCGCGACCTCCTCGTTGGAGCGGGGACGTCCGGATATCCCCACCAGGACCATCGCGCGCGTGCCGGGGTTGGAGCGCAGGGCCCGGAAGATCTCGCGGCCCTCCATGCCGGGAAGTTCCATGCTCATCAGCACGACCTCCGGCCGGCGCCGCGCCACCGCATCGAAGAAGCGCCCCAGCGTCTGATAGCGGGACACGATGTAGCCCTGGCGCTTGAGCAGGGCCATCAGGCCCTGCGCCGGACGGGAATCGGTCTCGACGAGGGCGATGCGGTCGGCCATCAGGCTTGGCTCGCGGGATCCAAGGCGGCGCGGACCCGGGTGAGGAGCTCCTCGGGGGAGAAAGGCTTCAGCATATAGTCGGTCCCGCCGGACTTCACGCCCCGGGCCAGCTGAGACACGGCCGAGCGCACGGTGCAGAAGAGGATGGGGGTCTGCGGGCGGACCTTGCCGCCCCGCACCCGCCGGCAGAACTCGAAGCCCAGCACGTCGGGGAGCATGACGTCGAGGATGACGAGGTCCGGGCTCTGCTCGCCGTAAAGGCGCAGCCCTTCCTCACCGTTGGGAGCGAGGAAGACCGCGTAGCCGGCCGCGCTGAGGACCCCGCTGAACAGCAGGCGGTACTCCTCCTCGTCTTCCACGACCAGTACCTTCTTTTTGGCGGATGCAGGCGTCATGATTTGAGTCTATATAATTCACGTCAAAAACTCGCACCGGTGCGAGTTTCGTCATTTGGTAGAATGCGCCCTCGCGCAAGGAGCTCGCAATGAAGAACCAGACGATCGCGGTCATCGGAGCAGGGCACATGGCGGGCGCCATGATCGGAGGGATGGTGCGCTCCAAGCTCCTCCCCGCCAAGGACATCGTCGCCACCCGGCGCAATCCCGACGCCTTGGCCGAGTTCCAGAAAAAATGGGGCGTGAAGACCTCGACCGACAACAAGAAGGCGGCGGCACGTGCCGACATCATCATCCTCTCTGTTAAACCGCAGATGGCCAATAAGGTTCTCGGGGAGTTGGCCGGCTGGATCGGCAAGGACCAACTCGTCATCTCCGTGATGGCCGGCATCACGACCGCCGCCATCAACGCCGGGCTGCGCGTGGACTGCCCGGTCGTACGCGCGATGCCCAACACGCCCTGCCTCGTCGACGCGGGCGCCACCGCGATCTGCGCCGGCGCGCACGCCGAAGATAAGGACCTGGCCAAAGCCGAGGCCATCTTCGGCGCGGTCGGCATCGTGGTCACTTTACCCGAGTCGGCGCTGGACGCGGTCACGGGGCTCTCCGGCTCGGGGCCCGTCTACATCTACATGGTCATCGAGGCCATGATCGACGGCGGCGTCAAGATGGGCATCCCGCGCGCCATCGCGGCAAAGCTGGCGGCCCAGACGGTCTACGGCGCGGCCAAGCTCGTCATCGAGAGCGGCAAGCATCCCGCGGTCCTCAAGGATGAGGTCACGACACCCGGCGGCACGGCCATCACCGCCATCCATGTCCTGGAGAGCAGGGGCCTGCGCTCGGTCCTCATCGACGGCGTGGAGGCCGCGGCCAAACGCTCGACCGAGCTCTCCAAACTCTTCGCGTAACATGCCGCACGACACCCGAATCGCCACGCTGATCACCGCCCGCGAGCACCTCGAAGAGGTGTGCGTGGAGCTGGCCAAGTGCCCCCGCCTGGCTTTCGACACGGAATCCAACGGCTTCTACGCCTACAAGGAGCGCGTCTGCCTGGTGCAGATATCCTCGCCGACCGACGACTACATCGTCGACCCGATCGCCGTCGCGGAACTCGACGCGCTGGGTCCGCTCTTCGCCGATCCGGGGATCGAGAAGCTTTTTCACGCCGGCGAGTACGACGTGCTCTGCCTCAAGCGCGACTACGGCTTCACCTTCGCCAACCTCTACGACACGATGATCGCCGCGCGCGTGCTGGGCATCAAGGAGCTGGGCCTGGCCGCGGCCATCGAGAGGCACTTCGGCCTGGTGATCTCCAAGAAGCTGCAGCGCGCGGACTGGGGCAAGCGCCCGCTGACGCACGAGATGATCAAGTATGCGCAGGGCGACACCCATTTCCTGATGCGGCTGGCCGACCAGCAGAAGCAGGCCCTCGTCGAGAAGGGCCGCTGGGACGACGCCTTGGAGGCCTTTCGCGAGCTCGAGAAGCTTGAGCCCAACGCCAGGACTTTCGATCCCGAAGGATACTGGAAGCTGGTCGGCCGCCAGGAGATCGGCGCTCGGGCCATCGCCGCCCTCAAGGAAATCTGGCTCTACCGCGAACAGCAGGCCGAGTCTCGCGACCGAGCACCCTTCCGCGACATGCCCGAGGACCTGATGAGTCTTTTTAGGAAGGCCGTGTTCCTGCGCGACCTGCCCGCCGGCGGCGAGCACGCGCGCAAGGGCAGC
>CAYHNV010000008.1:0-29275 GCA_964358065.1 uncultured Elusimicrobia bacterium | reverse complement strand
TCCGCGGGAGAGCTGCGGCCGATATTGCCGCCGCGGAGGAGATCTTCTCGACCCTGGTTCACACTTCCAAGTACGCCGCGGCCTTCAGGTTGGATCAGGCGCTGACACGCGATGGGCGGGAGGCCGTGCTTCTTGGTTGGCGCTCGTATTGCCGCGCGATTCTTCTCATTGAGACGCATCGCTATGCGGATGCCGCGGACGAATATCACAACCTCCGCCGCCTGCGCTCGCGACGGCACTATTGGATGCACCAGCCATTCGTGCGCGTCTTTCTCCTCTCCGGCGATTGCGCGTCGGCCGCGGCTGTGGCCCGCCACGTCTTGAAGTACGACCACGGGGCTTGGGACGTCCACTGCAGGCAGGGGGAGGCTCTCATTGTCGCCGGTCGGACCGCGGAAGGGCTGAGGCAGTTCTCGATGGCCGAGGCGGCGTCCGGCCGATCAAAGGCCGATGCTTTGGCGTGGCATGGGGAGGCTCTGCTGTGGGTGGGGCGCTACCGGCAGGCCCTGGAGAAATTAAACGAGGCCGTTTCAGCCGGGAATGCGGGATACGCGTTCTCCTGGCGAGGCGCGGCACGCTTGAAGCTGGGGGACTTGGAAGGCGCGGTTGCCGACCTCGATGAGGCTCTCGCGCGTCAGACGACCGATATCGAAGCCCATGTCTGGCGAGGAGAGGCGTTGCGGCTGATGAGGCGCTACGCCGATGCCGTCGCCGACTGCGACCGCGCCGTCGCTCTCGACGCGAACTGCTGGTGGGGCTACATCAACCGGGCGCTGGCCAAGCACGCCCTCGGCGACGAGCCGGGCCTGAGGGACGACTTCCTGAGAGTCCCCGCGTTGGCGACGGCGCCCATCGGCAAGAGCGCCCGTGAACAAGTCGAAATCCTGGAGTCCTGTTTGGAAAAAGCCAAGGGCCTCCGGCGTTGGGAGAGCTACCTCGAGCCGCTGTGGTTGGGGAGATTATTTCCGTCGAGCGGCCCGAATGAGATCGAGCAATCCGGTCGTCGAACCGGTTCGGGGGCGACGTTCGATGGTTTCGACGGCTTCTCGGAAGAGGGGCAGCGGGTCGAACGGCGCCCGCGGGTCGAATGACGCCGGCGGGCAATCACGGATGAAGGCCTCGATCGCCTGCTTGTCGGGGTCATCTCCCGGGATGTTGTAGCGGTCCGATGAGAGCCTGCGCGCGAGAGTCCACAGGACCCCGACTTCCGGGTGGGCGAAGCGCCAGGCAATCTCATTCTGGTCGGCTTTCGTTTTGCAGCCCGCGTTGTAGAAAATGCTCTCGCCGGCTTTCACCAGGAGGCCGTCCTGCTCGGCAAGGAGAGCGATGGGAGTATCCTTCCGGAAGAGCATCAGTCTGCGGCCGAGCGAGAAGGGGCGGTCGATCAGGGGGCAGCGCTCGATGTTGTCGAGGTTGATGCGCAGGTCTTCCAGCCTTGTCCAGGGGGTGAAGAGGATCATGCCCAATCCCCCGAACGGCAAGCGGAAATGCTCGGGCCGGCGCGCATGGGTTTCGAGCATGAAGGACGTCGCTTCATGGACCTGCTCCGCCGTGATTCCTTTGTGGAGGCGCATGTTCTCCTCAGGCGAGAAATTCTCCACGCCCAGGCCGTTGATGCGCAATGCGATGCCGTTTTGAGCCAGCAACGGCAGGCAGCGCTCGATGGCGCCGCGCCCCCCGAGCAGTTCGTCCAGGCGCAGCATGAAATCAAGCTCCACGCCGCGGACTCCGCGCTGAACCAGAGCGAGGACGAGTTCCTCGAAGCGCTTCCAGAGTTCGAAGCCGACCAGATTGAGGCGTTTTTCGGCGCCTTTTGCGGGCCGCTGACGGCAGACCGCCGCGATCTGCTTTACCGCGAAGTCCAGGGAACCCTGAATCGTCCAATGGGAGGACTTCGGATCGGGTCTCGAGCAAAAGGAGCAGCCCATGACCGCCTCGGGGAGTTGGAGGCGGCGGTAGAAAGGATTGCCGGCGACGGGCGCATAGTAAGAGCAGCGAGAGCCGCCCATCACCTCGATGAGCGGGTTGAGCGCCCAGGGGGCTCGGTTGAGGATCTTGCGGCGATAGATCGGCTGGATCCTGTCAAGCAGGCGGGGATCTTCCAGCACGGGGCCGCGCGCCTCGGGGATTCGACGCCGGACGTGGTCGGCCAGATATTGCAGGTCCTCGCCCAGGGTCCAGCGGACGAGGCGCGCGCCGGGAACGGCCGCCGAGATGTCGGACAACTGTTTTTTGGGCAGGTGTTGGTTGAGCACCACGACCCGAGGCTTGCGGCGCCTCACTTCGACGAGCAGCAGGCGGAGGTCTCGCGGCGTCAAGGTGTAGAGGAGGTCGGGGGCATAGCGCACCCCGAGCACGCACCAGCAAGCCCGCCAGCCGATCAGCCGGCTCAGTCCCATCAAGAATGGATAGGCGATCGTCCCCAGATTATGCACGGCGGCATCGGGTAGAAGATCGATGAGCATCATGCAGGAGGGAGCCGCGGTCTTGGAACTCATTCGATCATGAGAAAGAAGCATATCTGCGCGCGGAATGCTATTATCGAATAATTATGGTTCGCCAAGTCCCTGAGTGACGATCTTCGCGCGCGACGTCCGGCAGGTGCTGCGCGGCCAAGGCTGGGTCCTGCGTCGTCAGGCCGCGGGCGGGTTCCTGTTCACCGTGAGCCGGATCGGCGGCGGCGCATTCTGCGAACTCTCCCAGGAGGACTCTTTCGGGGCCGGCAAGCCGCTGACGCCGGCCTCTCCGCTTCGGGCGAGACTGCTTTCTAGGGCGCGGCTTCGGACCCCGGAGAAGGCCGCCCTCAAGGAACTTCGGGCCGTTCTGGGCTTGTTTCTCGAGTCGTTGCGCGGGGGCTCGTCCGCCGGCGCGCCGGTCCCGGTCCGGGCGGAGAGCCACGAGGGCAGCGAGGGGCGCGACTTCCTGCTGCGCACGACCTTCGCCTGCAACCAGAGATGTCCTTTCTGCTTCGTGCCCCTGACGGGTCGCGGGGCCGACTTCGCCGAGATCGAGCGCGAGTTGTCCGTCCAAGCGCGCAGAGCCGGCCCGAAGGGGAGTTTGACGATCTCGGGGGGCGAGCCTTGCGCGGACCCGCGCCTGCTCCGGATCATCGCCGCCGCGCGGCGAAGGGGCTTTCGCCGGTTCGTGCTCCAGACCAACGGAGTCTACTTGTCGCGCCCCGGTTTCCTGGAGAGCCTGGTCCGGCTCGGGGTACGCACTTATCTCTTCTCCTTCCACTCCCATAAGCCGGGGGCTTACGACCGGATCACCGCAAGCCGCGGACAGTATCCTCGGGCCGTGGCGGGCCTGACCAAGGTGCTCCGCGCCAAGGGCTGCGACGTCACCGTCAACGTGGTCGTCAACGCGCGCAACGACCGGGACCTTCCGGGGCTCGTCGAGTTCCTGGCGCGGCTGTGCACGGGCCTGCCCCGACGGCGCCGGCCCAGCGTCTACTTTTCGATGATCAACGAAGCCGGGCATCAGAAAGCGCCGTCTTGGGCCGTCTCTCTGGAGCGGGTCGCGCCGTACCTGCGCCGCGCGGCGGACCAGTGTCGCGAAGCTGGACTTCCCGTGGGCCGATCCGAGGGCGCGAGTTCATTTCCCGCCTGCCTCTTCAGCGTGCCCGGTCGCCATGCCTCGCAAAGGCCTCTTCCCCAGGACCGCGTCCGTTACGCGGAGGATTTCTCCGGCGAGGCCGGCACGATCGGGCGAGCCAAAAGGCCCGCCTGTCGGGGCTGTCCCTACGACGCCAAGTGCCTGGGAGTTCCGGCGCAGTATGCCCGGCTGTTCGGCCTGGGCGGCCTGGCGGGGCATCCGGCAAGTTTGGGATAATGGGACGAGCATGCAGAATAATATCGTCGTTTTCGGCAAGGGCGGCATCGGCAAGTCGACCATCTCCTCGAACCTGAGCTCGATTTACGCCCTTCAGGGCCTCAAGGTGCTCCATGTCGGCTGCGACCCCAAGCATGATTCCACGGTGGGACTCGTGGATGGCGAGCTCATCGAGACCTTCATGGAGAAGTATGCCCGGATATTCGGCGTGCGCGACCATGGCGAACTCAAGCCTTCCGATATCATGGTCAAGGGTCGTCTCGGCATCGACTGCGTGGAGGCCGGCGGGCCGGAGCCGGGGGTGGGCTGCGCGGGGCGGGGGATATCCCTGATGCTCGAAGCCCTCCAGGATCTCGGCGTCCTGAAGGAGGGGGGCTATGACGCCCGGATATTCGACGTCCTGGGAGACGTGGTCTGCGGGGGCTTCGCCGCCCCCCTGCGCAAGGGCTTCGCGGAGAAGATCGTGATCGTGGTCTCCGAGGAACTGATGGCGCTCTACGCCGCCAACAACATCGCCAAGTCGGTCAAGACCTACTCCTCCAACGGGGTCTATCTCGCGGGCCTGGTGGCCAACCTCAAGGACGGCAAGGTGGAACGCGGCCGCATCGAGCGCTTCGCCAAGATCCTCGGCACGCGCATCCTGGAGTTCGTGCCGCGCGATCCGGCCGTGCGCGAGGCGGAGTTCGCCCGCAAGAACACCGTCGTCGAGCGCGCCCCCAAGTCGCCCTTCGCCAAAAGCATCAAATCGCTCGCCGCGAAGATCCTCGCCATCCGCGGGCAGGATTGCCCCGTTCCGACGCCCATGGACGACCGCCGGTTCTACAAGCCGTGGTGAAGGACACGGTCCGGCACGTCTCGGCGGGCCCGCGGGCGCAGGCGTCGATGGCGGCCCTGTTGGGCCTCAAAGCCGACTCGAAGGGGTGGCGTCTGGAAGGGCTCTGCGGTCTGGGCCGGGAGAACATCTGCCTGCGCCTGCGCCACGGCGAGCATCGCCTGGTCTTCTACCTCCTGCCCCGCGGCGCGTCCGGCGCGCGGATCAAGACGCCCGGCCTTTCGTTGACGGCGGAAGGCGACGCCGGGCCGGCCGTCATGAAGTTCCTCGAAGCCGCGGCCGCGCGGCTCGGCTCCCGCCGTTTTGAGAGCGTCGTCCGCATGCTCGCGGCGGACCCACGGTCCTTCGCCGAAGACATCGTGCCCGGCCAGGACGGCGACCAGGTCAAGGTCCCCTGCATCGGCCAGCCCATCGGGCTTCTGGAGGCCGGCTGGCGCAACTTCTACGCGGACCAGGACTTCGAAGTCCTGCTGGGAGTGCCCTCATGCTCCGACCCGCGCACGGTGAACATCGAGTACGCCGACCTCGAATGCCATTACGCGCGGCCTCAGCGCAACTTCAAGAAATGGACCTTCCTGGATTGGCCCCAGGAGAGCGGATCGCGCGAAGGCGGCGGCGCTTCCTCCATCACGACCGAACTCGAAGAGCGCGACATGATCATGGGGACCGGCGAGAGGGCCGACGCCCTGGTGGCCGAGGTCCGCAAGCGCGCCAAGGCCGGGAACTACCTTCTCTTCACGCATCTCTGCACGCCCATCATCATGGGCGAGGACTTCTCGGGGTTGGCCCGGCGCTGCGAGGCCGAGGTCGGCGGCACTTCGGTGCGCTGGAGCCAGAAGGACCGCGACGAGAACGACAACTTCGGGGAGCATTTTCGAGCCTTGCTGGGCCGTCCCGGCTTCTTCGACGCGCCGGCCGACGCCCTGGCCGTCAATCTCTTTTATTTCCCGCCCGGTTACCGGGACGCGGAATTGCGTCCGTTCCTGAAGGCCATCGGACTCAAGACCAACATCTGCGTCCTGCCCGACATCAGCCTCTCCGTCCTTGACGATCTGCCCAAGGCGGTCTGGCAGATCTTTTGCGAGCGGAGTTCCTACCCGACCACGATCCATGAGATACTGGCCAAGACCGACCGCCCGGTCATCTCCGTGCGCGCTCCCTACGGCGTCGAGGGGACCCGCGAGTGCCTGAGAGGCATCGCCGTCGCCGCAGGCAAGGAGGAGGAGTTCGCCGCGGCCTGGGCCGCGGCGTCCGCGTCCTTGCTGCCCGCCTGGGAAGAGATGAGGAAGGAGGCCTCGGGCTGCAGTCTGGCCTTCGTCGTCTCGGAGGCGACCTTGCCGCGCCTGATGAGTCTGCGCTACGGGCAGGGCGCTCCTCTGGCGAAGATGGTGCGCGAGATGGGGTTCGCCGTCGACATCCTCTACTACGACCTTCACGGCGCCGCTCCCAAGCTCCCGGCCGGACTCGAGGACGCGCGCGTGACGAGCTTCCGGACGCCTTGGGAGCTGGAGAAGGCCTTGCGCCAGGGGGACTTCCGCGCCGTCTACTCGGACATCGTCTTTGACTGGCGCGTGATGAAGGCCGGCAAGGCGCGCTTTGGCAGCAAGGATTTCGAGATGGGCCTGGGCGGCGCGATGCGGACTTTCCGGCGCCTTCTCTCCCTCTGCCGCCTGCCGTTCTTCCGTCGCTATGCCTCCCATCTGGCCGGGACGCGCGGAGTCGGACATGGCAGGTAAGATCGGAGTCCGCATCAACATCCCCTTCCTCCAGGGGGCTTATCTCGCCCTGAATGCCGTTCCGGACGCCTTTTTCCTGGGCGACGGCCCCAGCTGCATCTTCGACAAGGCCGCGCACATCCACGGTCGGCATGACCTCTTCTCCACGCTCTTGTCCTGCGACAGCAGGCATCGGGTCCAGCACACGGGGGTCAACGTCTTCAACATCGCCGGGGACTGCGAAGGAGACATCGCCGCCTCCTTGCGGAGCATGGCGGCCTTTCCCGGCTGCGGCGTGGTTTTCATGGGCTCGATGCCGATGTGCTCCATCGTCGGGACGGACTACGACCGAATCCTGCGCGAGGCCATGGCGGGCTCCAAGAAGCCGGCCTTCACCATGCCGCGCAGATCCGCCGTCTCGGGTGATTGGCTGGACGGCTACGCCTCCGTCATGGAGGCGATGGCGGCCGGCATGGATCTTTCGGGCGCCAAGCCGAAGTCCCGCAGCGTCGCTCTCGTGGGCTACCTGATGGACCGCAACGAAGGCGATCACTTGGGGAACTTGAAGGAGCTCGAGAGGACCCTCCGGGCGCTGGACCTTGAGCCCGTCTCGATCTGGTTGTCCGGCCGGCCCTACGAACGCCTGCGCGACGTGCGCCGGGCCGGGGCCGTCATCTCGCTGCCCCACGGCCGCAAAGCCGCGAGGATACTGGCCAAACGCCTGGGCGCGCGCCTCATCGAGGCGGGCCTGCCCTTCGGCCTGGAGGCGACCCGGCGTTTCGTCGAGCTTCTCGGCCGGGAGTTCTCCTGTGAGAAGCAGGCGCAGGCCTTCATCGCCGCTGAACTCGACCATGCGGCGCCTCTCCTGGCGTGGAGCGTGCCTCACGTCTTCCTGAACCGGACTTTCGCCTTTTCCGGCGACCCGCATTACGCGCTTGGATTTGCCGAGCAGATCGAGGACCTGGGAGGCAGGATCGTGGGGACGATCGTCATCGGAGGGGACTATCATCTTTCCGAGGCGCAGAGGCAGGCCCTGGAGCGCCGTCCCGGCACGGTCTTCGAACCGCTTCCCAGCGAGATTCGCGAGCGGTGGGGGGAGCTTGCCCGACGGGAGGGGGGAGCGGACCTCATCGTCGGCAGCGCGTTCGCCTTCGCCCAGGTCCGCCATGGCCCGAAGTGGCTGGAGTTCGGCTATCCCTCGGAAGACACGCACTTCCTGCGTGATGAGCCGTTCCTGGGATTTGCGGGCGCCTTGGGCTTCCTGTCGCGCGTGGCCAACGAGGTCTCGCGGGGCATGAACCAGGAGGCGGACGCCGCGTGAGCGACAACGGAGAAGGCGCCGCCGAGAAGCGTCACTGGGTCCGGCTGACTCGCTATTGCAACCAGCGCTGCATCTTCTGCCTGGACCGTTTCGCGCAGACCGGGGGCGCCGTCCCGCTTAAGTCCCTGCGCCGTTTCCTGCTCACCGGACGCAGGCAGGGGCTGCGCCGCGTGGTGCTCAGCGGCGGCGAGGCCACCATCCACCCCGAGTTCATCAGAGTCGTGGAGCTGGCGCGCGAGCTGGGCTACACGCACATCCAGACGATCACCAACGGCCGCCGGTTCTGCTACCCCGATTTCCTGAAGAAGTCCGTCGCGGCGGGCTTGAAGGAGGTGACCTTCTCCCTGCACGGCCACACGCCCGCCATTCATGACCGCTTGACGCAAGTCCCCGGCTCCTTCGTCCAGGCGCTCTCGGGCCTGCGGGCCGCGCTGGCCGCTCCGGGGCTCATCGTGAGCGTAGACGTCGTCATAAACAAGCTGAACCTGTCCGTCCTGCGCGAGCATCTCGACTTCTGCATCGGCCTGGGAGTCGGGGAGTTCGACTTGCTGGCCCTGGTTCCCTTCGGCGACGCCTGGAAGAACCGTTCGGAGCTCCACTGCGACTTTTCCCTGCCGGAGAACTTGGCGCACCTCCATCGCGCCCTCGAGCTCAGCCGCCGCCCCGGCCTTCACCTCTGGACCAACCGCCTGCGCCCCGAGCTCCTGGAGGGCTTCGAATCCATGATCCAGCCGCCGGCGAAGATCCTCGACGAGGTCCGCGGTCGCCGTCGTCTCTTCGCGCGCTACCTCAACGCGGGGCGAGTCCCCAGCTGCTCCGGCGACTCCTGCCGGCATTGTTTCCTCCGGGATTTCTGCCGGGATCTTGCCCGGCTCATCAAGGACGGCAGCCTGCCGACCGAGGTCGGCCCCCTCTGCCTGCGCCCGGAGGCGAAGACGGAGTCCTTCCGTTTCGGCAAGAAGCCCGACATCTTCGCCTTCGCCCAGTTCTATATCGAATCCCGCTATTTCCTCAAGGCCTCGCAATGCCGCGGCTGCGCCGTGCAGGCGCGCTGCGGCGGCATGAGCGTAGTCGAGATCCGCGAGAAGGGCTTCGCGGCGATGCTCCCCGTCAAATAAGGTACACTGAAAAACCATGTCCCTCTCGGCTGAGATCGGGTAGGCTTATGCAGAAGATCACGATCTTTGGCAAGGGCGGCATCGGCAAGTCCACGCTGTCGGCGAACCTCGCCGCCGTCTACGCCCGGCAGGGCAAAAGGGTCCTCCTCGTCGGCTGCGATCCGAAGCACGACACGACCATCGCCCTGACGGACGGCAAGCCGATCCGCACCGTCGTCGAGCAGTCGGCCTTCATGGACTCCCGCGGGTCCGACCTCTCCCAGCTTCTTGTGCGCGGCAGGCTGGGCGTGGACTGCATCGAGGCCGGGGGGCCCGAGCCCGGCATCGGCTGCGCGGGGAGGGGAATCTCGCGCATGATCGAGCTGTTGGAGGGGGCGGGAATCCTTCGGGAGGATCGTTATGACGTCGCGCTCTTCGACGTCCTCGGAGATGTCGTCTGCGGGGGCTTCGCCGCCCCCCTGCGCCAGGGCTTCGCCGACAAGGTCGTCATCGTGGCCTCCGAGGAACTCATGGCCCTCTACGCGGCCAACAACATCGCCCGGGCCATCCGCAATTACAGCGACAACGGCGTGGCTCTTTGCGGCTTGGTCGCCAACCTCCGCGATCCCGGGGCCGACAAGAAGGCCGTCGAGCGCCTCGCGGCGCTGATCGGGACGAAGGTGCTCGCCTTTTTCCACCGCGAGGCCGCCGTTCGTGAGGCGGAATATCTGCGCCGGACCCTCGTCGAGCACGCCCCGCGCGCCGCGATGGCGCGCGGCGTCACGGCGCTGGCGCGCCGACTGCTCGATTTCGATCGCGCCGCGGCGAAGGTCCCCTCGCCGATTTCGGACGAGCAGTTCCACGAGTTGTCCCGGCGGGCTTTCATCGGCGCTGCCCAGGCGCCGTCGGAGCGTCCGCCCGTTTTGACGCCTTCCCGGCCCATCGAACCACCAGTCGAGGGTCCGGGACCGGCGAGAGGGCCCGACATCGAGACGGATTTGTCCTGGCAGGCGTCTCTTTGGGCCGGTCAGCCCGGTCAAAACTCCCAGGTCTGGGGCAACGAGGACCAATGGCGTCGCTTTTTCTGTGATTTCGAGACCCGCCGTCACGCCCGGAGACAGTTGGAGATACGGGCTCCCACGATCAACATTTGGCATCAGGACATGGAGTGCACCTACTCCACGCCGGATTTCACCGACGTGAGCTTGCCGTCGTTCTTTAAGTTCCCGTGGCCGCGCCAGGATGCCGGTTCCAGGCCGGGAGGAGGACCGGGCGGCGAGATCATGACGGATCTGAGGGACATCGACATCATCCAGGGCGGAGGCCGCAAGCTCGACGAGGCCTTGGGCCGGGCGGTGAGCAGTCATGAGGACGTGGAGGCGATCGTCCTCCACTCGACCTGCATCCCGACGGTGATCGGCGACGACGCGACGGCGGTCGCGGCGCGCTGGCAGGCGCGCACGAAGGTCCCCATCGTTTACTCCAACCCGGCCGAGCACGGCGGGTGCGTCGACGTGGGTCTCGAGCTCTTCAAGAAGCTGCGCGAGAGCCCTTCCTTCGCCAAGGTCCAGCGGCGCGAGCGCGCGGTCAATCTGGTGGGCTTTCCGGAAAACCGAAGCCGCTTGGAGATCGTGCGCCTGCTGGAAGAGTCCGGCGTGGAGGTCCGAACGTGCGTGATGCCGTTCCTGGACTTGGACGCGGCGCGCAGCTATCTCGCGGCGCCGGTCCAGGTCCTCTACCCCAACGGCGCCTATGAAGAGACCTATCGAGAACTCTTCGAGCCGATGCCTCTGCGTTCGCTGAGACTCCCGGCGCCCTACGGCCCGGAGGCCACGCAGTCCTGGCTGGAGGCCGTCGCCGGCGAGTTCGGCCTCCAGAACCGGGTCCGCGCGGCCTTCGAGAAGTCCTGCGGGGAGATCGCTGACGGCTGGGATCGCGCCCGCCTGGAGGCCAACGGCCATGCCTTGGCCTTCGTGGTGGACTCGCATCACGCGGGGCGGCTGAGCGACGCGTCCCAGATGTGGGGAATCCCGCTCTTGCGCCTGCTCAGGGAGATGGGGTTTGCCGTCCACGTCCTGTGTTACGGCCAGGCGGCCCGAGAGTCCGCCCACCTGTCGTTCTTCACGAGCCCCGAAGGGCTTGAGACTCTGCTGGCGGACGGTCGTTTCGAGGCGGTCTATTCCGAGTACGCCGGCGACCCGCGGCTGGCGCGGGCCGGCAAGTCCCAGTTCTCGCTCGATCTCTTCGAGATGGGGGCCGCGGGGGCGCTGCGCACGCTCGAACGCCTCAATGAGACGTGCCGGTGGCCGTTTCACCGGCGCTATGGGCGCTACCTGGCAAAAACCTGATGACTCCTCATAAATGGGGCGGGCTCGGGGCGGGCCTTGCCGGCGCCATCGGCTTAGCCTACGGCGTCGGCTTCGTCTGGCAGAAACCGTGCGCTTCGCTTCTCTACTTTTCACTGATACCGCTTGTCCTGCTTGCCGCGGCGCGGATATTGCGATCCGGAGCGGGGGAGATCGCGCTGTTCGGCGCCTTCACGGCGGCCGCCGCTCTTTTGCGCATGCTCCATGGGAGCGTGACGGGATGTTGGTATGTGGACTACTTAGGCCCCCTGAATTCAACCGCGGCTCCGGAGGTCCACGTTTTGGGGGGGCTCACCGGACTCTTGCGGTGCCTCTCCTTCCTCGCCCCGGTGTCCCCCGAGGCCGTCTTCGCGGCGTCCGCGGTCTGCTCGTCGCTCAGTGTCGGGTTTCTCGTGCTCGCCCTCTGGCGCGATCAAAAGCGCGGGCTGTCCTCGTGGCCGCCATACACCATCCTCGTCTGGGGAGTGCTGCTCGCCACGGATGGGACCCTGACCTACCTCGGCGCCTCCGACGCGCACCACAATGTCGCTTTATTGGCGTTTAGTCTGAGCCTATGGTGGTACGGCGAGGCCCTGCGAGACAGCGGCCCCGATCAGAAGGCCTCGACGTCCCTGCTACCGCTCTTCGGCGTCTTTCTTTGCTCCGCCTTGGTGGGCCTGACCCGCGTCGAACTGCTTGCTTCGTCGGTCGCCATCCCCTTTCTCCTGCCGGCAAGCAAGCGCTCGTACCGCGAGTGGCGGCAAGTCAAGGCCTTGGCCGCCTTGGGGCTTGGGATGCTGCTGGCTTGGATCGTGGTCAGCCGGCGCGATCCTCTCGGGCAGATCGCCATGTTCCATCCGCGGACCTTGGCGCAGTGCATCTACGGCCTCTTCAGGCAATCCCTGTTTCGCGCCGATTTTCCGCCGCTGCTTGAGGGACCGTCGTATCCGGGCGCGGCATTTCTCGTCTTTCTTCTCGGCGCCGCGCGCTTTGGAAACTGGAAGCATCTGGGGCTTGCCGTTATCTACACGGCGCTGATCCTGCCGAAAGTTCTGGGGGGCTACGAAACGGCATGGATCGGCGGCTTCTTGGATGATGCGCAGCGCTACAACATCATCTTGATTCCCCTGGCGCTGTTCATATGCTCCGCGGGCATCGCCTCTCTCATCTTATTGCTGCGCACCCGGCAGCCGCCGTTTAAAGGCGCGAGGGGGTGGGCCGTCGCGGGCGTCCTCGCGTGTTCGGGAGCGATCTTGTCTCGATATCATCATTTCGAGTACTACATCATCGGCGAGGCCGTCGTGCTGGCTCTGGTCGCCGTCGGCGGCGTTTACGGCCTTGCGTGGTTCCTTGAGCGAGGATTCCTGTCTGAAGGCGCCAGGCGGCGGTGTGGAGCCGTCGCGCTGGCCTGCGCGGGGGTCTGGCTGGTGACGGCAACGGCGGCGTGGGCGCGGCGCGAGGTCCCGCCCCTGCCTCACCAGGCGGAGTTCGCCTTCTTGTCCCAAAACCTTCAGCGCATTCCGCATGGGAGCACCGTCGTCGCCGTCTGGCTGAAGAGCCTCAATGGCCGGCGGGACGCCGATACGCAGCTTGCCGTTCCGCACGCGCTGTTGGTCCATGCCAGGCCGGACCTCAACTGGGTGGCCGTCATGCCCGGAGAGCCGCTTCCCGCTCTTCGGCCGCTGCTGTACTACAAGGGAGCGAGCTGCAGCATGGACCCCGCCCAAGGAGTCACCAACGGGCCGGATCATTCCAGCGATCGGGAGTTGTTGAAGCGCGTCGCCGTTCTCTGCCGAAATCTGGAGAAAATGACGTCAAAATGGGATGTGCGGCGGCATGTGCGAGTCAAGGAAGTGACGGTGCACCTGCTGGATGAACAACTCGATCTGGGACTGGGCTGGATCCACGCTTAAATGCCCATCAATTCAGGCCGCCCCATGAACTATCCGACCCTTCTCGGGGTGTACCTCGCCGTCAACGCCATTTCCGACGCCTACGTCCTGGTGGACGGCCCCGACTGCACCCTCTACAAGGCTCATTTCATTCACGGCCGCCACGACCTCAATTCGACCCTTTTGCGTTCCAGCGGGCGCCATCGGGTCGCTTTCACGAACATCTGCGCGCGGGGCGTCGTCAAGGAGCACGACGAGGTCATCCGGAAACATCTCCAAACCCTTGACGCCCTCGACGAGTCGGGGCTTGTCCTGGTGACGGCCCTGCCGATGTGTTCGATCACGGGAGTCGATTACGGCCGTCTCATCCGCCACGACGAGGGACGCGCGCTGAAGCCGGCCGTCGATATCCCGCCGGACTCTCTCGTCGGCGACTGGCTGGACGGCTACGCGCAGACGCTGCACAGCCTGGCCCGCGGGCTGGCGTTCCCACAGGCAAGCCGCCGCCCCGGCTGCGTCGCCGTCGTCGGCTATCTCATGGATCGCAACGAGGCAGACCATCTCGCCAACCTCGCCGAGATCCGGCGGTTGTTGGGGGCCCTGGGATTGGAGACGGTCTCGATTTGGCTCGAAGGAAAGAGCGCCGCCGATCTCAAGAGAGCCTCGCAGGCCGAGATCGTCGTCTCTTTGCCGTACGGCCGCGCCGCCGCGCGGCGGCTGGCGGAGGCGACCGGCGCGCGCCTCGTCGAGGCCGAACTCCCCTTCGGCATCCCGAAGACGCTGGGATTTCTGCGAGCCGTGGCTGAGGCGGCGGGCTGTTCCAAGGAGGCGGAGGCGTTCATCGACAAGGAACTCTCCCGCCTGATGCCGCGCCTGCAGAAGATCGTGCCCCAGCTCTTCCTCCATCGGCGGATGGCCTTCATGGGCGATCCCTACCTGGCGGACGGTTTTCTCGACGTTGCGGAGGACCTCGGCGTTTCCAGCGCGGGGACGATCGTCCGCGGCCGGCGGGCTCATGGAGGCGTGCGCGAGGGCGGCGTCGTCCTTTACGAGCCTCTCACCCAGTCCGAGGAGGTGTTCCGCCTGCTTCAACCGCCCCTGGACCTTTTCGTCTCCTGCTGGCACGAGCAGGATGGCCTGTCGACGGCGACCGCGACCATGGAGTTCGGCTTCCCCAGCTACCGCCAGCACGCCCTCTACGAGAGGCCCTTCCTGGGCTTCAGCGGATTGCTGTCTTTCGTGGACCGAATGGCGCACGAACTGTCCGCGCGCCGCCATCATGGCTAGGCCGCCGATGCCGCAAGAACCGTCCCGAACCCTCTGGCTCATCCCCTGGCACATCGGGAACATGCGCGACATCACCGTCCACGCGGCGCAGGCGGCGCGCAAGCTGCGCGTCTTCCTGGCCGAGGAACCCGAGCTCACTAAACGTCAGTTCGAGACCGATCTGGGGATCGATTGCCGGGGGAAGGAATTCCTGCCCATTCCCGAAAAGGCGGACCCGCGTTTCCTGAAGGAAGTTTTGGCCACGCTGCGCGCGGAGGACGTGGCCTTGATCTCCTCGGGAGGCATCCCCTGCTTCATCGATCCCGGCGCCTGGCTGGTCAAGAGCCTTCGGTCCCAGGAGGTGACGATCACGGCGCTTGCCGGAGCCTCGATTCTCTCCACGATGCTGTCCTTAAGCGGCGTGGACTGGACGGGGACGCACAATCGCGGGACCTTTCTCATCTACCGCTCGGCGGGCCCGCGGGGCGGCACGCATGCCTCCGTGCTCGAGGCCGTCCGCCGGGCGGAGGAGCCGTTGTTCGTCTTTCTGAGCCTCGCCCAGTTCCGGGAGTGCCTCAAGGACATGGAACCTGTCATCGGCAAGCGTCTTGTCAGCGCCTTCTTCGACCTGACCAAAGTGCCGCGCTCGAAGTTTCCTTATTCCGATCGGATGATCACATTGGGCTGCCGCGATTGGCTGGAGGAAGCCGACCGCATCCGCTGGGACGAGGTCTCGGACGTGGCGCTCATGGTCCATCCCGCGGGGGCGTGCGGGTGAGTTCGCCCGAGCCCCGGCGGGTGGAGGTCCACCTGGGGACCTTGTGCAACAACCGCTGCGTCTTCTGCATGAGCAGCATGAACCGCGACCAGAAGGAGCCGTGGGCGCACGCCGAGCGGGTCCGCGAGGAACTGCGCCATTTCTACGAGAAGGGCTGCCGGGCCGCGGGTTTTCTCGGAGGCGAGCCCACGGCGTACCCGCATATCGTGGAGAGCGTCGCCTATGCCAAGAGCCTCGGCTACACGAGGATCTCCCTCTGCACGAACGGCACGCGCCTGTCCGACGCCGCTTTCTGCCGGGCGCTCGCGGATGCCGGGCTGACCCGCGTCGCTCTCTCGGTGCACAGCCACCGTCCCGAGGTCGAGGATGGGATGATCACCTTGGTGCCGGGCAACCTGGCCCGCAAGCTGGCCGCCATCGAGCATCTGGTCGCCTTGCGGGCCCAGGGACGCTTCCACGACGGAGTCTGCCTCAACCCCGTCCTGTGCCGTCCGACGCTGCTGGAGATGGAGGACTATATCGCCTTCTACGGCGAACGCGGCTTGGAGGACATCCGCTTCAATTACATATGGCCCCAGGGGGACGTCCAGCGCGACGCGGCTTGGATCCCGTCGTATCGCCAGGCCATGCCCGTGATCCTGCGCGTGCTGCTCGTCAACGAGAAGCGTCTGCGCAGGCGCCTGTCCTTCGGCGGAATCCCGCGGTGCGCGCTGCGGCTGGCCGGCGTCTCGGGGCGGCTTCGGGACTACTTGGCGGACAAATATCTCGACGAGTCCATGCTGGACCTGGACAACGACGTGAGCATGGCCACGAAGGAAGGCCCCATGGAGGATCGTTTCGTTTGGCAGCAGGTCAAGCGCGACATCCTCAAGACTCAAGGGCCGGGGTGCGCGGGCTGCGCCCATCAGGCGCGCTGCGAGGGGGTCTGGAAAACTTATGCGGATCTATACGGGTTGGAGGAATTTCATGATGATTGACCCCTCGGGTAAGGGACTCCGGCGCGGGCTCATGGCGGCATTTATTCTCGCGGCCGCGGCCGGCGCCGTTCGTTTGTCGATGGCGATGAAGGATGGGGCGGCGTCCTTCCAGCGCCAGGATTATTGCGCGGCCAATCGCGACCGGAACACCGAGGCCGGGGAAGCCTTGCTTCATGGGCTGCCTCATCGCGTGCTTTCGTGGAGCATGCCCGCCTATAGCGTCGCCAACGCGTTGATCTGTCATTCATCCCGAGGCGGAGGAGGGCTGGCGTTTCCCGCGGCGGCCCTGGGCCTGACGGCCGCGCTTGTCGCGGGCATGGGTCGTTTGGCGGCAGGATGGCTTGGGGGGGTCTTGGCGCTTGGCGCCTATTGTTTTTTTGCGAGTTTTTTTAAGGGTCCCGCGGATGGATTTCTCGGTGATCGATGGTTCTACCAGGCGGTGATCGCTCTCGTGGGATTCGCCGCGGCCTGGAAAGCTAAAACAAAGGACCGGACGGCGGCCGGCGCCCTGGGGTTGTCGATGGGAATCAGTTTGGTGACGCTCTCGCCTCTCCTCTTTTATCCGGCCTTGTGCGCCGGCTGGGAACTGCTTTGCGCCAAAGAACGGCGGAAGGCGGTCCTTACGGCGGCGCTCCTCGTGGGGATTCCTCTCCTGATGCTGAGCCCTTGGGTCTATCTCAACGCTCGGGTTCTGGGGCGTTTCGTCTTCCTGGAGGACGGGCGAGCCAATACCAACATCATGGCCGGCGCGGCCGGGGTGGTCGCGGGACCCGTGATGGTCGACGCGCGCACTCTCATCGGGGCTTCTCCGGAAGAGGGGGCGGTGCCGGCCGCCGCCGCGGGGGTGCGCGCGCACCCCCTCCGGTTTCTGAAAGCCGTTCTTAAGAGAACTCTCCATGTCCTGCAGGAATCTCCGATTCCGTTCGCGCTGGCGCTTGTCGGCGCGGTTTTCGGTTGGCGCGATCCGGCGGTTCGATCCCTGTCGGGTTTGACGGCCTATTACTGCGGCATTCATTTGCTCATGCCCATCGAGCGGAGGTACCTATTTCCGATCCTGCCCATCCTGGCCGTTCTTTCCGCGGCAGGTTTGACCCGATTCTCGCCCGCGGGGACGTGTTCCCTTTGGCCAAGACGGTGGTTCCTCTTGTTCGGCGGGCCGGTCATCGTTATCGCTTCTCTCGCCCTGGCGCTTTGCCTCGTTTTCCCCGCGCGCGCGTCTCATCTTGATGCATTGGCGCGCGAGTTGCGGCTGCATCCGGCCGACTCGTGGCTGTGGGCCTACCAGGGGCGGAGCCTTTTTGCTCAAAACAACCCGCGCGCCGCGGAGGCGGCGCTGCGCAGTTACGCCGTTCTCGATCCCGGCAGCCGCGACGCCGCCCTCCTGCTTGCGTCCGCCGTCGCCATCAACGGCGTAAATTGCCGCCAGTCCGAGGTCTTGCCGGCGCAGGCCGCGATTCTGCAGCCGGGCGACATGGCCCGTGTTGCGATCTTGTGCCATTTGGCCAAGGATCAGATTCGGGCGGCTCGTCAACAACTTGAAAAGTTGCGCCGCATGGACGAGGATGATATCGAATCCTTCGGCGGCGTCAACGCGCGCGAATGGAGCAAAGTCCTCATGGTCCGCAAGAACCTGGAGACGACGATGCTGCTTCTTGATTGGCCCCTGCCTCTGCGGCGGCGTGCCGCGCTCAACATGAAGCTCCATGCCCCGGAGCTTTTGCCCTTCGGCAATATGCTGGATCAGTCCGGCCGCGCGCGGCGTGAGCCGGCCTCCCCGCTGGTTCCGCCGGCCCCCCTGGATCCGGAGGCCTTCCTGGACCTGCCGCCCTCCCCGGGCGAGCTGGCTTCCTTGGCCGCCGCCGCTCTTGTCGAGGAAGGCATAGTCCATTTCCGCGCCGGCAGGCGGGCGCAGGCCGAGCGTTCCTTCAGGCGGGCGATCCACGGCGACAGGAGTTCGATCTCGGCGTGGATGAGCCTGGGCACGGTGCTCGGCGCCTCGGGACGTCACAACGCGGCTCTGTCCTGCTACGACCGCATCCTGCGCCTCAATCCCGGTCCGTCGGACATGCGCGCGGACACCCTCGCCGCGCGCGCCAACGCCCTCGCCGCTCTGGGGAGGGCGGAACTGGCCCGCCGCGACCGGCGGCAGGCCCTGCGCGTCGCCTCCCCGTCCTGGCCGTGGCGCCAGGCCCTCGACTGAAGCCTGCCGCCCGCCTCAGGGCAGTCGGTTCATCCAGATCGGCTGGACGTAGCGCTCCGCGCGCCGGACCCCCTTGGCCCACTCGAGTCCGGACGTCACGATCTTGCGCATCCGCGCGCGGGTCAAGGGGTCCTTGTCGGATATCTCGAGCTTCTTCATGATGAGGGCGAGCATCTCTGTGGGAGCTTCCGCGAGATCCGCCGCCATTCCCGACTCATCGTCGCCTGCGTCCCGCAGCAGCGCGCGATTCAAATACGCCCAAAAGTTCTTGGGGTCATGGATGATGACGTATTCGGCGTCCTGAAGGGCGTCGGCGTTCCGGCCCAGGCAGCGGTAGGTCTCGGCCCTCCAAACGCGAGCCTCGAAGTCCTTGGGGTCGAGCGCTACGGCATGGTCGAGGTCCGCGAGCGCCCCAGCGCGGTCGCCCAGCTTCAAGCGGGCCGCCCCGCGCCAGCCGAAGACGAAGGTCTTGGCTCCCAACGCGACGGCCTCGTCGAGTTTCTCCAGGGCCCGCGCGTACTCCCCCAACCACAAGAGAACCTCTCCATGCCAAGTCAGTACCTCGCCTTTTGAGGCCGGATCGCAGGTGCGCAGGGCCTGCCTGAATCCGCCCAGGCCCCGCGCCGTGTCGCCCCTGGCTATGGAGGCCTCGGCCATCCGGCAGCGGACCCACCAATGCGACGGCGCGCGGCTCAAGATGTCCCGGCTGATCTCGATGGCGCCGTCGAAGTCCAGGACGCCGAGCTTGACCAGCACGAAGGATTGGCGCATCCATGAGTAGCGCTCGAAGTCCAACGGCTTGAGTTTCGAGTACTCGACCATGGCGTCCTCATTGCGGCTCTGGTAGCTCAAGAGGATGGCGCGGTAATAGGCGTACCAATGCGGGAATTTCCCGCTCTTGGCCGCCGCGCGTATGCGGCCGAGCTCGAGGGCAATAAACCGCTCTTCCGACACCGCCCGGCGGTTGATGCGCCACCAGGGCCACATCAGGTGTCCCGGCGCCTGGAAGCCGCGGGATCTGTCGAGCATCGTCTCGCCGAGCCGGAAGGCCTCCTGGTAGCGCCGCGCGCACATCAGAGCCGAGAAGATCTGCGGCCAGTCCAGCACGATCTTCTCGCTGGTTTCCGCCCGCGCGAGACAGTCCAGTACAGAGCGCTCCAAGCCGGGGCCATAACGTCCGCGCTCGATGAGCTTGAGCAGGACGTCGATCCGGGAGGTCTCCGCCGTCCTGCCTTCGGGCAGGAAGGCGGCCTTGAGCTCGGTCTCCGCCGCCTTGAGGCGCTTGCGCGCCAGGAGGACGTCCGCGAGCAAGGTCCTGGCGCCGGCGAGCCGGCGGTCGCTGCCGAGCACGCAACGCAATGCCGCTTCGGCCCGGTCGAGCCGCGCGCTTTTATGGCTGAGCTCCGCAAGAAAGACCTTGCGGTGGGCAGCGCATTCCATGAGGGCGAAGATGCCGGGCGGTCCTCCCAGCTCCAACGCGCGGAGACTGTGGGTCATGGCCTCTTCAAATCGTCCCTGTTCTTCCAGAACCTGCGCGAATTCGAGCTCCAGCGGGGCGGATGCGGGGTCGGCGCTCAGCGCGCCGCCAAACGCGCGCTCCGCCTCCTCGACTCGCCCCAGCTTCGCGTAGGCCCGGCCCAGAATCAGGTGGGCGGGGCAAGACGGCCCCCCTAACTCCAACGCGCGCAGGCCGTGGGTCACGGCCTCATCAAATCGCCCTTGCTCTTCCAGAAGCTGCGCGAATTCGAGCTCCAGCGGGGCGGACGCCGGGTCGGCGCTCAGGGCGCTGAGGAAAGTCTGCTCCGCTTTCTTGAAGTTCTTCAACTTCCCGTAGACCCGGCCCAGGGTCAGCTGGACCGTCCCGGACGCTTCCCCCAATTCCAAGGCGCGCACGAGCCGGGGAGCCGCTTCTTCCAAGCGACCGCGGTCGATCAGGAACCTGGCCAGTTCGATCTCCAACGCGGCGGACTTCGGGTCGGCGCTCACCGCCTTGCGATAGGCCCGCTCCGCCTGCGGCAGGCGCCCCTTTTTCTCCTCGATGCGCCCCCGCCAAAGAAAAGTCTCCCAGGAGGCGGCGCCCGGGGAAGCGCCGGCGGCATCCGCCATGATTTCCTGAGCCTCGTCGGTCCTTCCCGCCGCCTGCAGGAATCCGGAGAGTTCGACTCGCGGCAGGGTGGAGGCCGGCTCGGCGCTCAGCGCGCCGCCAAACGCGCGCTCCGCCTCCTCGACTCGCCCCAGCTTCGCGTAGGCCCGGCCCAGAATCAGGTGGGCGGGGCAAGACGGCCCCCCCAACTCCAATGCGCGCAGGCCGTGGGTCATGGCCTCTTCCAGCCGCCCTTGTCCTTCCAGAAGCTGCGCGAATTCGAGTTCCAGGGCGGCGGAGCTCAGGCCGGCGTTCAGGGCGTCGAGGAAGGACAGCTCGGCTTCCTTTAATCTTCCCAACTTCCCATGGACCCGGCCCAGAGTCAGCTGGACTTCCCCGGACGTCTCTCCCAATTTCAAGGCGCGCACGAGCCGGGGAACCGCTTCTTCCAAGCGGCCGCGGTCGATCAGGAACCTGGCCAGTTCGATCTCCAAAAAAGCGGACTGGGGGTCGGCGCTCACGGCCTTGCGATAGGCCCGCTCCGCCTGCGACAGGCGCTCCCTTTTCTCCTCGATGCGCCCCAGCCAAAGAAAAGTCTCCCAGGAGGGAGCGCCCGCGGAAGCGGGGCGCTTCAAGGCGCTCAACGCCTTTTGGGCATGCCCAGCCCGGAGCAAGTCTTCGACTTCGGTGAACAGGCCTTTAGCCACGGGTACTCTTATTTGTTTTTATTCGGTCCGGGGACGCTGCACGGCGGTGGCGCGTGCTTTGGCTTCCGCGATCTGCTGGGGGCTCATCCGCGAACCAAGCGATTTCATGTAACGGCGGGCTTTCTCATCGCCTTGCGTCGAAGCCAGGAGGTACCATTTGTAGGCTTGCGCATTATCATGAGGCACGGCGCGTCCGTTCTCGTAGAAGGAGCCCAACGCCGTCTGGGCGCCGATGTTCCCCTGTTCGGCCGCTTTTTTGTACCAAAAGAAGGCCTGGGCTTCGTCCTTCGCCACGCCCAGGCCCCCTGCGTACATGAACCCCAGATTGTTCTGGGCCCGGGCGTCTCCGCGCTCGCCGGCTTTGAGATACCAGCGCGCCGCTTTGGCTTGATCGCGTGTCGCGCCGCTGCCGTTGTAATACATGTTCCCGGTGTTGAACTGGGCCGCGGCGTTTCCCGCCCGGGCGGCCTTCAAGAACCACTTCAAGGCCATTCCATGCTCGCCTTGGTCGCAATACACGACCCCAATATTGTTCTGCGCGTCGAGATGACCTTGAGCGGCGGCTCGGCCGTACCAAGCGATGGCGCGGGAGGAGTCCTGCCTCACCCCCAGACCCAAGCTGTACATCTCTCCGAGCCGGTATTGAGCGAAGGGGTCGCCTTTCTCGGCGAGTGGAAAAAACAACTGGAGCGCCTGTTCATATCGACCGTTCTTGTAAACGGCATCCGCCTCTTGGAGAGTGGCGGCCCCCGAGGTCCCGGTCGCGCAAACGACCGCAAGCAATATGACGCGCAAACAGCTCCAATTGCGTTTCATCGTTTTTTCGTCATTATTAAATTATCATTTTTTACGCCGTGGCTGGGTCCTTTGTCGGCCGGTGCCTAGGACTTATGGCCCCCACCGGTGCGGGGCGGGCTCTGTTACACTTCCTCCTATATGAGATCGAGCGCCCACTGGAAGGTTGCCGCGCGTGTCGCGTTATGGGCCGTCTTGGTCGCGCTTCCGGGGTCTGCGAATGCTTCCGCGGAGGCCGCCGACGACGCGAGCGAGTGGGAGGCCTTCGTGCCTTCCGTCTCGAAGACCGCGATTGCGCCGACCACGCCGGAAGGCGGCTTCTCCAATCCTGACCGCACGCGCTTTGATGAGAAGCTTCGGTCCAATGTCCTCGACCAGCTCTGCCGGAACATCAAGCTCGACAAGGATTTCAAATTCGGCACGGACGATTTCTCCGGCACCAGCATCGGCATCTCCCGCTACCTGGCGGCCGACGCCGACAAGAAGCTCTTCGTGGTCGACGAGGAGGAGGTCGTGGCGGCGTGGGGCCGCGTCTTCGGGAGGGATTTCGACGGCGCTCCGGGCGGGCTCGGCGCCGGTCTCTACCTGGGCGGCCGGATCGGAGGCAAGTCCAGGGTCGTGCGCCCCATCGAGTCCGTCAACACCTGCGCGGAACTCGATCGCCTCATCAAGGTCTTCGACATCAAGACCGTCCTGCCCTTTACGGCGGAGCGCATCTCCCAGATGCGCATCGGCGAGCTCTGGCGCGTGCCCTTCGTGCTGAGCTATTCGCAGGGCCTCACCCTCTCCGACGTGCTTGCCGACAACGCCTCCGCCTCCATCTCCTTCGGCCGCACCGAGGCCGGCGCTGCGAGCATGACCCTCTACCGTGACCCCCTCAACGACGGCAAGACACGTTTCCGTTTCCGCATCGACCATGTGGTGATCAAAAACAAGGGGTTGGGAGTCTCGATGATCATCCCCGCCGTCGCCTTCGCGGCCGACGCGCAGAACGTCCTGCTTGGCTTCCTCGAGAAGTCTCTTGCCCGCGAGTTGGCCCGTTACACCTCCCTCTGGCTCAACGCCTCCACCGCGCGCAGCGACGGCAAGCGCGTGATGCTCGAATTCGTCGCCGATTCGCGCGACCCCGCGCAGGCCCGTGCGCTGGCCCGGGCACTGAAGGGCGATTTCCTGGAGTTGGTCCGCATGGGCCTGCGCATGAGCACGCTACAGGTCACCGACGATTCCACGAGCGAATCTTTCGAGCGCCTGCGCCGCAAGCACGCGACGAGCCTGGGAGAGCCGACCTACGCCGCCATCAGCGAATATGCCGCCAAGACGCGCTCCTTCAGCCTGAATATCCCCTTCTTCATCCAGCACAACGCCTCGTCCCTCTTCGGCTCGGAAAAGGTCACCCGCCTCAACGGGGACACCGGCGAGTTCCGCTACTACCGCGCCGACAAGAGCCGCTCCGACGAGTACTCGAACGTGCCCTGGGTTGGTCCTCTCGTCAAGAGCAATCAACAGCGCAACGCGGAGGTCGTCACCTTCGCGGAGCCCGGGCAGAAGCATTCCGAGCCCTTCATCGTCTATATCCACAACGAAGGCTACCTGCGCCAGACGGCTTCCACGGTGAGGCGCTCGATCGAGGATGTCAATTCGATCCTGGCCTTGGCCGGCGCCCAGCGTGGAGCCGCCTCCGGTCGTCTCGTCATGCCCCTGGCGCTTCCGCCTCCGGCGCCGCCCCCGCCCGAGCCGTCTTCGGACGGGACTGCGACGAGCGTCGAACCCTCGGAGTACAAGGGTTATTTCGCCATGACCATGGTCATCAACCAGAAGGGCGTGCGCGAGGCGCTCAACGCCTCCGCGGAGCAGGTCCTGAAGGCTTTCGCGGCCACGGCGGGCGGGGGCGAGCGCGAGACGGCGCAATGGCTTGTCGCCAACGGCCGTTTCGAGAAGGGTGGGCTGATCTACGACCGGCAGGCGGCCCGAGAGCGCTTCGGGCCGGCCGATTCCGAGTCCTACGACCGAACTCAAGACCTTGCAGCCTTCAGCCGGCAGGTCGCGGACCTCATCGCGGACATCGCGAGGGCGCGCGACGCCAATAGCAACGAGGAGCGTGCCGAAGCCTCGGCCAAACTCCTGGCCGGACGCGGCAAGGCGCGCCTTTCCCACGAGCGGGTGATCGCGGTGCTCATCCAGTTCGTCGACCCCCTCGACCTCAGGGGAGATTTTATTTCCACGATCCAATCCTCCTCGCGCAAGGGAAAGAACTACAGCGCGCATTACGTCTTGAAAAAGGGTCGCGAAGAGGTCCCGCTGCTCCAAGAGGCGAGCCAGACCAAGGACCGCTTCGCGGAATCCTCGATCCTCCGGGACTAAGCCTTGAACGTCCTCGTCCTCAACTCGGGTTCGTCCTCCATCAAGTTCCAGGTCGTGCAGACCGACTCGGCGCTCATCGCAGCAAACGGCGACCGTTGCCTGGCCAAGGGCCAAGTCGAGCGCATCGGCAGCCTGGCCCTGGTCGCCTTGGAGGCGGCCGGCCGAGCTTCCGTGAAGGAAGATGTGCCCCTGCGCGATTACCGCGCCGCACTCGACCGCATCGTGCGCTGGGTCATCTCTCCTGAGTCCGGCATCGAGGGCATCAATTCCATGGCCGACATCCACAGCGTGGGTCACCGCGTGGTGCACGGGGGCGAGAAGTTCCGCGCCTCGGTGGTCATCGACGACGCCGTGCTGGCGGGCATCGAGGATTGCATCGAGCTGGCCCCTCTCCACAACCCCGCCAATGTCCGCGGCATCCGCGCGGCCATGGAGGTCTTCGGCCGGGGCGTGCCGCAAGTGGCCGTCTTCGACACCTCCTTCCACGCCACGATGCCCGAGACAGCCTACCTCTACGGCATCCCCTACCACTTTTACCGCCGCTACAAAATCCGCCGCTACGGCTTCCACGGAACCTCGCACCGTTATCTGGCCTACCGCTACCGGACCCTCAACAACATCCCAAAGGAGAAGGTGAACATCATTACCCTCCACCTCGGCAACGGCTGCTCGGCCTGCGCGATCAAAAGCGGCGACTCCGTCAATACCAGCATGGGATTTACCCCGCTGGAGGGCATGGTGATGGGCACGCGGGCCGGGGACGTGGACGTCTCGGTCATCGACTACCTCGCCCACAAGGAAGGCCTGAGCCTTCCTGAGATGATCACTATGCTCAACAAGCAGTCGGGCCTGCTCGGGCTTTCGGGGCTGACCAGCGACATGCGCGAGCTTCTTGAGGAAGAGAAAGAGAACGGCGACCGCCGCGCCAGCCTGGCCATCGACGTGTTCTGCGCCGGCATCCGCCGCCGCATCGGCGCCTACTTGGCCGAACTGGGCGGGGCCGACGCGCTGGTCTTCTCCGGCGGCATCGGCGAGAACTCTTCCGCCATCCGCAAGCGCGTCTGCGCGGGGCTCGAGCCCCTCGGCGTCGTCCTGGACGAGGCGCGCAACGCCGCGCTGAAGAGGGGGGCGACGGGGGAGGTCTCCGTGCGCAGCTCGAGGGTGAAGCTCTTCGTCATCCCCACCAATGAGGAGCTGTTGATCGCGAGGGACTCCTTCCGCGCCGTGTCGGGGCTGCCCCAGCCGACGTTCTCTCCGCGCAAGTCTCGCAAGTCCTGAGCTTCGTCGGCGCTAGGAGGAGCGCGACTCCCCCGTCAAGGTCAGCTCCTCGCGGTCATGGAAGAGATGGCGGGCCTTGAACGCTCCGCAGCGTCGGCGCAGGACGCCCGCCTGCTCGAGCAGGCGCAGAGGGTCGCGGCGATCGAACTTCAGGTTCACGACGAGGCGGCGGCACCAGCCTTCGACCAGCCAGCGGTCGCTCAGCGCGATGATCCGCTCCGGGTCCGACACCATGTCGCAGAACAGCCAATCAACCGGAGCCCTGGGGGCGAACTTGAAGGCGTCCTCGGCGCGGTGTGTGATGCCGGGGTGCAGCCCGCCGCCCTTCAGCGGGCCGTTGTCCACAGCCGTCACCAGCGCGCCGCGCCGCGCGGCGCTATAGCTCCAGCCGCCGGGCGCAGCGCCCAGGTCGACCGCCGTCTCTCCGGCGGCGGGCTCTTGTCCCAGGATCCCGTAGGCCTCCTCGATTTTCAGATAGGAGCGCGAGGGGGCCTGGGGGTCGTCGGCCATGCGCCGCTGTCCTCCGGCGAGGGCCTCCCGGCTCACCAGGACATGGTCGAAGTCCGGCATGTAGGCAAACAATCCACGGCTTGGGCCGATGGGAGGGCGGCCAGGGACAGCCAGCTTGTAGACCCTCGACATTCTTGATTTGATCGTCGTTCGCACTTCTTCTTCCACCGTCTTCGCGCGCCGTGCCAACCCGGGAAGTCCCGCCGATTCGAGACAGAAGGGCCAGGGAGCTTCGAATCGTTCATTTTTGGTCGAGGTCGTAAAGACGTCCGCGACCGCCCCGGCCAGGGCGTTGACCGACTTGCCGGAGACTTCATGGGGGGAGAGCAACGACAGATGCGCGAAACAGAGTTCTCCCTGAGCGTCCGGTCCTGATACCCAGCCCGGGCCCGAGCGTTCGACAGGCCCCGCCAATTCCTTGGCCAGAAAGGTCTCGTAGCCGGCCTGGCAGACATGGAGGGTCAATCATCCCCCCGCAATCGTCCCCGGCGGCTTTTTACGGCGGACCGATGCCGTTTATCGTCAAGCATGCGGGCCTTGGAGGCCCGAGAACGGCCTCGCTTGGTCCGGCGAGCCTTCTCGGCCTCGGAGCGCCGGCGGGCCTGCTCCTCCTGGACGCGGGCTTCCAGCCTCTCGGCCATGCGCCGATGCGCCAGCAGGCGGTTCTGGGCCTGGGAGCGTTCGTCCGCACAGCGCACCAGGGTCCCTGTGGGGCGGTGGAAGAGGGTGACGGCCGTCTCCACCTTGTTGACGTTCTGTCCCCCGGCGCCGCCGGCGCGATGGAAGCGCTCCTCCAGATCGGCCTCGCGCACGCCCAGCTTCGCCAGGCGGGCGTTGACGGCGGACCAGTTGTCTGTGGGGGGCACGCGCTATTCTCCTCCAGCAATGAATCGCCCGCATCGCCGAAGCGATGCGGGCGACCGATGCGACATCGTCAGGTCAGAGCTTCTTGACGTTGGCCGCGCGCGGTCCCTTGTCAGACTGCTGAACGTCAAACTCCACGGCCTGGTTTTCGGCCAGAGTCTTGAACCCATCGCCCAGGATGGACGAGTGGTGGACGAAGAGATCCTTGGATCCGTCGTCCGGCGTGATGAAACCGAAGCCCTTCTGGTCGTTGAACCACTTCACTTTTCCGGTAGCCATTGTCTTAGTCTATCCTCTTGATTTAAGTCTTGCACACGTACATCTCATGTGGCGAGGGCCGGCGTCGACCCTCACGGACATTATAGCACGCGCCGCCGGTTTTGAGGGGGGCTATAAACACGAAGCCCCTGGGCTTTGCTCGCCCAAGGGTCGGTCCCGACATTTCTCGTTACGGGTTCGAAAACGCAACTGCAACGTCTCGACTACTATAGCAGGTCCTGTTTCGCGGCGCAAGCATTATCTTCGCGCGAACCTGGTAGAATGACGCATGACATCCGACGCCGTGAGTTTTCTCCTGAGCGAGACCGACCCCGCCCGGCTCGGCCCCAGTTCCGGTGAAGTCGCCTTCGTGGGCCGCTCGAACGCCGGCAAGAGCACTCTGCTCAACGCCATGTTCCTCAAGGGCTTGGCGCGCGTGTCCGGCACGCCGGGCTGCACCCGGAGCATCAACGTCTATCAGGTGGCGAAGGGCCGCTGGCTCGTCGACCTTCCCGGCTACGGCTTCGCTTCGGGTCCCGCCGCCTCACGCGCCGACTGGGGCCCGATGATCGAGGGCTACTTGACCGGTCGGGAAAACCTGCGCATGGTCTTCGTGCTGGTCGACGCCAAGCTTGGGCCCACGAAGCTCGACCTTCTGATGCTGCGCTGGCTGCAGACGCAGGGCCTGCCGTGGCGGGTTGTCGCCGCGAAGTCGGACCAGGTGCGGGGCGCGCGCCGGCAGGCCCAGAAGCGCTGCGTCGCCGAGGCCGCGGGCGTGAGGGTGGAGAGCCTGTCCTGGGTCAGCGCTCTTGACAACTTCGGCGTGCATGAACTGCGCCGGGAGGTCGCGGCTCTCCTCTTGATTATTTCTCCGCCGCGATGAACGCGATCCAGACCGGCTCCATTTTGGCCTTGCCGTCGTTGCCTTCCCAATAGACATGCGTCTTTCGAAAGCCCGCCTCCGCCAGCAGGTCGCGGATCTCGGGGAGCGTCCAGATCCGCCAGTCGTAGCGGAAGACATCCTTGATCTTCTTGCGGCCTTTGGGCTTGAAGTGGATGGCGAAGCGGGCTTCGCCGGAGACCGGGTCGAAGCCGAATTGCTCCCAGTAATAGACGAAGCCGCGGTTGTCGGTCCTCTCCACATTCGGCTTTTGGACGCCCGCGCCGCCGAAGCAGTCCAACGCCAGGATCCCGCCCCGGCGCAGGCTCTTGCGGCAATTGACGAGATAGATCTTGAAGGCCGCGCGCGTCTTGAAGGTGCAATACGAGAAGTTCATCGCGACGATCATGTCGGCCGACGGCCCGCCGGGCCCCAGGACGTCTTTGGCCTCGACGCTCACGCGCGAACGCTGCGCCGCGCTGAGCCTGGCGAGGTGGCGGGCGCGGCCGTAGAGGAGGGGCTCGGGGTTCAGGTCGCGCCCATAGGCGCGGTAGCCGGTGCCGAGCTTCGCCCACTCGCAGCAGACGGAGAAGGTCCCGCAGAAATCTTCCCGCAGGATCCGAGGCGTCCTGCCTTTGAGCTCCCGGTATAGCTCGCGCATGAAGCGCACGTCGACGTCCGGCTGCTGCACGGCTTTGGAGTAGAGGGCGTACTTATCGACGGGAGCCTCCAAGGGTCTGCGTGGCCGAGGCGGGGTCTGCCTATTTCCGAGCGGGGAGGGCCTCTTGAGCGCAGTGTTCCTTGAACATCTTATAGGTCGAAGGGATATCGGCCGTTCGCACGGTGCGCTCCCAGCCGCAGAGGCACTTCACCTTCTTCTTGTCGGATTTGAACTCGTATAAGTGCATCTTCAAGGTTGTGCCGGTTTCGCGTCGGCGGCGATCTTCTCGCGGCGCGCGAGGGCGTCGGCTTTGTACTTCACGTCGTAGGCGGCGGTCTTTTCCGCGCGTAGGCGGCGGGCTTCCTTCGCCGCGGCGCTTTGGTTGCGAACGTCTTCGGCCGACTTCCGGGCGGCTTTCTTCACTCCCATGTTTTTCTCCCTGCGACTCTTGATTATACATCTTCGACGCGAATGGAGGTACAATAACCGGCGGGAGCGATCCGCCGGGCGTTTCCTCCGGGAGGAACCATGCCTCAATAGCTTCGGCATTTCATCGGCGGCAAGAAAGTCTCCCGCAAGAGCGGGCGTTTCGGCGACGTCTATGACCCGTCGACCGGCCTTGTC